>NZ_JBVITR010000037.1:0-48095 GCF_055574875.1 Streptomyces sp. NPDC034670
CCCCCGCGGAGCGGGTCCCCCATCGCTGCGCGATGGGAAACGAATGAATTCGCTGCGCGAATTCAAAAACCCGCTCCGCGTGTTTTTGAAAGGCGCTTCGCGCCTTTCTTGCATTCACGCTTCGCGTGAATACGGATTTCCGCTGCGCTCCAATCCTCGGGGGCCGGTTCCGCTGCGCTTCACCGGCCCGGGGCATCCGCTGCGCTCCTGCCCTACCGGCTACGCCGAGCAGCAACAAGCAGGGGGCGGGTGACGGTGCATCAACTCTGCTACCAGGTAGGACCCCGAACCGGCCAGCATCACCGGCCAGAGGCCGGCCCACCCCGGAGCCACCACCAGGAGCAGGACGACCCAGGCGGAGAAACCCCCGAGCAGACCAACCGTCAGACGACCTACCAGGCGCCCTGCTCCCCCGGGGCCCGCCACATTGGAAAGGGTGCCACTGGCACCCCCCGTACACGCCAACACGAGTAGAGACCAGCCAACCATCGACCGGATCAGCGATACGTGAGGTGCCTGTCCCACGTATGATGCATCATGTGATGCATCGGGTAGCTTCCCGAACGAACACTCACTCCCTGATGAACCTGGAGAAAGGTTCCTGGTCATGGCCGAAAAAATCAAACTCCGTCCCCATCAGGAAGAGGCTGTGGAAGCCATTGTGTCCGGGCTCCATATCGGTCCGGGACAGCGGATCCCTGACGGTGGATTGCGCGGTCAGGTGCACGCCGCGTGCGGTACGGGAAAAACCTTCATCGCCGCCGCCGCTGCGCACCGTATTGCGCCTCATGGCCGTGTTCTGATTTTGGTTCCGACTCTGGCTCTGCTTTCGCAGACGGTGCAGGAGTGGCGGGCGTTCGGGCATGCGGGTCCGATGGTGGCGGTGTGCTCGATCGAGGACGATCCGCAGCTGTACTCGCTGGGGGTGCCGTCCACGACCAGCGCGCCGCAGCTGGCGCTGCACTGGGGCAAGGGGCCGGTGACGGTGTTCGCCACCTACGCCTCCCTGCCGGTCCTGATCGAGGCTCACGAGGGTTTGTACGGGCTCCCCATGGACGTGTGGGACCTGGTGGCAGTCGATGAGGCGCACCGGACCAGTGGTCATCTAGGGAAGGCGTGGGCGGCTGTGCACGATCAGGAGCTGGTGCCGGCGATGCGGCGGTTGTATCTGACGGCGACTCCGCGGATCTGGATGGAGCGGCCTCCGCGGCGTCGTTGGGAGCGTGAGGTCGAGGGGGCGGTGGTGCCGCGTGATCCGCTGCCGGAAGAGATGGCCTGTTCGATGGACGATGAGGCGATTTACGGGCCTGTTCTGTGGGCGATGGCGTTGTCGGAGGCGATCTCGCGGGGGCTGCTGGCGCGGTACCAGATCGTGGTGGTGGAGCTGCGGGACCCTTCGCTTCCCTTGCAGAAGCTGTACGGCGAGGAGCGGTACGAGGAGCATGTGCGCGGTGAGCGGCTGGCGGTGCTCCAGGCCGCGCTGCTGGAGACGATGAGCGAGCACCGGCTCGGCCGGTGCATCACCTTCCACCACCGGACCATCGAGGCTCGTGCTTTCGCCGAGGGGCTCCCCCGTGTGGTGCGCCAGTTGCACGCCAGTGATCCGGAGCGGCACCCGAAGGCGGTGTGGTCGGGGTGGTTGTCGGGCGAGCAGGACCAGGAGGTGCGTGGCGAGCGGCTGCGGATGTTCGGGGCGCGGGCGGGTCGTGCGGTGATGTCGAATTGCCGGGTTCTGGGTGAGGGCGTGGATGTGCCGAGCGTGGATTCGGTTGCGTTGATCGATCCGAAGGGGTCGGCGGTGGATATCGTCCAGGCCATTGGGCGAGCATTGCGCCAGAAACCGGATCAAGGGAAACTGGCGACGCTGGTCGTGCCGATTTTCCTGGGTGAGGGTGAGACACCGGAGGATATGCCGTATTCGGCTTCTTATCGTCCGTTGGTGAGGGTGTTGTCCGGGTTGCGGGCGCATGATGAGCGTGCGGTGGAAATGCTGGCGGCGCCGCAGGAAAACCTGAATCGCAGCGAGCCGGTGCCGTCGTGGCTCGGTGAGGCGCCGGAGGGTGACGACGATGAGGAGAAGCGGCTTCTGCTGCGGTTCGGGACCCGCCGCGACCCGGCGCTCGTCGCCCGGTTCGTCAAGTACCAGCTGATCGAGCCCGAGCAAGCCAACTGGAAGGCCGGTCACCGTGCGGCGGTCGCCTACCGCCAGCGCGAAGGCCACCTGAACGTCCCCTACAACCATGTCGAGGGCGGCCCGGCCGGGGCGCCGGCCGCGTTCAAGGGTGGTGGGTTCCCGCTCGGGCGGTGGCTGTCGGATCAGCGGCGGGCCATGCGCGCAGGGCGGCTGGCTGCCGAGCGGGCCGAGGACCTGGAGGAGCTGGGGATCGTGTGGGAGCCGGCCGATGAGGCGTGGGAGGAGAACCTGGGAGCGGCCCGCGCGTACTTCGATGCCTATGGCACGCTCGCAGCCCCGGTGACGGCGGCGATCCTGGACAGGCCGGTGGGGCAGTGGCTGGCCAACGCCCGCAAGAAGGGCGGACTGGGCAAGGACCCGCAGCGGGCGGCCCGGCGGGCGGCGCTGCTGACGGCGATCGATCCGGACTGGAAGCCCGACTGGCCGGTGGACTGGCAGCGCCACTACGCCACGCTGAAGAACCTGGTGGACGACGGTGTCGATCTCGCGTCGGTGAAGCCGGGGACGGTCGTGCACGGCATGGACGTCGGCCGGTGGCTGGCCACCCAGCGGCAGGACTGGCCGCTCCTGAGCCAAGGGCAGCGCGACCGGCTCGCCCGGCTGGGTGTAAAGCCTGCCGAGCAGACCGTACCGGCACAAGCGGGAACTAGAGACGCGGCGCCGGGCAGACGACCGTCTGGGGGCCGTTCAGCGGCCTTTGAACGGGGCATTGCGGCACTGGCTCAGTACAAGGCCCGCACGGGCTCCCTGACGCCCTCCAGGGGGCACGAGGAGACCGTGGTGGTCGACGGCGTGGAACACGTCGTCAAACTCGGAGTGTTCCTGTCCAACCACAAGAGCCGCCGGACCAAGCTCACCGCGGACAAGCTGGCCGCACTCGCCGCCCTCGGACTCGACTGGGCCACCCCACCAACGGAACAGACACCACACACAGCCACGTGACCGGACACCCCCGCATCGGCAGGAAGGACGGGGACAGGTCGCGGATGATCGGCGCGAGCTGCGGACCACCCCCGCGCGTCGGCGGGGAGGACAGCCAGGTCATCACCGTGTAGAGCCCCGCGGGCGGAACACCCCCGCGTCGGCGGGGAGGACGCGGTCAACCTGGCCGAGCAGCTCGCCCAGCACGGAACACCCCCGCGTCGGCGGGAGCGAAAGCCTGTATGCCTGTTTTCAGCGGTGTGCGACGGCCTCGGCCGACGCGTAATACCGGCGCGCACGGAGCCAGTCCTCGGCTGCTCCCACGCGGCCCGTCCCGGAGTGGGGGCGCGGCCATGCATGAACCGGACTCGGGAATCGCCTCGTTGGTCGGCACGTGACGAGCTGCCGCTGACACCACGGGGAAGGCTCACCATGCCCACGACCAGGCAGGGTCGGAGCGCTTAACGAAGCACTGTTGGGAGTGGGAGCCTAGGAGCGTACGAGGCGGGCGATGGCGTCACGGGCTTCCTTCAGCTTGAGGTCTCCGTCCTCACCGCCTTCGGCCACGGCGGTGCGTACGCAGGTGTCCATGTGCTCGTCGAGCATCTGCAAGGCGAAGGACTGCAGAGCGCGTGTGGTCGCGGAGACCTGGGTGAGGATGTCGATGCAGTAGGTGTCTTCTTCCACCATGCGCTGCAGCCCCCGGACCTGTCCCTCGATCCGCCGCAGTCGCTTGAGTACGTCGTCCTTGTGGTTGCTGTAGCTGACCATCGCCTCGTCCCTCGTGTCTTGTCGCGCGTCTCGTTGGGCGGAAATGGCTGCTCCTACCCGTGTCCTGGCCGCCGCGGGCGGCGGGCCCGCAGATCAGGTAGGTCTTCGCGCTGCGACCGAACCACTCAGCATACCCCCCTCCCGTATTCGGCCGGACGCCTCGAGCCCTGCCGGGCCATGCCGGTCCGCAGGAGTGACTCGTCCTGGGCCAGGCCGTCGGGGCGGGCTCACATAGAGGGTGCTTGTCTGATGGGTCAGTGCAGGTGATTGCCCTGCTCCTCGCCGGCTGCCGGTTCGGATGCTCCGGCGGTTCGGTCGGTCTTGACGGTGAAGGCTGCGGTGCGGACGGTGCCGTTGTGCTGGAAGTCGAGGAAGAGGCGGTAGGTGCCAGCGCTGGGCGCGGTGGCGGTGAAGGAGACATCGGGGCCGGGCTTGGTGGTGCCGTCGCCGGGTTCGCCGTTGGGGTGGACGTGGAGGTAGGCGAGGTCGCCGGAGCGCAGGGCGACCAGGTGACCGTAGGCGCCGAGGTAGGGCTGAAGGTCGGTGACCGGACGGCCGTCCCGGCTGACGGTGAGGGTGAGTTCGGCCGCCTTACCGGGGTGCAGGTCGCCGTCGAGGGTGACGGTGTAGCCGTCGACGGTGGTGGTGGCGGCGGGTTCGGGCAGGGCGGGGGCCTGGTAGGTGCCGGAGGCGGCGAGGTCGGCGCCCAGGGTGAGGTTGGTGGTGTCTTCGGTGGCTGGGGTGAAGTCGGCGAAGAGGCGGTAGGAGCCGGCGGCGGGCAGGGTGACGGGGGTGCTCCAGGTGCCGTCGGCGGCCCGGGTGGGGTGCAGGTGCCGGTAGGTGACCAGGTCGCGTGAGGCGAGGATGAGGTGCAGTTCCTTGCCGTGCTCGCGGCGGTAGGTGGTGACCTGTTGTCCCTCCTGGTCACGGATGGCGAAGCGGAGCTCGTTGTCCTCTCCCGCGGTGAGACGGGGGGTCTTCAGGTCGAGGGTGTATCCGGCCCGGGAGATCTGCAGGCCTGCGGGCGCTGTGTCCGCGTGGCCACTGTGTCCGCCGGCGCTGTGACCTGGGGATGCGGGCCGGTTGTGCCCGGCGTGGGCTGCCGGCTCCGGGTCGGAGGCGAGGGGGCCGGTGGCCGCGCCGACACCGTAGGCGGCGGCGAAGGTCGCCGCGAGGACGGCGGTGAAAGCAGTGATCTTGACGCCGGTGTTCATGACGGTCCCTTTCTCGGCGGTGTCGCCGCGTTCCTTGGCTGACACCCCTGACTATATACCCCCCAGGGGTATGCGTAGGAGACGCGGAGACGTTTGCCAAACATACCCCGAGGGGGTATACCTAATGGCGTCATCGGTACCCCCCGGGGGTACACCCGTGCTCATCTCTGGGAGGAACCCATGTCCTGCTGCACCTCCGACGGCAGCTGCTCCACCAACGCCGCCACGGCTGCGACCACCGAGGGCACCACCACCGTCTACAACGTCTCCGGGATGACGTGCGGGCACTGCAAGGCCACGCTCACCAAGGAGATCGGCGCCCTGGACGGCGTCCTGGCGGTCGACGTCGACCTGGAGAGCGGCCAGGTCGCTGTCACCAGCTCCGGCGAGCCCGAGGACGCGCTGCTGGCGAAGGTCGTCGACGACGCCGGCTACGAGCTCACCGGCCGCGCGGCCTGACGGCTCTGTTCGTCTGCCGGGCCCGCCCGCGGGCCCGGCCCCCTTTCTTCCCCTTGCCCCACCCAGTCCCAGGAGCAGCGATGGCTACCACGGTCCCCGACACAGCCGAGGTCGAACTCGCGATCGGCGGCATGACCTGCGCCTCGTGCGCCGCCCGGATCGAGAAGAAACTGAACCGGATGGAGGGGGTCACCGCCACCGTCAACTACGCCACCGAGAAGGCCAAGGTCGCCTTCCGCCCCGACCTCGACGTCGCAGACCTGATCGCCACGGTGGAGGCCACCGGCTACACCGCCCGCCGGCCGGAGCCGGACCCCGCGCCCGGCGCGGCCGGTGACGGTCAGGACGGCGCGCCGGGCCAGGAAACGGAAGGCGATGAGCTGCGACCGCTGCGGCAGCGGCTGGTCACGGCCGTGGTGCTCGCCGTCCCGGTGATCGCAATGGCGATGGTGCCGGCCTGGCAGTTCGAGTACTGGCAGTGGCTCTCGCTCACCCTGGCGGCGCCCGTGGTGACGTACGCCGCCTGGCCCTTCCACAAGGCCGCGTTCACCAACGCGCGGCACGGCGCGGCCACCATGGACACGCTGATCTCGGTCGGTACGTCGGCGGCGTTCCTGTGGTCGCTGTGGGCGCTGTTCTTCGGCACCGCCGGCACCCCCGGCATGACCCACCCCTTCGAGCTGACCATCGCCCGCACCGACGGCGCCGGGAACATCTACCTCGAGGCCGCCGCCGGCGTGACCGCCTTCATCCTGGCCGGCCGCTATTTCGAGGCCCGTTCCAAGCGCAAGGCCGGCGCCGCCCTGCGGGCGCTGCTCCAGCTGGGCGCGAAGGACGTCACCGTCCTGCGGGCCGGCCGGGAGGAGCAGATCCCGGTGGTCGAGCTGAAGGGCGGGGACCTGTTCCTGGTCCGGCCGGGCGAGAAGATCGCCACCGACGGCACGGTCGTCGAGGGCGCCTCGGCGGTCGACGCCTCCATGCTCACCGGCGAGTCCGTGCCGGTCGAGGTCGGCGCCGGGGACGCCGTCACCGGGGCGACCGTGAACGCCGGCGGCCGCCTGGTCGTGCAGGCCACCCGGGTCGGCGCCGACACCCAGCTCGCCCGCATGGCCAAGCTGGTCGAGGACGCGCAGAACGGCAAGGCCGCCGCCCAGCGGCTCGCCGACAAGATCTCAGCCGTCTTCGTCCCGGTCGTGATCGCGCTGGCGCTGGGCACCCTGGGCTTCTGGCTGGGCAACGGCGCCGGGCTGACGGCCGCGTTCACCGCCGCCGTCGCCGTCCTGATCATCGCCTGCCCCTGCGCCCTGGGCCTGGCCACCCCGACCGCGCTGATGGTCGGCACCGGGCGCGGCGCGCAGCTCGGCATCCTGATCAAGGGCCCGGAGGTGCTGGAGTCCACCCGCAAGGTCGACACCGTCGTCCTGGACAAGACCGGCACGGTGACCACCGGGAAGATGGCCCTGCTGGCCGTGCACACCGCCGACGGCACCGACGAGGCCGAGGTGCTGCGCCTGGCGGGCGCTCTGGAGCACGCCTCCGAGCACCCGATCGCCCGGGCGGTGGCCGCCCGCGCCGCCGAGCGGGTCGGCGCCCTGCCGGCACCGGAGGACTTCGCCAACGTGCCCGGCCTCGGCGTGCAGGGCGTGGTCGACGGTCACGCGGTCCTGGTGGGCCGGACCAAGCTGCTCGCCGAGTGGGCCATGGAACTGCCGGCCGACCTGGCGCGCGCCAAGGCGGACGCCGAGGCCGCGGGCCGCACCGCGATCGCGGTCGCCTGGGACGGCGAGGCACGGGCGGTCCTGGAGGTCGCCGACGCGGTCAAAACCACCAGCGCCGAGGCCATCACCCGGCTGCGCGCCCTGGGCCTGACCCCGATCCTGCTCACCGGGGACAACAAGGCCGTCGCCGAGGCGGTGGCCGCCGAGGTCGGCATCGATGAGGTGATCGCCGAGGTCATGCCAGAGGACAAGGTCGACGTCGTCAAGCGCCTGCAGAGCGAAGGCCGTTCGGTCGCCATGGTCGGCGACGGCGTCAACGACGCCGCAGCGCTCGCTCAGGCCGACCTCGGGCTGGCCATGGGCACCGGCACCGACGCCGCCATCGAGGCCGGCGACCTCACCCTGGTCCGCGGCGACCTGCGCGCCGCCGCCGACGCCATCCGCCTGGCCCGCAGAACCTTGGGCACCATCAAGTCCAACCTGTTCTGGGCTTTCGCCTACAACGTGGCCGCCCTTCCGCTCGCCGCGGCCGGACTGCTCAACCCGATGATCGCCGGAGCCGCCATGGCGTTCTCCTCGGTCTTCGTCGTCGGCAACAGCCTGCGCCTGCGCGGCTTCAAGGCCGCCAGCTGACACCGTGCCCCGCCGCAACCGATGAGGGGCGGGCTTCCGGGCCCGCCCCTCGTTCCGGCTGCGCCGTTGAAGAGGAGGGCAGACGGTGATGACACTCGAAGACTCTGACCGCGCAGACCGCCGGCCCTTACATCACCGCAGATGTCAGCACGCGCCCAAGGGGAGTTCACTCATGACTACACCGTCATGGACCAGCACCATGCGCCGGACAGCGGGACACCCGGTCGTCAGGGTGGCCGCCGCCGCACTGCTCAAGGCCCTGGCCTCCCACCTCACGCATCAGGGTGCTGACCGCCCGTTTTGCACGGAAGCGTGTAACCGCCCCTTCGCTCAGGCCGATCGCCCTTGAGTGTGCCCTGCGCGCACGCCCGCCCGGGACAGCCTCGACCTGCCCGGGCCGGATAGCAAAGCTGGTCCCACTCACCAGCCAGCCGCGTCACCAACCTGTCCGAGCAGCACACCTAGCGGCGCCTGGTGGCCCGGCCGCGGTGGAGGGCGAAGCCACCCACGACGGCTGCCTTCAGCAGGAAAGCCGCCAGGACAGCACCCACGGCCCCTCCGGCCGAGTGCCAGTTCGCCACCACGGCACCACCCAGACCCAGGTGGGCGGCGAGGGCTAGCACCACGGCGGCGGCAAGGCCCAGCAGCTTCAGATTCCCGCTCCGGCCAGCGGCTGTCCTTCCTGACGCTCCGGCTGTTTCGGCTGCACCGGAGCTCTCGGGCTCGACAGCCGACGCGAGGCGCTGCCAGCTCACCTGCAGCCCGTCGCGCCGGCCGAACCGCTCCACGTGTTGGGTCACAAGGTCCTGCAGCCGCTGGAGGTTCTCCTCACCCGCGGCCTCGACCCGCAGCAGCAGTACACCTGGTGCGGTCCGCAGCGTGATCGTGCCCCACGGAAGGCTGACGCTGCCTTCGGTTTCGGACCAGTCGACCTGGGCCTGTTCCGCTGCGATCCGCATCGCGCTCAGTGTCTGCGCGTCGACGCCGAGGTGGGAGCGGGGACGGTGACTCAGATGCCGGCCCTTGCGGGAGAAGTGCTTGCAGAGCTGGATGAGGTACCGGCTCGGGCGGGCGGTCGCGACGTGGGCTTCGGTGCTCAGCATGGCGTTTCCTTCACGGTGGGCGGATTGGAGCAGGACAGGGACGCGACCCGTCGGGTGGGGTATGGCCGCCCCTTTCCGCCGCGACGCTGGCCGGCTTGCAGCCTCATCAGGTTTATCGAGACACTCTGTCTCTGTCAATGCATGATGTCACGCACGTGGCGGCCCGTATGCTGACGGTGTGCCGAAGCTGTGGACGGAGACGATCGACGCGCACCGCGCCGCCGTACGCGCCGCCGTGCTGGACGCCACCGCGGCACTGGTCGCAGAACGCGGACTCGCGTCGGTGACGATGTCGCAGATCGCCAAGGACTCCGGGATCGGGCGCGCCACGCTGTACAAGTACTTTCCCGATGTCGAGTCGATCCTGCTCGCCTGGCACGAGCGCCAGGTCGGCCACCACCTCGAGCACCTGGTCCAGGTCCGCGATCAGAGCGCGGACACCCGTGAACAGCTCGAGGCGGTACTGCGGGCCTTCGCCCTCACCACGCACGACACCAGAGGTCATCACGAAAGTGGTCTGGCGGCCTTCCTGCACCGCGACCCGCAGATCGTCCGGGCCCGGGGGCAGCTCCACAGCATGATCGAGGAGCTGCTGGCCGACGGCGTGCGCGACGGCAGTGTCCGCGACGACGTCCCGCCCGGCGAGCTCGCGAGCTACTGCCTGCATGCCCTCACCGCGGCCAGCGGCCTGTCGTCCCAGGCCGCGGCGCTCCGCCTCGTCACGGTCACCCTGGCCGGACTTCGTTCCCGCGCCGCCTCGGAACACGGGCCGCGCACGGACGCCTCCGCTCATCCGTCGCGCCGCTCCGGGCACCGGCATACCCCGGGCTCTTGCCGCCATGACTGAGAAGCGTCACGATCCGCTGGTGGGTGCGGCGTTGGCGTCTCCTTCGCCGCCGGGGCCTTGTATCCGCTGTGGGGACTGCGCCTGAGCCCGGTCATCGCCGCCGTTCAGAGGAACTTCGATTCGCATTGCGCAGGAGGCTGTCGGGAAATGGAGCCGGGCCTCCTGGTGGGCGAGGAGAGGGTCATCACCAGGAGGAACGCGGTGCACGCCTTCGTGCGTCGAGGAGCCAGGAGACGTGCTCGACCAGCTCGTGGGGGACGTCGAGCATGGCAGGGGACAAAACCGACAGGGCTCCTCTGATCGTCGGCGTGCTGGGAGAATCACCACGTCAACGATGAGAAGCTCTGCCTCGTCACCCGTCCTTGCAAACCGGTCCGTTCACTCCTGCCGCGCAGATGAAAGAGGCTCAGTCACCTTCACGATCCTTCACATCGATCACGGCCCTTCACGTCGATCGGGTGGGAGCGGCTGCGGTGGTACTTGCGCACCCGGCGGGGTTCAGATGCCGATGGTGTAGTCGGCTGTCCAGGACTGCATATAGCTGATGAAATAGCTCCAGATACCGGTGACCATCAGCACACCGGTGGCGACCATCATGCCGCCGCCAGCCCACATGACCCACCGGTAGTGGGCCTTGACCCAGGCAAAGACGCCCATCGCCTTGCGGAAGGCCAGCCCCGCCGCCAGAAACGGCACGCCCAGCCCCAAGCAGTACGCCACTGTCAAAAGCGCCCCGCGCTCGGCGCTCGCCTCGCTGAACGCCAAGGCCTGCACGGCGGCCAGGGTCGGGCCGATGCACGGGGTCCAGCCGATCCCGAACAGCACTCCCAGCATCGGCGCGCCCACCAGCCCGGCAGCCGGCCTGGTGTGAATGCGGAACTCGCGCCGGGTCAGCCACGGTATGACGCCCATGAAGGCCAGGCCCATCAGGATGGTCACCGCACCCAGCACCCGGATGAGAATGTCCTGGTGTTCCAGCAGGGCGTTCCCGGCGTAGCCGAAGGCGGCGCCGAAGGAGACGAACACGGCGGTGAACCCGGCCAGGAACAACAGCGTGCCGACCAGGATGCGGCCGCGCCGGGCCTCGGCGAGGTCTGCCCCGGTCATGCCGGTGACGTAGGACAGGTAGCCGGGCACCAGCGGCAGCACGCAGGGGGAGAAGAAGGACACCAGCCCGGCCAGCGCGGCGATCGGGATGGCCAGCAGCACCGAGCCGGTCAGCACGGTGCCGTTGAGATCGAGAGCCAGCAGCATGCCTCAGCCTTCCTTGAGGACCGGGTCGTGCAATGAGCCCCGCACGTTGGTTCCCAGGGGCTTGCCGCAGTGTTCGGGGTGACTGATCGGCTTGCCGGTCGGCGTCTCGCCCCGACGTTCCGGCACCACCGTGCGGTCTTCCACCGCCGGGTGCGTCAGGCGCTGGTTGTCGGGGGATGCGGCCGCCGGGGCGGCAACGGCGGTGCACCGTGGTATGCCGGAACGGCCGGAAACGAGTGGGAAATGCGGCATAACAGGCACCTCTGCAGATTCGGTGGGAGAGAAACCAGGAAGCGGACGGTCGCTACGGCAGGGTGGTCCGGTACAGCCAGAACCGTTGAAGGCCCGGCACGGCAGTCGCCACCCCGTGGTGGAGGGCTGCCACCGAGGTGGCGTGACGCAGCCGGGCCGGGCCGGGGCGGGCCGGTGCCGGTGGGTGGGTGCGTGCAGATTCCGTCCGGGGCGTCGCTACCTTCGGTAGCCGAGGACGGTCATCATGCCTGCCTCGGCGTGGTAGACGTTGTGGCAGTGGACCATCCACAGGCCGGGGTTGTCCGCGTCGAAGTCGACGGTGAGGGTCTCGTCCGGCAGGACGATGGCGGTGTCCTTGCGGGGGCCGCCGCCTGCGAGGGCGAATGTGTGGCCGTGCAGGTGGACGGGGTGCCACATCGTCGTGGTGTTGGTGAAGACCAGGCGGACCCGCTCGCCGGCGCGGACCGGGTGGCGGTGTGAGGGGTCGTACCTCTTGCCGTTGAAGCCCCAGTCGTACTTCGCCATGCCACCCGTCAGGCTCAGCTTCACCGTCCGGTCCGGCTTGCGCTCGGACAGGCGCACGCTTTCGTCGGCCTTGAGCCGGTCGGCCGTGAGCACCTTCCCGGACAGCTCGGCCGGGCGGACCGACGGCTCCGGTGCGGAGCCGCCGACGGTGCGCAGCAGTGCCATCGCCGTCTTCTTCTTGCCCTCGGCGAGGGCGACCAGCGGGAAGACGCCGTCCTGGGCGGTGACCAGGACGTCGTAACGTTCGCCCATGCCGAGCAGCAGTGCGTCCGTCGTCGCGTGCTCGATGGGGAAGCCATCGGTGTGCGTCACGGTCATCTCGTGGCCGCCGAGCGCGACCCGGAACGCCGTGTCGCCGCCCGCGTTGACGATCCGGATCCGGATGCGGTCGCCGGGCTTGGCGCGGAAGCTCTCCGGAGCCTCGGCGGTACGGCCGTTGACCAGATAGTACGGGTATGCGACATCACCCGCGTCCTCTCCCAGCAGATCGCTGTGCGAGCCCATCAGCATCCGAGACGGGCCGGAAGCCCCGGGGGACGGCGACTTCTCACCGGATGCCGACATACCGCTCATGCCGTGGTCACCATGGCCCATGTCCCCGTGGTCCATGTCGCCCATGCCCTGGCTGAGCTCGGCGAGCACGGCGTCCGGGGTGCTGCCGTCCACCCCGTCGACCCAGTCGTCCAGGACGACGACCCACTCCTTGTCGTACCGCAGCGGCTCCCTGGGGTCCTCCACGATCAGCGGCGCGTACAGTCCGCGGTCCTGCTGCACTCCGGAGTGCGGGTGGAACCAGTGGGTGCCCGGGTGCGGGACGGCGAAGCGGTACTCGAAGGAGGCCCCGGCCTTGATCGGCCGCTGGGTCAGGTCGGGTACGCCGTCCATGTCGTTGCGCAGCGCCAGCCCGTGCCAGTGCACGGAGGTCGGCTCGGGCAGGTGGTTGGCGAGGGTGAGGGCGAGGGTGTCCCCGGCGGTGACGCGGACCTCCCGCCCCGGCAGCCGGTCGCCGTAGGCCCAGGTGCTGACCGTACGGCCGCCCAGGTCGAGCCGGGTACGGGCCGCGGTGAGCTTCACCTTCCGTTCGGGGCCGGGGTTGCGCTTGGCCTCGGCGTCGGCGACCTCCCGGTCGTTTGGCGAGACGTAGTCGCCCCCGGGCGCGGACGAGGGCTTGGTGTCGCGGCCGGCGTGGTTGGAGGAGCCGGCGCAGGCGGTGAGCAGGCCGCTGCCGGCAATGGCGATTCCCGTGCCGAGCACGGCGCGGCGGGTGGTTGTGCGCATGGGTGAGTGCACCTCGTGTCGATGTCGATGCGTGAGCAGGACGCGGAGACCGCCCTTGATGGGGAGCGGCCGGGCGCGCTCCTACAGGCGCAGTACCGACAACCGGGCGAGGAGTATCCGGCCTCCGGGAGGAGGTACCGGCCACAGGGCGCGCAGGAGGCGCGTGCGGGCAGCGCCCAGACGGTCGGCGGCCCGGCGCGAGAGGCATGCGGCGGTCAGCAGGGCGGCGGTCCACACGGCGAGCACGGCCAAACACACCGACAACGGGTCCAGCACCATGCCGGGGGCCGGGTCACCCGCTGTCGGCATGCCGGCGGCGATGTTCGATGTCGCATGGACGACGTGGCCGGCGGAGAGGTCGGACACCGGCTCGGCGGAAGACGCGGAGCTGTGCGAGGGGGTCCGCTGGGTGGGGTGGCCGAAGGAGTGCATCGTGACCACACCGAACAGGACGGCGGACAACAGGGCCAGACGGACGGCCCAGGCCACGCACCTCTGCCTCCCCGTCCTCACCACGTGCCTCCCTGTCTGCGGCCTTCTGCCCGGAGGATACCCCGGCGGGGTAGACCCGTCGGGGCCGGCCATGGGTGTGCCGGGAGAAGTCGGGGCCTGTCCCCTGGCCGCGGGCGGCGTCACGTGGCGGGCGGTGCCCGCGGACTCCCCGGCGGGATCGCGTCCCCGCCGTCCACCGGCGGCGGCGGGGCAAGGGCCTGATCACCGAGTTGCACGACCGGCTGCACGGAAAGGCCCGCCCCGTCGACGCCGTCCGCATCATGCGGGTGGGGCGGCGGGAAGAAGGTCCACGGCCGCAAGCGGCACATCGGGGCCGACACCCTGCGCCTGCTGCCGGCTGTGATGGTCGCCGCCGGGAGGCGGGCAGGAGCCTGCTGAAACGGCTGCGGACGCGTCGCTTCCGGCTGCCGCGGACACCGTCCCGGCCCTGATACGGAGGTCGTCGAGAACGCCACCATGCTCGCCAACTCCCCGAGATGGTGCAGCAGGCCCGGCCGGTCGGCTGTTCCGGGGCGTCCTGGCCTTCGCTCCGCCTGTGCTCCTCGTGCTCGCTGGGTGCCGACCAACCGCTGTCCGATCGCCCACGGCTGCGGCCATGCGGCCGTCCACGCCCATCGCCACTGGCCCGTCCCGGTTCCCGGAGCCCGGGGGCGGCCGTATCCGCCGCCGAAGCGGGGTGGCCGTCGGTTTGCAGTGGCCCTGTCAGGGTTACCTGCCACCACCACGGCGCGGCCCCGGGCCCGCGCCGGCGGAGAAAGAGAAAACACACGGAGAGGATGATCACCATGACCACGATGGTCAGGGACATGCTGCGGACCTACCCGGCCGACCTCGGCGGCGTCAACCGCGAGGCACTGGAGCGCTGCATCGCCGCGTGCTTCGACTGCGCGCAGGCCTGCACGGCCTGCGCGGACGCCTGCCTGTCCGAGGACATGATCGCTGAGCTGCGCAAGTGCATCCGCACCGACCTGGACTGCTCGGACATCTGCGAGGCCACGGGCAAGATCCTCTCCCGGCACACCGGCTACGACGCCAACATCACCCGCGCCCAGCTCCAGGCCTGCGCCATGGTCTGCAAGTCCTGTGCGGAGGAGTGCGAGCGCCACGCCGACATGCACGAGCACTGCCGGATCTGCGCCGAGGCGTGCCGCCGCTGCGAGCAGGCGTGCAACGAACTCCTCGCCACCCTGGGCTGATCTCTTGCTGCTCCCCGGTTCGGCCACGGGGTGGGCCGCCGCGACGGAAGCGTTGCGGCGGCCCACCCCGTGGCCGTGCGGGAAACCGTCGGGACGGGCAGGCTTCTTCCGGGCAGGGGTTCGCGGCGGGTGCTGCGCCCGGCGCACCTTGGCGGTGAACAGGCAGGCCAGTAGGCAGCGAGTGGCCGGATGGTTCGCCACGCGGCGCAGGTCGGCGACGGTCGAAGCGGCCTCCACGGCGTCCCTCCCTTGTGTGCGCTCTTCTGTTCGACTCCGGTCGCGGTGGTGAGGTGGTCGCGGAGCTGGTCGTCGATGGGCTCGACGAGGGCGGTGCCGCCGGCCAGGACGAGGGTGGGGACGCGGCGGGTGCCGCGGAAACTCACCGAGGCGGACGAGACCCGGTTCCGGCCGAGCCCCGGATACCCAGGTGCTGCTCCGGATGCTCGGCGAGGCTGCGAGGGCCATCGGGGCGGCGGAGAACCACCGGGCGGTACGGGCCAAGGCCAATGCCCTCGTCGCCGAACTGAGCAGCTCGCCGAGGGCGGGACACCGATTCCCGCAGCGGCACCACGGCGGGACGGGTCCGGTGCCGGCGGTCCAGCAGGCCATCTGCGGCACCCTCCGCACAGACCCGTACAACGAGCCGTCTAGGTTGGCCTCAGACGCGAATCCGCCCCGACCCGGCCGTACCGGCATACCTCGGCCGGTCTCACACCGCACCAACGCGAGGATCTTTGATGTCTGTCCGCTTCCGTTCCACGATCGCCGCGGCGACCCTGCTGGCGGCCGTCCTGACCGGCTGCTCCGCCGACTCGGACACCCCCGAAGGTTCCTCCACCGAGCAATCCCCCACGTCCGGCATCGAGATCAGCCACGTCCACGGTCTGGGCATCAACCCCGGCGACGGGAAGCTCTACGTCGCCACCCACCACGGCGTCATCGCCGTGAACGACGACGGATCGGCCAAACGCATGGGGGACACCGCCGACTACATGGGCTTCACCATCACCGGGGCCGACACCTTCCTCGGCAGCGGCCACCCCGCCGCGGGCAGCGACGACCACGCCAACCGCGGCCTGATCAAGAGCACCGACGCCGGGAAGACCTGGCAGACCCTCTCCCTCGCCGGCAAGGCCGACTTCCACGCCCTGGAGCGGGCGCACGGCACCATCTACGGCTACGACAGCACCAATGGGCTGCTGCGCGTCAGCAAGGACGGCAAGAACTGGAAGGACCGCGCCGAACTGGCCGCCCTGGACATCGCCGTCAGCCCCGAGGCCCCCGGCACCGTCCTGGCCACCACCGAGAACGGCGTCGCCAAGAGCACCGACGGCGGCAAGACCTTCACAGGCGGCGCCGGGCCGGTCCTGGCCTACCTGTCCTGGGCCGAGCAGGGCGAGCTGTACGGGATCGACCTCGCCGGCGCGCTGCACCGCAGCACTGACGGCGGCAAGAGCTGGACCAAGGCCGGCACCGTGCCCGGCGGGCAGCCCCAGGCCCTGACCGCGGTCGGCTCCGACCATGTTCTGGCCGCCACCGCCGGCGGCGTCTACGAGTCCGAGGACGGCGGCAAGACCTTCACCCGGCGCCTGGCGATGTCGGACGGCAGCCACTAGCCCGGGCGGGGCGCCCCCGTCACCCGGCACGCTCTACGCGGCAGCCGTCTGCCCGGGACTCCACGGACAGCATCAGGGGCGGCCCGGCACGAAAGGCGCCGGCCCGCCCCCCGTTTCCTCGCGGTCCGGTACGTCACCGCGCCTGTCCGGACAGCCAGGTGCGGAAGTCCGCGCTCTGCGCCTCCTGGCTGACAATCCCCGTAGTCGCCGCCACCTTCAGCTGGGTGGCTTCGTTCATCCCAAGGGATTCTGGCACACATTCCGTGAGCGATCTTGAGTCCGGCCTCCCCGGACCCCAACGACGCGTGGTCCTCGCAGCTCACGTAACGCGCGCGCCTCCTGCCGGCGAGAGCCAGCAGGATCTTTCACGGAATGTGTGCCAGAACCTCCCAAGGGACAGCGTTTGTCGACGGGTTCCGGAGTCATCCAGCGATCAACTGGGTCGTGGATGTTGATGAGAAATGACGGCACTGGCGTGGGCGATGGTCAGCGGCCCCGGCCCCCTCAGGCGTCTTCGATGATCGAGCAGACGGTGGAAGGCTCTCCGCAAGGACGGTCGTCAGCTGCTCGCCGAGTGTCGGCGAGGTTCTCGCGGAGGGCGATGAGGTCGTTGACGGTGGCGTCGATCTCTGCGATGCGTGCGTCGAGCAGGTCGCGGACGGCGTCGCAGGGCGGTGTGCCGCCGCGGCGGATCTCGAGAACCTCGCGGACGTCTTCGAGGCGGAGTCCGAGGGTTCGAGCCTGGCGGATGAAGGTCAGCAGTTCGACGTCGTCCTGGGTGTAGAGCCGGTAGCCGGCCGTGCTGCGCTCGGCCTTGGGCAGTAGCCCCTTGGCCTCGTATACACGGACGGCCTTGCGAGTGAGCCCTGCGGCCTGCGCGGCCTGCCCGATAGTCAGTCCCTGCAACGCCATGATCGTTCCTCCTTCGCCGCCCAGTGTTGACCTTGACCCTGGGGCCAGGTTCTAGCGTCGCTCGTGACGGATCAGAACGCGAAAAGTGGAGGTGAGAGCGATGCCGTTCCGTGAGGGAGAGGTCTACCGCTGCCCCGATGAGAACTGCGGGTGCGAGCTGACGGTGACCAAGGGCGCCCCGTCGACGTGCGGCGGCCAGCAGAACCCGACGTGCTGCTGCGGCAAGACGATGGTCAAGGCTTCGTAGCCGCACTGAGGGTCTGGGCCACCCGGAATGGGTGGCCCAGACCCGATCGCCACGTACACCGTTGACCAGCACCTTCAGCAAGAGCATCCCCGCACTGCCTTGCAAGCGTGCTGGCGCCCCCCAAACTCAGGTTCTGGCACACATTCCGTGAAAGATCCTGCTGGCTCTCGCCGGCAGGAGGCGCGCGCGTTACGTGAGCTGCGAGGACCACGCGTCGTTGGGGTCCGGGGAGGCCGGACTCAAGATCGCTCACGGAATGTGTGCCAGAACCACAACTCACGAACAAAACCAGCGGGGTGGTCGGCCCGTGGCTGCACCTCGAGGAACTCGATGATCCCCGAGTTGTGGTGGGAAATGATCCGCCGCGCGAACTCGATGTCGAACTGCTTCCTCGCGGGCACCTCGCACAGCTCGGCCATCGTGCGGCGCGACCCCTCCTCCATGGCCGCGATCTCCTTCCGCGCCTCCTCCGGAGCCTGCTGCAGAGCCTGCTCCGGGGTCAGGCCGCACCATGCGGCGTGCACCGTGCCTCTCGCCCCGCGGCCTATTCGCCCGGCAGCCCGCTGACCCCGAGCGCCCGGCGCGCCTCAGGGCGAGCGCGGCACGTCCGGGGCCGCCGGAAGGGCCGGGTACTCGGCCCCGCGCCGGCACTCGCCCGTCGGCCACGGTGACGAGGGCGCAGCAGCCGCTGCGGCCCGGGGGGCGGACGGCACTGCGGCCGGCGGCGGCGCGTCTCACCGTGCGCCGCCGGAGGGGCTTCCCGCGGTGACCGGGCGGGCCGGGGCCTTCTGCGGCGGCGCGGCGGGCGGGGGCGGGGCCTCGGGCAGGCGGAGGCGTTTGAGGGCGAGGGCGTTGAGGGCGACGATGATGCTGGAGCCGGACATCGACAGGGCGGCGATCTCGGGGCGGAGGACCAGGCCGAGGGCGGGTTCGAAGACGCCCGCGGCGATCGGCAGGGCGAGGGCGTTGTAGCCGATGGCCCAGCCGAGGTTCTGCCGCATCTTGCGCAGCGTGCCGCGGCCGATGCGCAGGGCGGTGGGGACGTCGAGGGGGGCGGAGCGCATCAGGACGAGGCCGGCGGTCTCGATGGCGACGTCGGTGCCGGCGCCGATGGCGATGCCCAGGTCGGCCTGGGCGAGTGCCGGGGCGTCGTTGACGCCGTCGCCGACCATGGCGACCCTGCGGCCGTCCCGCTGGAGTTCGGCGATCTTGGCTGCCTTATCGCCGGGCAGGACCTCGGCGATGACGGTGTCGATGCCCAGCCGGGCGGCGATGTGCTCGGCGGTGGCCCGGTTGTCGCCGGTGAGCATGACGGTCTCCACGCCCAGGGCGTGCAGTTCGGCCACCGCCTGGGCCGAGGTCTGGCGGGGTGCGTCGGCGAGGCCGATCAGGCCCGCCGCCCGGCCGTCGACGGCGGCGATGACGGCGGTGCGTCCGCCGGCGGCCAGCTCGCCCCGGCGGGCGGCCAGCGGGCCGAGCTCGACGCCCTCTCGCTCCATCAGGCGGCGGTTGCCGACCGCGACCCGGTGCCCGTCGACGACGGCGGTCGCGCCGTGGCCGGGAACGTTGACGAACTCCTGGGCGCTCGCCGAGGCCATCGAGCGCGCCTGGGCGTGACGGACAATGGCTGCCGCCAGCGGGTGCTCGGATTCGCGTTCCACCGCGGCGACCAGCCGCAGCAGTTCGTCCTCCTGCCGGCCCCCGGCGGTGATCACGTCGGTGACCTCGGGTTCGCCCCGGGTGAGGGTGCCGGTCTTGTCCATCACCACGGTGTGGATGCTTGCGGCGGTCTCCAGGGCGGCGGCGTTCTTGAACAGCACGCCCCGCTTGGCGCCCAGGCCGGTGCCCACCATGATCGCGGTCGGGGTGGCCAGGCCCAGCGCGTCCGGGCAGGTGATCACCACGACGGTGATGGCGAACAGCATCGCGGTGCCGAAGGAGCGGTCGGTGGCCAGCAGCCAGACGGCCAGCGTCGCCGCGCCGCCGACCAGGGCGACGAAGACCAGCCAGAAGGCGGCCCGGTCCGCCAGCCGCTGGCCTGGGGCCTTGGAGTTCTGGGCCTGCTGAACGAGTTTGACGATCTGCGCCAGCGCGGTGTCGGAGCCGACCTTGGTGGCGCGGACCCGCAGCGTGCCGTGGGTGTTGATGGTCGCGCCCACCACCTGGTCGCCGGGTGCCTTGTGCACCGGCAGGCTCTCGCCGGTGACCATCGACTCGTCGACCTCGCTCTCGCCCTCCTCGACCACGCCGTCGACGGCGACCTTGGCGCCGGGGCGGACCAGCAGCAGGTCGCCGGCGGCGATCTCGGCGGTGGGCACCTCCACCGGCTCCCCGTCGCGGACGACCAGCGCCTTGGGCGGGGCCAGGTCGAGCAGGGTGCGCACCGCGTCGTTGGCGCCGCCGCGGGCGCGCATCTCCACCCAGTGGCCGAGCAGCACGAAGGCGGCCAGGACGGTGGCCGCCTCGTAGAAGACCTCCCCGCCCCCGGTGAGGGTGATGACCAGGGAGTACAGCCAGCCGGCGCCGATGGCGACCGCGACCAGCACCATCATGTCCAGGGTGCGGTGGCGCAGGGCCCGCACCGCGCCGTCGAAGAAGACCGTGCACGAGTAGAAGATCACCGGCAGGCTCAGCAGCAGCGCCCACACGTCCTGCCGCAGGCCGAAGGGCACCGGCACGTGCAGGCCCAGCACGTCCTCGCCGATCGGCGACCAGAGCACGATGGGGAGGGAGAAGACCAGCGCCACCAGGAAGCGGTTGCGCATGTCGGCCACCATCGCCGCCATGGACATCCCGCCGTGGCCCATCGCCTCGTGCGGCGCGAGCGCTCCCCTCGGCCTGGCGTGGCCCTCGTGCTCCGCGTGCCGCTCATGCCGTTCGTGGTCGACGCGCTCGGCCGGCCCGGCCGTCCCGGCGCCGTGCCCGGCCTGTTCCGCCGGTCCGGGTGCCACGGCCGTCCCCGTGCCACGACTCGCGTGTCCGGCGTGCTCGCCGGGCGGATCGGGCTCCTCCATCGGGTCGCAGACGTGGGCGGGCACCGACTGGCCCGCGCAGTGGTAGCCGCACTCGGTCACCCATCGGCGCAGCTCGGCCAGCGAGGTGCGCCGCGGGTCGTAGACCACCGTGGCCGACTGCGCCACCGGGTTGGCCTCCACCTCCAGCACGCCCGGACGCCGTCCCAGCGCAGCGGCGACCGTGCTCTGCTGGGACGCCCGCACCATGCCGCGCACGTCCAGCACCGCCGTGCTGCGCTCCTTGTCCGCGGCGGCCGGAGGGTGCGTGGAGTGGTCGTGGGCGTCCGCCGAGTGGGACACGGCCGTTCCTCCTCAGGCAGAAAAGCGCTGTGTGGAACGAGATGTCTTCAGTACCCGCTCCCCCCGGGGACACACACGGAAGCGCGGCTATAGGGGCACGGCGCCCGGACCGGCGGGTGGCTGACGGGCGCACCGGGAGCCGCCGCCCGGACCCCGCGGCGGCTCGAAACCGGCCGGCTCCTGCCCGGTGCCCGTACGAGGGTGGGGCGGGATGAGCTGCGGCGACGGAACTCGGCCCCGGTCAGCCCACGAGCAGACCGCAGGCGATGAGCAGCGGCAGCACGGGTGCGGCGACGGAGCAGCCGACGATTGCCAGCCGCGTCGCACGGTGCGGCGTGGCTTTCGGGGTGAGGAGGCGGTGCAGCCGGACGGCCGCGCTGGGCCCGCCCGCGCCGAAGGCCGCCCGGGGCGTCTGGCCTGCCGCGACCTCGCACATCGCGGTGGCCAGGGTCTCTCGGGAGTGGGAGCGCAGTGCCTGGTCGTCCGCGGCCATCTCCAGCAGCAGGGCGGTCTGCTCGCGGGCGTGCCGGGCGAGCGGCAGTTTCGGGAAGGCGTGTGCGAACGCCTCGGCGGCCGCGTGGCACAGGTGGTGCCGGCCGGTGATATGGGCCCGCTCGTGTGCGAGCACGGCCCGGAGCTGTTCGCGGGAGAGGGTCTTGATCGCTCCTTCGGTCACGACCACCTGGCGGGAGCGTCCGGGCAGGCAGTAGACGGCCGGGGTGTCGTGGTCGACGACGACGGCATCGTGCTCGACGGAGGGGCGGCCCACCAGGGCGAGCATGGCCAGGTGGCGGCGCTGGGCGCGCCGGGTGCGCCAGACCGTGCGCAGAAACCAGCCGACGGGGAGAAGCACGGCGAGGGTCGGCGGCAGCAGGGCGGCAGGGTCGGCGACGGTGTGCGGTGCCGGGCCGAAGACTGCGGCGCCGGGGAGCAGGCCGCAGGCGGTGAGCAGGCCGAGCAGCCCGTCGTGGACGTGCGGCTCTCGCAGGGCGACGTGGTAGAGGATCAGTGCGACGGTGATGACGAACGTCGCCATCAGTCCGTGCCAGGTGAGGATCGCCAGCCGGGGGGCGTGGTGGGTCCACCGGGCCCGGGCCAGCGCGGTGGGGGCGACGGCACCGATCAGGAGGGCGTATCCGGTGAGTACCAGGGCCGCTGTCACGTCTGGTTCCTCCGCTGTGCCGCCCGCAGGGCCGAGCGCAGCGCCTCCACCTCGTCCGGCGACATCCGCTCGACGAAGCTCAGGAGTGTGCCGGCGGGGTCGGGGTTGTCGCCCAGCGCGTCGCGCATCAGCGCCGCGGTGTACTGCTGGCGGGTGCAGGTGGGCTCGTACCGCCAGGCCCGCCCTTCCTTCTGCCGTCGGAGCATGCCCTTGCGGTACAGGATCTCGGCGACGGTCTTGACGGTGCTGTAGGCGAGGGGGCGGGTCCTGGTGAGGTCCGCGAGGAGGTCGCGCGCGGTGGCCGGGCGCCCCCAGGCCCACAGGCGGGTCATGATCTCCGCCTCCAGCTCACCCAGTGGCCGCACGTGTGTTCCTCCGCCCCGGACTGCCGACGGTGCCGGACCGGCACGGGTTCATCGTAGTGGCCCGGCCGGCCGTGGCCGTCGCCGTCCCGCAAGGGTCCACGGCCGGCACATAGCAGCTAAGCACCTTAGCGA
The DNA here is from genome assembly GCF_055574875.1 of Streptomyces sp. NPDC034670. Taxonomy (NCBI): domain Bacteria; kingdom Bacillati; phylum Actinomycetota; class Actinomycetes; order Kitasatosporales; family Streptomycetaceae; genus Streptomyces; species Streptomyces sp. NPDC034670. The sequence goes on from NZ_JBVITR010000037.1 coordinate 22,627, forward strand.
TAGAAGTGGACCTGGGCACCTGCCTGACAGGTAGATGCGCCGGGAAGAGTTCCTTCTTTCGCGTTGCCTGGTGATCCACCGCCCCCGTGACCCACCAGATTGCAGCTAAGTTGATTAGCTGAGTAATATCCGCCTCCGAGCCTTCGCACGGTCGGCCGCCCATCCGGGGCGGCGGCGGGGGTACCGCCGAGTCCGCGGAGGTCACGCGGAGCCGGGCCCATGTCCGGCAGGCGGCCGAGGAAGAAGGAGCTCGCCCCCGTGGCGTCCCACCGTCGTCCCAAGCAGCCCAACCGCGCCCGTACGACCGTGCTCACTACCACCGCCGCGGCGGTAGTGGCCCTCACCGCACAGTCGGCTCAGGCCGATCCCCTGCCGGACCCCAACAAGAAAGGGGTGAAGGCGGAGGTCGACCGGCTCTACGAGCAGGCCACCCAGGCGACCGAGAAGTACAACGGCGCCAAAGAGAAGCACGACAAACTGCAGAAGCAGGTCGACAACCTGCAGGACACAGTGGCCCGCGGCCAGGACGAGCTCAACACACTGCGGGACGGCCTGGGGTCGCTCGCCACCGCGCAGTACCGCAGCGGCGGGGTGGACCCCTCCGTGCAGCTCTTCCTCTCCTCCGACCCCGACAGCTACCTGGACAAGGCCGCCGTCCTGGACCAGCTCAGCAGTCGGCAGCTCAGCACGCTCAAGAAGATCCAGGCCAAGCAGCGCACGCTCGCCCAGCAGCGCGAGGAGGCCTCACAGAAGCTCGCGGACCTCGGGAGCACCCGCAAGGAGCTGAAGGACAAGAAGAAGGAGATCCAGGGCAAGCTCGCCCAGGCCCAGAAGCTCCTCAACACGCTGACGGCGAAGGAGCGCGCGAAGATCGCCGCCGAGGAGGAGCGGGCCAACCGTGCCAGCGAGCGGGTCGAGCTGGGTAACGAGGCCAGCGGCTCGCAGCGCACGGCCTCCGCCTTCGAGGCGGCCAAGTCCCGGGTCGGCATGCCCTACGTCTGGGGCGCCACCGGGCCGAACTCCTTCGACTGCTCCGGGCTGACCTCCTGGGCCTTCAACCAGGCGGGCATCTCCATCCCCCGCACCTCCCAGGCCCAGGCCAACATCGGCACCCGGATCAACTCCCTGAGCGAGCTGAAACCGGGCGACCTCATCATCATGCGCACCGACCTCAGCCACGTCGGCTTCTACGCGGGCAACGGGCAGATCCTCCACGCCCCCAAGCCGGGCGCCGTCGTGCGCTATGAGCCGATCAGCACCAGCGGCATGCCGTTCATGTGGGGCGTCCGGGTCTGAGCACCGCCTGGGTGACCGGGGACCCGCCCAGGGACCCGCCCCGGCACCGAGAAGGCGGTGCCGGAGCGGGTCAGCCGTGCGGAAGAACGGCCGCTTGAGGATGCCGGGCGGCGCGGAAGCCGTGCAGCCGCAGGCTGTCACCGACGGCGAAGACCGACGAGAACGCCAGGGCGATGCCGGCGAGCATCGGGCTGAGTACCCCCGGGGCGGCCGGCAAGAACCGCCGCGCCCGCCGTCCGCTCAGGCGCCGGCCGGACAGTGCGCCGGGTTTCCTCGACGGCCAGACGCTGCGGCGCGGCGTGCGGCTGGGCGTTTTCTGCGCCGTCGTCTCGCTCTCGTCGCCCACTGCGCCGCCGCCCTCGACGCCGCCCCCGACCGCTGCACCGCCCCCACGACCGGCGGCACGCAGGAGGGGGGCGAAACCCGGTGGCCACCGCTCCCGCCACCGCACGCCACGCCCACGGGCACACCCAGGCGCCCGGTCACGCCGACCGTCTGGCCCGCCTGAACAAGATCGAAGGCCAGATACGCGGCATCTCCCGCATGGTCACCGACGACCGCTCCTGCATCGACGTTCTCACCCAGATCAGCGCCGCCGGCCGCGCCCCCGCAGGAGGTCGCCCTCGGCCTCCTCGACGAGCACGTACGCGGCTGCGTCACCGCCGCCGCCCGCACCGGCCCCGCCCGGGCCGAGGAGAAGTACGCCGAACTCAGCGACACCCTGCGCCGCGCCCCGCGTCTGTGAGGGTTGCCGAACCGGCCGGTACGGGCAGCGTCGTTGCGGCGTGCCCGGCGGCATGCATTGCGCAGCACCGCCCCGGCCACGGGGGGTGAGCGCAGCTGCGGGCTCGGCGGGTCTCATGGGCCGGTCTTTAGGGGCGTTCCGCTTGGCTGTACGGCCGGTGGAGCGCGGTCCAGGTGCGGCCACCATCGGTGGATTGGTAGATGGTGTCGGTGCTGTCGGCGGCCAGCAGATGCCGGACGGTTGCAGCGGTGAGCACGGTAGGCTCGCCGCCGGTGGGCAGGCGGCCCTGTTCGGTCCATGTCTGGCCGCCGCGGCTGGTGACCACGCGGCCGTCCGCGGCCAGGGCGACCAGCAGCCCGGACTCCGGTTCGTCGACCGCCACCAAGGCCGGGGCGCCGGGGACGGCCCGGAAGCTGCGTGCGCCGTCGGTGCTGTGGACGAGGCCCTTGCCGGTGGCCGCCCACACCGTCGCGGGGCTGTCGGCGTGGGCGGCCAGGTCGAGCAGCGGCAGGCCGGCCCGGATGTCCCAGGTGCGGCCGCCGTCGGTGCTGGCCCACACCTTTGCGCTCTGGCTGTCGAAGCCGTAGAGGGTGTCGCCCGCCTGCTGGAGGGCGTGGAAGTCGGCCTCGCCCTCGGCGGAGAGGGTCCGCCACGTCCTGCCGGCGTCCGTGCTGCGGATCAGGCCCAGGTGGGGGGAGCGGGCGTCGGGGTCGGCCGGGGCGGGGTGGCCGCTGGCCAGGAACGTGGACGGGCCGGTGACGGTGAAGCCCATGGTGTCCTGGTAGCGGTCGGCGACGCGGACCGCCGTGCCGCCGCCGAGGCGGAAGACGCCGTGGTGGCCGGCGGCGTAGACGGCGCCGTCGGCCGGGTCGACACCCAGGCCGTGCAGGTGCCCGGTCCCCGGATCGGGCACGGCCGCGTGCTGATCCGTGGCGGGAGTGGAGCAGGCCGCCAGCAGCAGCCCCGTGGCGGCCAGGAAGTACGCGGCGCGCCGGGCGCGGCGCCGTATGCGGACGGAAGTCATGGTGGTGTCCAAGCGGGAGGAGAAAGGCGGTGGGCGCGGCGGGTGGGGCGGGCGCGCTTGCCTGGCGCCCGCCCCGTGCTGTCAGCCGCAGGTCAGTTCTTGCCGAGCAGCTCGTTCATCTGCTCGATCTCCGCGCTCTGCGAGGCGATGATCTCTTCGGCCATCTTCTTGGCGGGGGCGTAGGCGCCGTCGGCCTGCTCGGTCTTGGCCATCTCGACCGCGCCTTCGTGGTGCTTGATCATCATTTCCATGAAGGCGGTGTCGAACGCCTTGCCCGAGGCGTTCTCGAGCTCGGTCATCTCCTCGGCCGTCATCATTCCGTCCATGCCGTGCATGGAGTGGTCCATGGCGCCCTCGGCGGGCACCTCCTCGCCCCAGGAGGTCAGCCAGCCGGACAGCGTCTTGATCTCCGGGTCCTGGGCCTTCTTGATGTCGGCGGCGAGCTTCTTCACCTCGGCCGACTGAGCCCGGCCGGGGGCCAGGTCGGCCATCTCGACGGCCTGGCGGTGGTGGGGAATCATCCCCTTCGCGAAGGCGGCGTCGGCGGCGTTGTGCTGTCCCTGCGACGCGGGTGCCGAGGCGGACGAGGAAGCGGTGGCGTTGTGGTCGCCGTGCCCGGCGGCCGAGCTGCCGTCGGCGTCGTTGCCGCCGCAGGCGGCCAGGACGAGTGCTGCCGCACCGGCGGCGGCGACGGCGGCGGTGCGGCGGACGAGGGAACGCTTGCGGATCATGGTGGTGCAACTCCTTCACACGCGCCCACGACAGGGCGCGCGAGATGCGCGGATCGAAAGGGTGTGCGCGAGCGCGGCACCGTTTACCGGCGCATGCCGGGATGCCGGTGCCGAGCGGGCGGCCCTATATCCGCAGAAGTTGCAACTCGGAAAGGTCGGGCGGCGCCCGACCGAGCTGGGGTGAGCCGGTGGCCGCCGCGACGGGAGAAGAGGCGGCGGGCACGTCCAGTACCGCATCGGCCAGCGCCGGCGGCGTGTACGCCGAAGCGGTCCCGGCGGCCGCACACGTCGCGTCGGCATGATCGAGGTGACCTGATCCGCCGTCCGTGTGCGTGCATCCCCCGTCCGCGTGCGGCACGCCGTCCGCCGCGGCCGTCACCATTTCGTGGCCGGCCCCCGTCTGCGCTGCGAGCACCCCGCCGGGCGCCAGGCCGTGCATGCCCAGCACACCGGTCAGCACCGCGAGCACCAGCAGCACGAACAGCCGCCCGGCGGGGCGGCGGCCTGATCGGGTGCTTCCGGTCACGGCCCCATCGTACGGGCATCCCCTCACCGGCCACCGCCCCGTCGGCCGCCTGTCGCACTGCCTCGCCCCGGCCCGCCCGTCGGCGTCCGCGTGTCGTGGCGGTGCTCGCCTGCCCCGTAGAGCCTCAGGGGGTCGCCGGTGTCATGCTCCCTCGCCGGCTTCCGGCACCGGCTTTCCCGGCAGGGTGAAGGCGGCCAGTACCGTGCCCGTGATGTGATCGGCGGCGCGGTCGGAGCTGAGGCCGCCGGTGCGGCTCTCCCCGGCGGCACTGTGCATCACCGAGTGCGGGACGTTGACCAGCCACGCGATCGGCAGATCCGTACGGAAGACCCTTTCCGTGCGGCCGCGAGCGCTCGACGACGCCCGGGCTCAGTGGTGCGCGAGGGCTGCCTCCTCCCGGTCGATTCGCTCGGCGCGCACGGGCGGGGCGCCGCGCACGGCGCTGACGCTGGCCTGAGGGCTGAGGTCGAGGCGCCGCAGCAGCTGGGCGTTCATCGCCACCACGACGGTGGACAGCGACATCAGCAGCGCACCTACGGCCATGGGCATGACGAAACCGACCGGGGCGAGCACGCCGACGGCCAGCGGCACGGAGATGAGGTTGTACCCGGCGGCCCACCACAGGTTCTGCTTCATCTTGCGGTAGGCGGCGCGGGAGAGCTGGATGACCGACAGCACGGACCGCGGGTCGTCGGAGGCGAGGATGACCCCGGCGGAGGCGATCGCGACATCCGTGCCGGCGCCGATGGCGATGCCGACGTCGGCCTGGGCCAGTGCCGGTGCGTCGTTGACGCCGTCACCGACCATGGCCACGACCCGGCCCTGGCGCTGGAGCTCGGCGACCTTCTCACTCTTGTGCTCGGGCCGGACCTGGGCGAAGACCTGGTCGATGCCGAGCTGGCCGGCCACGGTGCGGGCGACCGGTTCGGCGTCGCCGGTGATCATCACCACGTGCGCGCCGAGCTGGTGGAGGGCGTCGACGGCCTCGCGGGACTCGGGCCGGATCTCGTCGTCCAGGGCGAGTGCGCCGGCGACGTCGCCGTCGACGAGGACGTGCAGCACCGTGGCGCCGCGCGCGGACCATTCCCCGGTGGCCGCCAGCAAGTCCCGGCCGGACCCGGTCAGCAGGGCGGGACCTCCCACGGCGACGGTGTGGCCGTCGACCGTGGCGCGCACGCCGACGGCGGCCGAGGCGTGGAAATCCGTGGCCGGCGCGACGGTGAGACCTCGCTCGGCTGCGGCCTCGCGGATGGCGCGGGCGAGCGGGTGCTCGCTGTCGGACTCGGCGGCGGCGGCCAGGGCCAGCAGTTCGTCCTCGCCGCGGGCTCCGGTCGTGGTGATGCCGGTGAGGGCCGGCTGGCCGGCGGTCAGGGTGCCGGTCTTGTCGAACAGGACGGCGTCGACGGTGCGCATCTGCTCCAGCGCCATGCGGTCCTTGACCAGCACCCCGCCCTTGGCGGCGCGCTCCGTGGCGATGGAGACCACCAGCGGGATCGCCAGACCCAGCGCGTGGGGGCAGGCGATGACCAGCACCGTGATCACACGGATCCAGGCCTGCTCGGGCGTGCCCAGCAGCAGCCAGGCGACCAGGGCGATCACGGCGGCACCCAGGGCGAACCAGAACAGCCAGCCGGCAGCCTTGTCGGCCAGGCGCTGGGCGCGGGTGGAGGAGGACTGCGCCTGGGCGACCAGGCGCTGGATGCCCGCCAGGGCGGTGTCCTCCCCGACGGCGGAGATCCGCACCCGCAGCGCGTTGTCCGTCGCGACCGTGCCGGCGACGACCTGGTCACCGACCCCGCGCCGCACCGGCCTGGACTCACCGGTGATCATCGACTCGTCGACGTCGGCCCCGCCGTCGACCACCTCACCGTCGGCCGGAACACGGCCGCCGGGGCGGACGATGACGACGTCACCGAGCCGGAGCTCCGACGGGGCGACGGTGACGACGGTGTCACCCTCGACCCTCTCCGCCTCGTCGGGCAGGAGAGCGGCGAGGGAGTCCAGCGCGGAGGAGGTCTGAGCGAGGGAACGCATCTCGATCCAGTGACCGAGCAGCATGATCACGACCAGGAGGGCGAGCTCCCACCAGAACTCGAGCTCGTGGGACAGCACGCCGATCGTGGCTCCCCAGGATGCGAGGAAGGCCACCGTGATGGCCATGCCGATCAACAGCATCATCCCGGGCTTGCGGGCCTTGAGCTCACTGACCGCGCCGGTCAGGAACGGCCGGCCGCCCCAGACGTAGATCACGGTGCCCAGGACCGGCGAGACCCAGGTGAGCCCGGCCACGTCCGGCAGGTCATAGCCCAGGATCATCGCGAACATCGGGCTGAGCAGCACAGTGGGAACGGCGAGTGCGAGCATGATCCAGAAAAGCTGGCGGAACTGCCCGATGTGGTCACCGTGGCCGCCGTGACCCGTGTGAGACGTGCCGTGACCGGCGTGCGGGCCCTGACCCCCGTGGGCGGGCTCACGCAGGGCATCGGTGTCGACCCCGCCGTGCCGGTCGTGCTCAGGTACCGGGCCGTGCGTGACCTCCCGGGCGCGATCGTGACCCTCCCCCTGCATGCCCGGGTCCGCTCCGTGCTCGTGATGGGGTGCGCTCATCGCTTCCTCTCCGGGCAGTCCCGTGAGTGGGACGCCCTCACTGATACCCTAGGGGGGTATCAGTGAAAACCGCGAGCGGGGCGTCGGTATTCCCGTCTGACCCCCAGGCTATGCGGTGAGCACTCCTGTCGGACTTCTGCATCTGCACTGGTCAACGGCCTGGGGGAGTGCAGCGAGGGTGCGGCATGGGCGGGACAGTCTTGGACCGGCCACCCCACCAACGGGACGAGATCGCCCACCCGGCGACCGAGTCGTCACCCGCTGGACCCGCTGCACCGACCTCACGAACCCTCTCACCGCGACCGGTCAGAAGCAGCCGATCGAGCAGGCCCTTGCGGGGACTGCCCGATGATGACCCTGTTGCGGCAGACCCGCTCCTTCTCGCCCGCAGCCCGGCACTATCTCGCCGCCCACCTGTCCGGCGGGCTCGGACTGGCGGCCTGGGCAGTTGGCCTCGTCCTGGGCGTGCGCAACTTCTCCCAGCAGGGCATGTTCCTGATCGGCGGCACCATCGCCGACCGCTTCGGCTACAAGGCTCCGATCATGGCGGGCTGCCTGCTGCGCACCGTTGGCTTCGGCCTGCTCGGCTGGGTCGACAGCCTGCCCGCCCGGATCGCCGCCGCGGCGGCCACCGGCTTCGCCGGCGCGCTGTTCAATCCGGCCGTCCGTGCCTATCTCGCCGCCGAGGCCGGTGACCGGCGCGTGGACGCCTTCGCCACCTTCAACGTCTACTACCAGGCCGGCATGCTGCTCGGCCCGCTGGTCGAAATCGCCCTCCCGGCTGCCGACTTCCGCCTCGTGTGCACGGTGGCCGCTGCCGTCTTCGCCGTACTGACCGTGCTGCAGTGGCGGGCACTGCCCGTACGCCGCGGCGACACCGCCGATGCCACGGCCGGGCCGGGAGGGGTGCTCGCACAGTGGCGCATTGTCGTGGCCAACCGGCCCTTCCTGCTCTTCTCCACGGCGATGATCGGCTCGTACGTGCTGACCTTCCAGGTCTGCCTCGCCCTGCCCCTGGCCGCGCAGGGTGCGCCCGGCTCAAGGGGAGCCCGGTCCAGGGCCAGTCCGGGGCGATCACGCTGTCGGCCTGGGGGCGCCAGCTCACCGTGGACAAGGCATCCGATCCGCGGATCGACCGGTTCTTCACCAAGTACGTCCAGGGCTCACGCGGAGGTCGCGAGGGCGAGGCTGAGGGGCTCCGGCCGCCTCACGGGCAGGGCCAGCCTCGAGCGCGGCAACGCGACACGGCGTCGACCACACCGATCCGCTACCAACGTCGCGCCAAAGGACCAGTCCTATAAGAGCCCCATAAGTTGGGCGAGCCACCGTCCTGGGAGGTCGAACTCCAACAGCCAGGGCAGTGCCAGCCCTGCCGGAACGGTGAGCAGGCTGGCCGCGAGGCAGGCCTCGCCGAACCGTTTACGCCAGCGCTCCCCTCGTGCGCCAAGAACTGCGACTCGCGCAGTGACAAGCACGACGAAGAGACATCCGGCAAGCAGGAGGGCTCCGTAGACGCTCAGCGTGACCAGGGTAGGGCGGGGGGTCGCCTGAAGGGCAGCCGTATAGGCGGTCGTCATTCCGAGGACAGCGGTCGGAGCAGAAACGGCTATGCCCCAGTCTCGCTTCCGGAGCGGCGTGGCAGGTGCACCAAGGAAGTGGCGTAGGCCGCGGGCGAAGGGAGCCAGGTCGGCTAGGTCGTGATTTCGGGTGCTCCATGACGAGGGTCCGCTGGATGCGATCCTGCGGTAGGCCTGTTCGAACGCCGATGCTTCGTCATCTGTAGCCCCCATCTGGCGTACCAGAGCCTCAAGGTGAGGCCACCTGTCTGGGAGGATGTCACCGTCGATCCAGCGCCCAACTGCGGCGCCAAGCACGTCATCTCTCATGTCGTCGGGCAGTGCGGCGGCCAGTTCCCGGACTGGTTTCGCTCCGGAGCGGCGCCGTAGCTGGGAGAGCGCCGTCGCCAACGCGTCCGGGGTACTTGCTGTGCGCAAGCAAGCGACCAACTCCGTCGATACGGTGTGCTGAGGGCGCGTGGCGGCAGCGTAAGCCTCCCTGAGGGGCGCCTCGGGTCCCATTTCCTTGGCCGGCCGGGCGGTGTCTGCGCTGGTCAGTGGTTTTCGCGCGTTGTCCGTCGTCTGTCTTGGGACATCCTCGTCGTTCCCCGCCGGCTCGACGACCTGTCCCCAGATGACGTGATGGGTGGCAGTGTCGTCGGGCAAGTCTTCAGTCTCGTGGATGCCAAGTTCCCTGCCGAGGTCGTCTAGCTCATCATCCAAGGCGTCCATCTGCTGCTTGTTGGCGTCGAAGAACTCCTGGATGCGGTCCAGGGGTGGTAGTTGCAGTTCTTCGGCCACGGTCGTGCCTGGTGTGAGAGGCGAGAATCCCTTGGCGTCATGGCCTTCGACACGTCGCAGCTCGTGCTGCTCGCGAGCCACTTGCTTGTCAGCTGCAAGCCGTATTTGCCGGGCCCGTTCCACCGCTCGGCTGGCCTTTCTCAGCCTCTCACCTGCCTGCCGCCGGTACTCCCGCGACATCTGCAGTTCGCGCTGCAGTTCGGCGCGGACGTCTTCCCTGACCCGGTCGCGCTCACTCTCCAGGACAGTGATGCGCTGTTCCAGAACCGAGACCATCGTCTCTAACTCCTCGCGACGCCGCTCGGAGGCTTCATACTTCCGCATCGCCTCGAACTGCAGCAGGCGAGCGTCGTCCAGACGCAGAGCAAGCGCGGCGACATCAATTTGTCGCTGGGCTGCCCATGTCGCCGGCAGGCCCCTGCCGGGTGGCGCAGCCTGTTCAGACAGGTCCCTCGCAGCCCGCTCAGCAGCCCCAAGCAGACTCAGCCCGTGCTCCAGCTGGCGTTTGCGCATCTCGGGCTCACGCACGAAGCGAGCGGTCACCTCTTCAACCAAGGACGCAGGCGGCAGTCTGCTGCCATCACGGAACCTGCTCCACGAGGTCTTGCCGTGGGGGAACTCCTGCTCCAAAGACCGCACCGTCACCCCATGGGTGATTCTGCGTAACCAGCGGGCGAAGTCATTAGCCTGTTCCGTCAACCCTTTCAGGTCTCCCAGCGGCCGCCCCATCCGCTCCCCCACTCCGTCTTGTCCCGGGACAATCCCAGGTTGTCCGCGATTTATGAGCCTCCACCTGCAGCAATCACATGCCGCAACGCCGGACAACGAAACCATGGATGAACGTAGGTCTCCAACAGACCAGGCAACCTCTGGAGGCCCCCCGTGCTCACGCCCAACTCACCGCAGCGACAGCGCCCGTCGTGGCCGTACGTCGCTGCCGCCGTACTCGTGCTGGCTCTCCAACAGGGTTGGAGCTCGACGGATGTCATCACTCTCGCTACCTGTCTTCTCGTGCTCATCGCCCTCGTCACATCAACTGGAGGAGGTCAGTAGACCGTTGTGAACCTCGGAAACGGTGCCACAGACGTCCCCCATCCAGCTGAACTGCTGCCGTCCGCCGCCTGGCGGCGGACGGCAGCACAAGGCTCTTCGGGGTCAGAGCTGCCGGTGCTCCCCCACCGGTCGAGGCCGCGTGCACGGAACGGGGCCTCCCGCAGGACCCTGACCGCTGCGGCCAGCCACGACGCGGACGGGTGGTCACCTCCGACGAGGTGACCACCCGTCCTATGGGCCGGCGGGAAGCCAGTCGGTGCGCAGACGGACCCCGGGCGGCACTGGGGTACCGACCGCCCTCAGCAGCATGAGGGGAGCAGGTCCAGTCGTTGCCGAGAAGTCCATATGGCCGCCGGAGAACACCGCAGCTTCGAAGGCCACGATGCCGCGGGAGAACACCGCACCCTCGAAGGCCACGTGGCCGCCGGAGAACACCGCACTGCCAAAGTTCACGTGGCCGCCGGAGAACGTCGCCCCCTCGAAGGCCACGATGCCGCCGGAGATCATCGCGTAGGGGAAGTCCACGTGGCCGCCGGAGAACACCCCATTGTCGAAGTTCACGTGGCCGCCGGAGAACACCGCGCGCCCGAAGTTCACGTGGCTGCCGGAGAACATCGCGGAGGGGAAGGCCACGAGGCCGCCGGAGAACGTCGCAGCTTCGAAGTTCACGTGGCCGCCGGAGAACACCGCGCGCCCGAAGTTCACGTGGCCGTCGGAGAACGTCGCACCTTGGAAGGTCACGTCGCCGTCGGAGAACGTCGCAGCTTCGAAGGCGACGTGGCCGCCGGAGAACGTCGCGCTTCGGAAGACCACGTGGCCGCCGGAGAACGTTGCATCATGGAAGTCCACGTTTCCGCGGGAGAACACCGCACTGCCGAAGGTCACGTCGCCGCCGGAGAAGACCCCCTTGTCGAAGTCGATGATGCCGCCGGAGAACGCCGCGTAGGCGAAGTCCACGTGGCCGCTGGAGAACGCCGCGCCGGTGAAGGCCACGAAGCCGCGGGAGAACACCGCACTGCCGAAGTTCACGTGGCTGCCGGAGAACACCGCCTCCACGAAGCGCACGTGGTTGCTGGAGAACGTCGCACCTTGGAAGTCCACGCGGCCGCTGGCGAATACGGCGCCGGTGAAGTCCATGGGGCCGTCGATGGTGACCCCGGTGAGGTCGAGGTCGCAGCCTTGCCAGGAGCGGTGAGTGTCCTGAGGGATGCGATAGTGGTCCCCGATGAGGCGCAGGATCGTGTGCCTGACCTCGCGGAAGGCGCGGTATCGGTCCTTCCTGTCCTGGTGGGCGTCGCGCTCGTCCTCGGGGGGCGGGGATCCGTCGGGCAGGACGGGCAGGTCTCCGGGATCGGCGGGGAACGGCAGGCGGAGGTAGGCGCACAGGACGTCGATGCAGGTCTGGCGCAGGCTGTCGTCGGGGGCGTCGTCGGCGAGTCCGGCCAGGGCGTGGACGCCGCCGAGGCGAACGGCCGGGGAGTCGGAGCCGAGTTTGTCGACGGCCTGGGAGAACCGCTCGGTGTGCAGGCGGGTGGCCTCACGGTGGGCGCCGGCCTCGTCAACGCGCTGGCGGCGGTAAGCGACGACCAGGGCGACGAGGGCACCGGCTCCGGCGACCACGCCGAAGGAGAACTTCACCAGGTCGAACAGCGTCTTGGCATCCAGCTTGGCCGTGCTGTCGATTTCTTTGATCTCCAGCAGGTGGACCAGGCCGTAGAAGATGCCGCCCGCGGCTAGGAGCGCCGCCGCGAACGTGACGCCTAATGCCCGCCCGACCTTCCACAGCCGCAGTTCCCGTTCGCCCGGCGCGGGCCGCTGCTGCCATCGGCGGTTACCTGTCATGCGGGAGGAGACACGGCGCACGCGCCCGTGGTTGCAGCGCCCCGCCGGGCTGTGTGGAGCGAGCTGCCTATCCCCAGGTCTGGCGGCAGAGGCGCACGATCTCGGGGGAGGCGGCACCGTCGGCCCGGCGGCACAGGTCGCGCATCTGCCCGGGCCGGTGCTGCGGCCGGGCCGGGGCCTGAAGGCTGGGGCGTTTCGGCTTCTGCCGGGGCCGCAGGCGGGGCAACAGCGGCACGCGTCCGGGTCGGCTCCGGGAGCGGCGTTGGCGGCCCAGGTGCGTCGGCCGCCCTGCCTGCCTCGAGGTTGTCTCCGCTGTTCCAGGCGCAGGACCTTGCCACGGCCGCCAACCGGGCACAGCTGAAGAACGCCCTGATCAAGCACACCGAAGCAGCACTGGCCCGAGCAGCCCGCTCCTACAACGAACCTGTACGGGGCTTCTCGGACGAACAGAAATCCGTGTGCTTCGCCGCTGCGGCCCTCGCGATCGAAGACCTCTCCCCCGGCCTCGCTCACCGCCTCCTCGGTCCGCTCCGTCTCGCCCTCGGCGACCTCCACGCCTACCCCGTCCCTGCATGGGCCGACAGCATGTAACACGCGGCGGTCCCCCGACGTGCGCCCCTACGTACCAGGTGTCAGAGAACGGAGCCCTCACCGTTTCGCGGTCTCTCCCAGCATTTGCGGCGCTGCCTCCTCAGCATCATGAGCGGTGGAGTGCGTTGCCGGTTCGCCTACTTCGGGCCGGATGGCTGGTGTGTTGATCAGCTCCTGGACGCGTTGGGCGAAGCCGTCTCCAGGAACGGGAAGTTCGGCTTCGGGTTCGCGGAGGTAGCCGGAGGTGACCGCCCGGGGGATGTAGGTCATCAGCTTGAGGACTGTGGCTGACCTTGATCGGTTGGTGTTGGCGGAGAGGTGGCGCAGGACTCGGAGGATGGTGGTGGTGGATGTGCTGGTGATGGGGTGGTTGGCGGGGTGCCAGCGCCGGGGGCAGTACGGCTCAGGACCAACGTCCTGAGCCGGGGTTGGTGATCCGGATAGGGATTGGACGTCGTCGGTCTGGTGGTGCCACCAGTCGGCAGTGTCGCTCTCTCCTTGGGCGAGGTGGTGGAGGTAGAGGCAGTAGGCGGCGGCGGCTTGTCCGGCGCCGGCGGCGTACTGCCACCAGAACCGTGCCCCTTCGTCGGTGTCGGACAGTTGCAGGACGCAGGCGAGGGCGAGGGCGCTGCGGGGTTCGGGGACCTGGTCGGTGAGGAAGTCGGCGACGGCGGTGGGTGGGGTGTGGGTGAGGAGGGTTTCGCACAGGGCGCGCAGGTCTTCGGCCGCCTCGGTGAGCGGGCCATCCGGGGCCTGGGTGTGTGCGGGTTGGCGTGTGCTGGTCGTGCCTGGTGTGGGGTGGGGAGCGGTCTCTCGGGGGATGGTGCGGTTGCGGATGAGGAGGGCTCTGGAGAGGCGTTCTTCGATGTGGCTCACGAGGCGGTCCCTTCGGTGCTGGGCGGCGGGATGACGCTGTCCAGGAAGCGGGTGGCGTGGCGTTCGTCGGAGCGGATGGTGGCCAGGGAGGTGCCCAAGAGGGCGGAGGCGGCCTCGTGGGTGAAGCCGCACAGGCGGCGCAGGACGATGACGTCGAGTTGGCGGTCGGGCAGGCGGCTGATCGCGGTGAAGAGTTCGAGGGTTTCGGTGAGCTGGTGGGCGTAGTGGGTCGGGTCGGTGAGGTTCTGCAGGGTGACGGTGTCGAAGGCGGCATGGCCGAGTTCGGGCCGGCCGTCGCGGTGGGGGGTGCGGGCCATGACGGTGGTGCGCAGGACGTTCCAGGCGTAGCGGCGGAGGTCGTGGCTGGCGAGGGCCTGGTTCCAGGACAGCCAGAGGCGGTCGAAGGTGTCGGCGACGGCGTTGTCGCGCTGGTCGTCGTCGAGGAAGACCTGGGCGTAGAGCACGTAGTCGTTCTCGACGAGTTCGCGGAAGGCGCCGTGGTCCAGGGGCGGGGTGGTGTGGGTGGCGGTCACGGTGGTGCGGTCGGTGCAGCTGTTGATCCATTCGCTGCTCTTGTGGGCTTCGAGGGCCGCCTGGCTCCACAGCCGGTAGAGGGGCCAGTTCGGCATGCCCAGCTCGAGGGCAAGCAGGAGGACGATCTCCCAGCGGGGGTAGAGGCCGACGCCGCGCAGCAGTTCGGAGATCTTCGACTTGGCGAAGCGGACGCGGCCGCTGAGCTCGTTCAGGGTCAGGCCGCTGGCCAGGTAGGAGGTGCGCATCGGGTCGAGCCAGGCGCGGTGGGCGCTGCCGACGTTGTCGGCGACGGGCCCGAGCTTGCGTCCGGGGCGGGCGGGTGCGGCTCTGCCGGGTGGTACTGGAGGTTCGGTCGGTGTCGTCACGGGGCGTCGTCCTCCTTGTCCGCGGCCGCGTCCAGGCGGGCGGCGCCGGGCGTGGGCGCGGTACGGGTGCGGACGGTGCGGACGATCTGCTGCACGGTCAGGGCGAGGGCCGGGGCGAGCGCGGCCACCGCGGCCGTCTCGCCGGCGGCCACCATCACCACGCTCCAGGCGAACACGGTCACCGTGACCGTGACCGTGGTGACCGCTATCTGCCGAGGCTTCATACGGGGTACTCCCCTTGGTCGTCGTCGGGTCAGCCATGTGAGCCCGGCGGCCCCATCCGGGAGGGCACGCCGGCGCCCCGCGCAGACGGGTGCCGAGGCCGCCGCGCTGGGGAGGGCAACCAGCATGACCAGACGGGGAGTTGTTACGCCACGTGATCAGGGAATCGCGGAACAATAGCGATCACGGCCGTATCCGGCACGGCTGGGGAGAGTAACGGCGCCTGAGGGGGCAAGTCGGCGCGCTGACGGGTGGAAGTTCCCGGTTCTCCTTGCAATTGCAGGCCAAAGCGACGTCAATGGAACGTGACGCCGTTGGTGTCGGCCTTCCATCCGGAAGGGCCCGTCCCTGTGCCGAAACAATGGGGGAAGCGGGCATCCGCTCTCGCCTGGCCGCCCATAGAGGCCAGGCGAGAGCACATCCCCGCACAGGGGGCACGACGACCGTAGACCACAGCACTGACACTCCCCGCGGTCTGTCCGCACGCGGTCCTGTCGAGAGCACCGCTCCAATGGATCAGTCGCACGTCCCTTCATGCGGGTCTTCTCCTCGCGACCGACCCGATGTGATGCCGCCGACCGTCTCGCTGCATCAGCTCCCACACGAGCACTGCGACTGGCATCCCTGAGGGCAGACCAGCGCACCCATTACCCCGGAAGCCGCCCAAGCTGCGACACCGTGGTGCTCCTCGGCAGCCGCGGTGCCGTCCCGACCGTGATGGCCGGACGGTCGGCCTCCCGCAGCGTCTGGTGAGTGAGATCACCCTTCGTCGGTCAGGGCCTTGGTGAACAACTCTTCGGAGTCCAGCGAACGGAGCAGGGGGCCCAGAAGCCTGCGGGTCACCGTGCCCGGTGCGTCACGCAGCTCCGCCAGCGTGGTGCCGGTGCTTTCCTCGTAGGTGTCGGCGCTGTACCTGTGGTTGCTGGGCCAGTGTGACCGTTCGGAGAACCTGCGGCGGCCGCGGAGCCTGTTGGCCCCGACTGCAGCGGCCCAGTTTCCGTGGTAGCCCACGTCGTCGGAGATCAGACGCGTCAGTTCCAGCATGTGCCGGGTGAGGATGACGGCGCCGGCGTCGAAAAGGACCTGTTCCTTCTCGTCCTCCGAGGCATGGCTCTTGAGACCGGCGGAGAGACGGGTCATGAACAGGCGCAGTCCGCCGTCCTCGAAGAGCTGGACTTCGATCACATCCTCGTCGCCGCCGCCGTCTGCGGCATATGTGCGGTCGGAGCGGAGGCCGGAGGAGCTGAGAGCAATGCCCCTGGCGCGCCTGTGCCCTTGGTGTGCTTGGCTCAGGTCGGGGCTGAAGCCCTTACCTTCGAGCGCTGCCCGTAGGCGCTGGTTGTCCTGGACGCGACGGATCAGGGTGTGCAGGCGCATGTTCCAGTCCTGGGCGCCGGTGATCGACAGGCACATGTCCCGTCGTCCGGCTGTGGGCTGGGTGACCAGGAAGAGGTGGGACTGGGCTCCCACGTCGCGTAGCGGGTCTTCGTCCATCTCCTTGCGCAGCAGGGCGAGGGTGTCGGCCTCGGTGTTGCGCCGCCGTGCGTGCAGCGCGACGACCTCTGCGTCGCCCATCTGGTATTTCGTCTTGTCGCCGCGGCCGAAGTAGCGGTTGTCGACCATGTGCGGTGCGACGGGGCTGGCCGGGATGTGCACGACGAGGTAGCCGGTGCCGTCGTCGGCCGCCGCGCTGATTTCCTCGGTGAGGATGGTCAGCGGCGGGTCGGGGATCGTCCGGGCGACCTGCTCGATCTTCTCCGGCAGTCCGTTCAGTGGCTGGGGGGCGAGTTCGAAGGTGCGGCTTTCCTTGTTCTCCTGCACGCCGATGATCAGAGTGCCGCCGTCGACGGCGAACGAGGACAGGTCGCGCGCCAGTTCCTTGTTGTCGCCCTTGCTGTTCGGGGCCTTCTTGAGGTCGAGGTAGTGGCTTTCCTCGAACAGGCCACCGGTGATGGCGGCCTGGAGGTCGGCCTCGGTCTTCGGTGTCCACCGGGGGTTGTCGGAGGAGAGGTAGATCGATGGCACTGTGCGGTCCCGCTTTCCGTGGTCCAAGGCCCGGCAGGCCCGTAAGCCCCAGCAGTTGAGTGCCAAGGGTACGGAGGGGGACCGACAGCCCAGCGTTTGTCTGCTCCGGGCAGGGTTCACGCAGGGTCTGCGGCGGCACAGACCGTGCACTTCACGGGTTTCCGGAGAGTTCCCGAAGCGCGTGCCGGCAATGTCGAAGAAGCCGTCCATGCGGAAGCCTCCGCGACCCGGGCACGCGGTAGGAATGTGAGGCCTTGTGCATCATGCAGGGCCAGTCGGCAGGGCGTAGGCAGTTCAGAGCCGTCCTGTTCCTCTCGTTCGGGTGCTGGGCCGCTGGTCTGACTTTCCATGCCCCAGGGTGAATGCCCCGGCTGATCTGCCTCCCGGACAGCGTGCTTCCGCTACGAAGATCTCGACTCGTCTCGTCGGATCTTCCGGAAGGACCCGCTGTGCGCGCCCTCGTCTCCGTCGCGGCCGCTGCTGCTGCCGTCGCCGCTCTCATCACTCCCGCCTACGCCGACGGCCCGCTCGGTGAGAAGGGCGACACCCTGACCCTGCCCCTGGCCGACGCCATCACCTCGCTACCCGTCGCAGCGGAAAGCCGCGCCGGCTACCAGCGCAGCGCGTTCAGACACTGGGTCGACGCCGACCGAGACGGCTGCAACACCCGCAGCGAGGTGCTGAAGGCCGAAGCGGTCATCGCTCCGGAGCAGGCCGCGGGCTGCAAGCTGTCCGGCGGTCAGTGGTACAGCGCCTACAGCAACACCTATGTCGACTCCCCCAGCGCCCTTGACCTGGACCACCTGGTGCCGTTGGCGGAGAGTTGGGACTCCGGCGCCTCCACCTGGACAGCTGCCGAGCGTGAGGCCTACGCCAACGACCTTGGGGACGACCGCTCCCTGATCGCGGTCACCGCGGCCACCAACCGCTCCAAGGCCGACAAGGACCCGGCTGAGTGGCTGCCCCCGTACGAGCCGTACCACTGCCAGTACCTCACCGACTGGATCGCCACCAAACTGCGCTGGCAGCTGACAGCCGACGAGAGGGAACGCGACACCCTGACCCGGGCCACCACGGACTGCCCGAACCAGCCCGTTACGATCACCCTCGCCCGGTAGCCCTTCTCGCCCGGCGCACCGTCAGGGCCCGCCCGTCCCGGCGGGTTCCGTCAAGGGCTGACGCAGGTCGAGGTAACAACGCAGCCGCACACCCGCCTGGCCTGCATCCCTGGTGGTGCGCTCCACCGACGTCGTCGCCCACCGCGCGGACAGGGCCGAGTGGAACGCGAACGCGGTCTCGTCGTCGGCGGCGGCGACATCGACCACAACCAGACCCGGCTCGGACACATGCACATCGTTGATCGCTTCCATGACCGGCACGACGCACCCTGCCCAGACCAAGTTCTCTCCCGAGGTCGAATTCACCCGAGCGAGACCCCGGAAAGCGGGAAGGGGCACGCGACGCGGGCGAAACAGCTGCCGTGTCAGCTCAGACGGCAGCTGAGGGGGGCAAGCCCGGCGGCCGCGGCGCCGTGCTGGTAGGCGCGCAGCCCGGAAGCACCGGGGGGTGCGAGCTGGCGAGCGTTGCGGTGACAGTGACCGGTGAGCGTGGTGAGGAAGCGGTGGTGGTGTCGGGGCGGCCGGCGGTAGCGGGGTGGTCGCGGAGCAGACGGGCGACGTCTGCGGGCATGTGGCGAGGACGAGCGTCCGGGAAGACCCTGTTCCGCGCCAGACGGATGCTGGCCGCGCGTATCTTCTGATCATGGGGATACGACACGCGGCCTGGGTGCCAGAAGATGTTGCGCAGGACTGGGAAGAGGCTGCGGCTCTCGCAGCGCGCTGGGTGCGGAGGCGAGCCACGGACGAGGGCGCGACGCCTGTTCTCGTCGCGAACGCGCTGGATGCGATCTCCAGTGTCCCCGCACTACGCGGGTTCGAGGTGACAAGCCCTCAGTCACGGAGCCGTCCAGCGAGCGGCGAGCCCGTCCTCGCCTACACGCCGACGCCGGAAAGTCTCGTCTACGCCGAGCAGCTGGCCCAAGGCTCCTCGCTCGTGGTGGTTGAAGGGTTCTTGTTCTCCGTGCGGGGCTGGGCTCGGGAACGCGGCGCTCTCAACCTTTCCACCCAGCACGAGGAAGCCATGGCGGAGGACAAGCGGTGGCTGGACGCGTTGGAGCGGCTGACTTTCCACAAGAACAACGGCTGGGGCGACACCTTGGGCAAGAAGGCAGCCCAGAGGGTCGTCGATGACCTTCGGATGGCGTGTCTGCTTGATGCGGACGAACTGGTGAGTGCGATGGCGGCGCGGGGTGCTTCGGTGCGCGCTCTAAAGCGTCTAAGGCACATCGTTGAGAGCCGCTGACCCCCGTAGGCGAAGCCATACCTCGTAGGTTCCACCTCGCTAGGGCCGACGGGGCCCGTCCTGCTCAACAACGGTGCGGGTGCTGTAGCCCTTTTAGCTGAGGGGCTGTACCGGCACACGGGCGCAGCGAGCCGGTCAGAGGTCCTGGACTGCGCGTAGTGCGGCGTCGACGCGGGCCATGGCTGCGGCGTCGACGGGGCCGAGGAGTTTGGCGCCGTCGAAGCGCTCGGTGCGCAGTTGGACGATGTTGACGGCGACGGCTGTGCAGGGCAGCGGGTCGCCGATGACGACGGACATGGCGGTGTCGGGGTAGCGGCCGCTGTCGTGGAGGACGATGGCCAGGACGGCGCCGTAGGCCTCTTCGAGTCCGGTCAGGCTGATGATCAGGACGTTGCGGCCGTCGGGGAGTGTCCAGATGTCCCCGCGGTTCACAGGGTGTCGCCCTCACCCGCGAGGGTGTCCCCCAGGCCGAGGGCGGCGAGCTGCTTCGCGGCGTCGAGGGTCGCGGCGCGGCGGGCCGCGCGCACGACGTAGGCGTTCACGCTCAGTCCGGCCTCGCCGGCGGCGGCCCGGATCGCGGGGGCGAGATCGTCGGGGACGCGGAGGGTCATCGTGGTGACAGACATGGTGGAAGAGTAGCCACCGGGTCGTGGTGGCGCATAGTGCCAGCGGGGAACGGTGGCCCGATATGCTGGCGGTGAGTCCTCCTTTGTGAGGTCTTTGGTTGGCCGGTGCCCTTGCCACCCGCTTTGCGGATTGGGCACCGGCCGCTCAATGAGCGCAGTCCAAGGGAGCGCGACACAGTGCCCGGGTTCAGTGCGGGCACCGTGGTGTCGGCGCGGTCAGCGGCGGACCTGGATGCAGGGGTTGCCGGACGACTTCTTCGCCGTGGCGCACAGCCACGTCCCGTGCGGGAACTTCCGGTTGATCTTCCATGAGGCCATGGCGAAGCGCGTCATCCCGGCGGTGTGGAAGCGCGCCTTCTTCCAGCGGGTGACGTTCGACTGGGTGGCCGCCGAGCCGGTGTGGCGGTAGACGCGGAACGCCTCCAAGGTGCGTTGCCTGCTGCTCGTGACGTGGATCGTCTCGACGTGCAGTCCACGGCCCTTGACGGAGATCGTCACCTCCCCCTTGGTGCGGTCCGCGCTCATCGGTACCGACGCCGACGCAGAAGGCGCCAGGACCACCAGGGCAGCCACCACGCTGATAGCCGCTTTGATCACAGAGAGTCGCATGAGCGGCTAACCCGCAGACTGATCAGGTGGGCACGGATCCGGCCCCTTGATCACTCCTGGGAGGGATCAGACCTGGCCTGCTCCCGTTCTTTCACCTCGCGGAGGCGGTCGAACAGCTCCGTCCAGGCCCGGCCAGCGGCTGCCTTCCGCTGGGCCCGATCCGGCCGGCTGACACGCGGCTTCTTCGCCTTCTTGTCCTTCGGGCCGCTGTGGTCACCGCTGGTCAGCTGGACCCGCTTGGCCGAGCCGTCACGCCGCTGCCGGTTTCCACTGGTCATGGCCCTGACCGTACGCCGCGCCCGATCCGCACGGAAGTGGACGGCCCGACCACCGGCCCGCCCTCCCTCTAATATCGAACACATGACCGATCACTCCTCGCGGCTTCAGATGCTGCACTTCGCGCGCCGGGTGGTGGTGCAGCAGGCGACGGCGGCTCTCACTCAGATCGATCAGTGGATCGCCGACGAGGAACGACGAGAAGCCGAGCGGCAGCGAGGCGAACAGGCGCGGCCGGCGCCTCCGGACTGGCTGATCCAGTACGGGCTGAACCACGCCAACGTGGACGCCGTGCACTGCGGAGACTGCTGGGCGGCTGCCAAGAGCGGCCGGTGCCGTCCAGCGTCCCGCAACCAGGTCCTCGACGCGCTGCGCCAGCAGGTGCCGCCCTGCGTGCACTGCCGCCCCGACACCGCCCTGGGCATCCTCGACTGACCATGCCCCGGCCTTCCAGGTTGCCTGCCTGGTGACGGCCCTCTTCCGGACCGGCCCGGCGGTCCGCGGCGTGGAAGGCATGCGGGCATGACCTGGTCACTGCCTCAGCCGATGCTCACCGTGTCCGTCGACAGCCCTGCTCTGCCCGCCGGGTACGCGGCAGAGCCGAAGTGGGACGGCTTCCGCGCGCAGCTCGCCGTGCACAGCGGTGGGCGGGTGCTGCTGCGCTCACGGCAGGGCACCGACATGACGGGCTCGTTCCCGGAGATCCGGGCCGCAGCCCTCACGCAGCTGCCGGCCGACGTGGGCCTTGATGGCGAGCTGGTGGTGTGGGAGTCCGGCCGGTTGGTGTTCGAGCGGCTGCAGCAGCGTCTGGCCCACAGGGGCAAGGGAGCGAGCGAGGCCGCGGGCCGGTGGCCGGCGCACTACGTCGTCTTCGACCTGCTCCACCACGGTGATGCTGATTTGACCGGTTGGGCCTACGCGCGGCGGCGCACAGCACTGGAGCAGCTGTTCAGTGAGCACGGTCTCGCAGGACTGCTGACGCTGTGCCCGTCGACCACCGACCCGGCCGTGGCTGAGCAGTGGCTGGGATGGACGGCGGCCGGGTTGGAGGGCCTGTGTTTCAAGAGGCTGGATGAGCCTTACCGACCGGTGCGCTCGTGGAAGAAGTACAAAGTACGGGTCACGACCGAGGCCATCGTGGGTGCGGTCACCGGCTCCCTGGGCCGCTCCCCGGACGGTCCTGCTGGGCCGTTACGACCGTGCCGGGCGCCTGCAGTACACCGGCCGCAGCACCACCCTCTCCCAAGCAGCCGGCCGCACCCTCGCCGAGCTGATCGCCCCGCCTCCGGCCGCGCACCCCTGGGAAGGGTGGACGTTCAGCGCGGGGTGGGGCACTCAGCGCACCCTCGATGTGCACCTGGTGCAGCCCGACGTCGTGATGGAGGTGGCGGTCGACGTCGCCCGGGACGCGGCCGGGCGGTGGCGGCACCCCGCCCGCGCGCACCGCGTCCGCACAGACATCGAGGTGTCCACCGTGCCGCTGTTCGGTGAGTGACAGACTGCCAGTTGAGCCGTCAGAAGTTGGCGCGGCTCTCGTAGACTGAACGCACCAGTGCTTCCAGCGCAGCCTGCGCACGCTCATCGTCCTGACCTTCATCGAGGGCTTCCAGGGCCGCCGCCGCCGAGACCTGGACCTTCCGGGGCAGCGCCTCGGACGCGGCGATCTGGTATGCCCGGCTACGCCGGGCCTCCCGCTCCTCTTCGCTCACACCGCCCGGCGTGAGCGGATCCACCGCGGCCTGGTAGAGGCAGATGCCTATGACGACCGCGTCAGCTGCCCCCTCGGCCGACCCCTGCACCTCAGCGGCATCGGCTCCCAGCAGCGTCAGCGTCCGCCGGTGGGGAAACAACACCAGGGCACCCACGAGCAATCCCATCAGGCTTGCCCCCACCACGGCGCCCCGCCAACCCCAGAGCAAGAAGCCCAGGCAGGCCCCTCCGACCGTCATGCACGCCGCAATCAGCACGATCGTCACGTAGAGGCGGAAGACGAGCGACGGCGTCATGCCCAGCAGTATGCCCAGCGGGGCGCGGCTTCTCAGCCGACCTGCGAAATCCTGATGGCCTGAGACGGGCATGCCTCCGCGGCCGCAATGACGCGCGGGTCCTCGTCCGCACCCTCCTGGCCGGGGATGACCTCCCCATAGCCGTCCACGACCCTGAACACGTCAGGCACCCGGTACACGCACTCCGCTGAGCCGTAACACTCTTCCCGGTCGACAGAGACAGGCACGAAGCCCCCTTGATGACGATTCACTGGACAGGACTGTGCGCGGATACTGCCCAGCACTCCGACGCCCTGAACTCCCACCGGAGACCCTGGCCCCGGCCTGCCTGCCATCACGGCGGACCGGGGCCGAGGCTCGTCAGACGCTCTTCCTGGACCGCTGCTCGATCAAGAGGTCGGTCAGCAAGTCGAGCTGGTCCGGGGGCATCTTGCGCGTCAGGAGCTGGGCGGCGAACTTCCCGTCGTCGTAGGGGAACAGCACCGGCTGCCGGCCTGCGGGCTCGGCTGCCTGAACGGGGACCGACACGGGCGGCTGTGGTGCACCAGCATGTGGTGACACGTCGGGGAGGGTGATAACTGAGTTATCACCCTCGGGCACCGCCGAGGAGCTGCGCTTCGTGCGCCGGCTCTTCTTCTCAGCATCGAGCCGGGCGCGCCGGTCGGCTTCCTTGCGCTGCTCTTCTGGCGGGTGTTTGGCCAGGTTGCGCAGATGGGAGACGTTACGTCGTCCTGCTTCCAGATCGGCTTGGAGTTCCGGTGTGAGGCTGAGCAGGGAGATTTTCTGGCTGATGAGCGGCTGACTGATGCCCAGGCGCTTGGCTGCCTTGTGCTGAGAGCCGTAGAACTTGACCAGCTTGTCGAGGGCCTGGGCTTCTTCCAGTTCGCTGAGACCTTCCCGCTTGGCGTTGGCGATGAATGCCGCTTCGAGCAGGCTTTCATCGGTGGCGGCGAACTCGTCCGCCAGCATGACCTTGACAGTCGGCAGGCTTGCTTCGCGGGCAGCCTTCAGTCGCCGGTTGCCGTCAATGACAACGAACTTGGCTCCTCCTTCCAGGTCGCCCCGCCGGTCGGGACGGTTGGTCAGGTAGGCGTCCACGGTCGCGATGGTGAGCGCGACGATCTGCCCGACTTCCTGGAAGCTCTCAGTCAGATCGCTGACGTCTCCCAGTTCTTCACGTGGGTTGTCCGGGTTGAAGCTGATGTCTGAGGGCGGGATCTGAGTCGCTTCGAAGACCGGAGTCACTCCGGTGACGGCAGCGATGGCCCTTCCCCGGCTGCTCTGCAGGGCACCGAAAGCTGGTGCGCCTACGCGGTCTGCTGCTCGTCGGGCACTCACACGATCTCCCTCACGATGCGGCGGATGACCTTTGCCTGTTCTGAGAGCGGGGCGTAGGAGATGAGGTTCTGGCGGTTCCTGACGGCCTCCCGCTGCTCTTTCAATCGACGGACAACGCCGATCATTCGGGGCTCCTTGAGCTGTCTCCAAGCTTCCAGTGCCGACGTGACTACGTATCCGTCGCGCGGGTCGTAGAGGTTCACGACCAGGCCAAGGTCGTCCACCTCGATACGCCAGTCCACCTGACCGGATTCGATCTGGTGACGCAACAGTTTGAACGCGTCGCCCGAGCTGTCCTCGGGCTGGACGGGGATGAGCACGCCTGAGTTGCCGGGGGCCTCGTTCTCACGGCGCCGCGCGTAGTAGATGCCCGCGTCCATGCCCACCCCGAGGCTGGGTGGGCCGTCCAGGATGATGACGTCGTAGTCGGCTTCCAGCGGTTCCAGTACGCGTTCGAGCGTGGCCTGGCGGTTGCGGTCCATGGCGATCATGACGTCCAGGAGGAAGGCGTCGTTGCAGGCGGGCAGGATGTCGAGACGTCCGCCAAATCGGCTGTCCTCTACGGTGACGATCACGTCCCGGATCGACCCCGTCCGTACGGTGCCCGCCATGTACTTGGCGAGGCTGGGGTCATCAATGCCGATGAGCTCCAGGCCGAGTTGCTGGGTGAGGTGGCCCTGCGGGTCGTAGTCGACGAGCAGGACCCGAAGGCCGAGACCGGCATGCGTTTCGTCGGACGTGAGCAGGTCCGTGGCCTCGCTGGACAGCCCTTCTCCGTCAGCGGACTGGAGGGCCAAGGCCTCCGCTGCTACGGGCACTTGCAGTTCGGGATCTTCCGCGCAAGCGCCGGCCAGTGCGGCCGCGATGCTCGTCTTGCCCACACCTCCCTTCTGATTGCACACCACGATGCGGCGGGTGTACTCCGTGGGGGCGGGTGCCGAGTGGGTCTGGAGCCACAGGGTGATGGCTTGGGCGAGTCCCTGCACGAGCGGCATCCCGCGGGACGTGCACGTCTCACGCAGTTCCGCCCACTGGCCCGGCGGCAGCCAAGTCGACCACGCGACACCGCCGGCCGTTTCCACGGGCGCGACTTCGCTAGTCGTCTGCCACATCTCGATGGCCTGAGAAGTGGCGTCTTGGATGTCCACGCCGAGCTGCGCGGCGCGCACCTTCAGGTCACGGCGCAGCCATGTCGGCAGCTTGGAGACAACCTTTTCCCTGTCTCCGGAAGGGCTTGGGGTAACCATGCGGTGAGCTTACTAACCTGCATCGTCAGAAGCAGGGGGTGATAACTCAGTTATCACCCCCT
Source organism: Streptomyces sp. NPDC034670 (assembly GCF_055574875.1). Classification (NCBI taxonomy): domain Bacteria; kingdom Bacillati; phylum Actinomycetota; class Actinomycetes; order Kitasatosporales; family Streptomycetaceae; genus Streptomyces; species Streptomyces sp. NPDC034670. The sequence continues at coordinate 47,946 of NZ_JBVITR010000037.1, forward strand.
CGGCCCCATCAGAGCACGTCGGCCCCCCGCGCTCCACCCAGCGGTCCCGGGGGGGGGGGGGGGGGGGGGGGGCGGCCGCAGCCGAGGTCCCCCCCACCCCGCCAGCAGAGATGCCGGCGACAGTAAGTACCGCGGCTATCGTGGTCGCGC
>NZ_JBVITR010000037.1:48105-71118 GCF_055574875.1 Streptomyces sp. NPDC034670
GGCTTGGGGTAACCATGCGGTGAGCTTACTAACCTGCATCGTCAGAAGCCGGGGGTGATAACTGAGTTATCACCCCCGGGACCCGCCTCACCGTCAACCGCGATGCGGGCAGCGCGTATACCGCGGTATACGCCTGGATCCGCGCCCCGCATCGCCCCACGAGCGGACCGCGCCCGAGGTGCGCGGGGAAACACAAAAGGGCCCGGCCCCGCGAGAGCGCGAGGCCGGGCCCATGACGGGTGACCGGGTCGGGTTCCTGCCCAATTGGGCAAGAACGATCTTTTCCTCTTCTGCCAGTGGTCGCCAGCTACCCCGCGAGGCCCGCGGCCAGCAAGGCCAGCAGGGCCACAAGGATCAGGTCGACCGCACGTCGTACGTAGGTGAACTTGCGTACGGCGAGGACAGACAGGACGCGGATACGGGCGGCGCGGTGGTCGCTGTCCATGCTGGCCAGGATTTCGGCGTCACTCAGCCGTGCCCAGTATGGGAACGATGCGCGGTCGTCGCCGCGCAGCCGGGGCCGGACGGCCAGGAGCAGCAGCACGGCGGCGGCGCCCAGTGCAAGGATGGCGAGTGCGCCGGCCGCCTTCGTCGCGGTGGGTAAGTCGCGGTCGGCTACGGATGCGAGGCCCGCAAGGACGGCGCCGTTGAAGGCGAGCAGCAGGGATGCCTTGCTGTCCGTGCGGCTGATCTCGTTGGTGACTGCGGTGCACGCAGCGTCGAGGTTCGTGTCCATGCGGGAGGCGGAGGTCGTGGTCACCTGGCGCTCACCCTTTCGACGGCGTCGGCCAGGAGCGCGACTGCGTCGGCCTCGTAGGGGTCGCTGAACAGCTTGTGGTCGCTGACGTCGAACGGCGCGGCCGCGCGGAGACTCGGAACCCGGGCACGGTGGCGGTCTCTTGCCCGTCCAGTGCGGCGGTGAGCCGGTCAGCGTCCTGGGAAGCGTGTCGGGCCTGGGTGTACGGGCCGAGGCGCAGCAGGGTGTAGCCCTTGCCGTCGGGCTTGCGGGCTTCGATGTAGATGGCGTAGTGCGCGGGTTCCATGCCGACGTCGTCGGGCAGGTCGAGGCCGGCGGCGGTGTGGGTGAGTGGGGCGTAGGCGGGGTTCCACACTCCGAGGATCTTGGTTGTCTCGCAGCGCAGCCAGCCCAGCTTGTGGTAGCGGGCGCTGTAGGGCGCGTACGGGCCGCCGGGGTGCTGGAGAGCGACGGCGATGATGTCGGGGCCATGGTCGTCGCCGGGCCGGGGGTGGGCGCGCTCGATGAAGGGGCCGACCCGCACGGCGATGTCCTGGGCGCCGCCAGGCGTCCAGGGCTCCGGGGAGCGGAGGGCGGCGAGCATCGCGCGGAAGTCGTCGACGGCGGCCTGGTCTTCGGGGGTGAGGGCGCCGGGCGCGTGGCCGCAGCGGCGGAACAGTCGCTTCATCGGGTGGACTCCTGCTCGGGGTTGGCGGTGCGGGTGTGCTCTGACGTCTCGGGTACCGGGGGCGTCCGTAGTGGTGCTCACGGCCGGAAGTCGGGCAGCTGCTGGAACACCTGCGCCAGCAGGTCCGGCGTCGGCTTCCACGGGCCGAGCTGCCCGCTGGCGGCGACGGGCAAGGGCAGCACCTGAACGTCCTGGACGACCAGGTGCCAAGCCTCGCTCTGCGCCCACTCGGAACACGGTGGGGAGCCGTCGGGGTCCTGGTGGCAGTCGACCAGGCGGGCGACGCCGATCACGGCGCCGGTGGTCAGCTCCCGGTCGCGGATCGTGCGGGCGACCAGCGGAACGCGCAGGGCGGGCCGGTCGATCCGCTTGCCCGCGTGCAGAAGCGTCCAGCCCCGCCAACTCCAGGGCTTCGGACGATTCTCGATCGTCTTGTGACCGGTCAGTACGCAGGTGGCGTGCGGCTGCTTGATGCTGATGCCGCGGATCCAGTCGCCCTCGGGCAAGGTGGCAGTGCTCATGGGTGGTTTTCCTCTCATGATCAGGCGGCGAGCCGGTGTCCGGTCGGCGGGATGTACGTGGACGGGTCGGCAGGGGTGCCGTCGAAGCACTCCAAACAGGAACCGAGGGTGCGCAACGGCAAGCAGTGCTGGTAACGGCGCAGGCAGGCCGGGCAAGTGGTTCGGGCCGCCATGGCTTTGTCCAGGGCGGCCTCCTTGGCAAGAGTCATGGGCCGGACCGGCTGGGCAAGGTCGACGCGGTAGAGGTAGGCGGGGCGGGTGCAGGCGCGGTTCGGGCGGGTGGCGCAGGCCTTGCAGCGCAGGATGGCGACGGGCTCTTGGCCGCCGGGTCGCAGCCCGGCAATGCGCAGCTGGCGGCGAGTGGCGAGCTGGTCGGTCGGGGCGGTGCCCCAGTCGTATTCGGGTAGCCCCTGCTCGGTGCGTGGCCGGGTCGCCTCGGGTTGTCGGCGTCGGGCGCGGGTGCTCATCGCGGGCTCCGGGCGTGGGACAGGTAGCGGGGCCCGGGGCACTGCGGGTGGGGCTTGCTGGCCTGGTGGCGCGATCGGGGCATGAGCACGAGCGTTCCTCCGGACGTCTGTAGACAGCGCCGCGCCCGCCGACGTGGTCGGCGGGCGCGGGATGGGAGCTGGTTTCAGGCGGGGTGGCTGAGGGTCGTATCGGTGTGGTGCGGGCCGGGCGTGGCCGGTGCCGGGGTGTTGTGGCCCGGGCGTGGGGGATGGGCGTGCGTGAGGCCGGACGGCCTGGCCGGTCCTCGCACACCACGCCGGAGCGGGTGGGCGAGGACCAGGCGGAGCGTCCGGGGAACGCTGGTGCCCCGCACCATCGCGTGAGGTGCGGGGCATTGAGACAGGCGGGGCCTTGGCGGTGGCTAGAACAGCCGGGAGTAGTGCTGCTTGAGTGTCTTCCCAGTCTCGGTGTCGATGGCCGTCCGGTCCGGGCGGAACTCGATCTGACGGCGGGGCAGTTCGTCACCGGGCTGCCATGTGGGGCCGCCCACGGCAACGGTCATCTGGACGGGCTGGTACCAGTTCTTTACTGGTACCTGGACTTCCAGGGTGATCGGCATAGGCATCTGCCCCTGCTTCAGGGGAGCCGTGGTCTCCTGGGCGATCTCGTCGCCTGATGCGATCTGTACGACCTTCGGCTCTTCGTCCCAGTCGACCCAGACCGACAGAGTGGCGGACTGGCCGTTCTTGCTCCACTTCGCCAACGTTTGGGTCTCAACTCCATCGATGCTGAGATTTACCGCTGACACTCCCTTGTAGGCGGCGGCCTGCTCCTGGCGTTTCTGGGCCTGCTTGTCCTCATTGGCGTGCTGCCACAGCACGGCGCAGATGAGCACGAGGGCGGCGATCACGGCGAGGTACGGCAAGGTGCGCCTGGGCGGTCTGGTCGGTGCAGGGGCGCTCGCGGGTGGCTCGGGGGTGAGTGGTTGGGGTCCTCGGTGCCTCTGCGGGGTGGCGTTGGCGGGTTTCTCGAACCACGCAACGTTGTTTCCGTCCGTCTCCTTGTCCGTCCCCATGTGGGTGACGGTAGCGCGTGGGCGCACGGGTGTTACCTCCAATCGGGGCACAGCACTCTGCTGGAGGGGTCGGTGCTGTGGATGCGGCCGGGCGGCCCCGCCCGGTCCTCGCGCACCGCCGGGTGGTGGGCGGGCGAGGGCCAGGCGGAGCGTCCGGTGTCCGATGCGGTGACGGCCGGTCAGAGATCGGACGGCAGGCGTTCGCCGGTGTTGGCGTCGGTGGCCGAGCCGGTGGGGGAGAGGCGGACCATGCGGGAGGGGGTTCGGGTCTGCTTCGTCCACCCCTTTCCGCCGACGGCGACGCGTACTGTCACGTCGGCGTGGGGGTCAGCCACCGACAGGGCGAGTTCCGGTGCTCTGGGGTAGAGGCTGCCGTCCCGGGTCGTGTAGGCGTGCTGTTCTCCCGCGTCGAGACGCAGGTACCGTGCGTTGCGGTCGGCGTACGACCGCAGCTCTACGACGACCTGGTTGCCGCTCCATTGCGCCACCACGTCGACCGTCACTCCGTCGAGGGTGAGTTTGGCTCCCGCCCGTCCCTTGTAGGCCACGGGGTCAGCCTGTTCCTGGCGTGCCTCGCGGGATGGGCCAGGTTCGGTGTGCTGTTCACCGCCGGCGGCTTGCCAGACGGCGGCGGCTGTGATGGACAGAGCGGCGACGGCGGCGACGTAGGGCCACGCGCGTCGGCGGGGCCGTCGGCCCACTGGGGTGTCCTCGTCGGCGGGCGGCTCAGGTGTGCCGGGCTGAGGGACCGTGGGCAACTCTGCGGTCAGGGTGCTGGTGTCCGCGGGCTGCCCGGTCCCGGCGCCCAGGCGGGCGACGGTGGCGCGCAGCTGCACGGCCTGGTCCCGGTTCCCGCACAGGTCGGCTACCTGGGCTCGGGTGGTCAGCCATCGCATGGCCTGGGGTGAGGTGATGCCGTAGGCGGTGATGTCGGTGCGTTCGCCGATGGCCGCCAGGTCGGCGGCCTCGTTGCACCGGCCGTCCATCGCAGCCTGGATTGCCTCGCGGTGGCGGTCTATCACGTTCGGCGGCATCTCCCAGGCCCACGCCTCGTCCTCGCTCGCGTGGGTATCAGGGGTAGTGACTTCGTCCGCCTCTCGCACCTGGTCCAGGTCGGCGATGTGCTCGACTGCCAGGCTGGCGTCCTCGGTCGGAAAGGCGTCGTCCGATTCCTCGCTGTGGGGCTCCTCCTCTCGGCTGGGGTCGTACTCGAGGATGTCCGGTTCCTGGTCGAGGATGGCCTGCTGCGCTTTGCGGCGTCGGGACGAGGTGTCGGTGAGGGTGCTCTCCTCCTCACTGATCACGGTCTGAACGATGTCGGTGTAGTCGGGGCCGACTTTCCACACGGCCTGTCCAGGGCCCAGACCCGGAATCCTGCCGACGGCCCACTGGGGCAGGTTGAGCAGCGCGCCGACCTTCGCAGCCTCTTCCGGCCCAAGGCGGCCGACGTGGACCACTTCGCACAGCCGTGCCAGGTCCTGCGCCGGGCCGTCACCAAGGTCAGACAGTGTGTGCATCACCACGTCCAGTGACAGCCCCATCCGGCGGCTGAACTTCAGCAGTCTGCGGATCAGTTCACTGGTGGCCGGTGACAGCAGAATCTGCCACGCCTCTTCCAGCACCAGGTGCCGGTGAGGAGCGGTCGACTGCGGCAGCCACACGTGCTCTACCCAGCACGCCACCGCGGCCATCAGCGACGGAATCGCCGGGCTGTTGCGGTCCAGACGGGAGAGGTCGAACGCGAGGATCGGCAGGTCGGTCTCGGGCAGTCCGGCGTTGTCGCCGTCGAACAGGCCGCACAGGCTGCCGTCGGTGTAGCGGGACAGGGCGAAAACGGCACCCGCGCCCCACTCAGCGAGCGTGGCAGCCGGCCACCTGCCGTCCTCCGGTTCCATGAGGGCGTCCACCAGGCCGTTGAGGGTCGTCGCCTTCGGGTGGGTGAGGGCGTGCTGGAGGGCGTAGGCGGCCTGCTGGGTGAGGGGTTCGGCCTCTACAGCCGCGATCAGCGAGCGCACGAGCTGCTCGCGGACCTCGCGTGGGAACAGCTCTGAGAGGGGGTTGAGGGTGAAAGTGCCGGCCTCGATGACGCGGCCCTTCAGTGAGCGGGTGAGAGCTGCCCACTCACCCGTGTTGTCTTCTCCGAAGGAGTCGATGACGACGTACTGGTGGCTGTTGTCGATGACTTCGCGTCGGGCGCGGATCTTCGCGGTCGTGCTCTTGCCGGAGCCCAGGCCGCCCAGGGCCAGGCTGTTGGTCGAGGGCAGAACCTCCTGATCGACCTGGACCGGGGAGAGGGCGAAAGGGCGGCCGTCCAGCAGCGACCGGCCAATAGGGATGCCGGGGAAGGTGCGACTGGAGGTGACCAGTGGTGCGGTGATCGCAGCGTGGTTAGAGGGCAGACGGATCATCAGAGGATCGCCCCTTTCCTGGTCGAGGCTCCGTGGGGGGAGGTCATTACATGGGCGCGGTGCTGCTGGCCGGTCAGCCAGTCCAGATCGAGGCGGTGCCGGTCCGCGGTGAGGGTGGTCTGCCAGCGGGCGTCCGTGACGGCTTCGGCGCTGTCGCCCCACACGGTCACGTAGGCGTCGATGTCCACGAGCGTGGCGCCCTGGACGAGCGCGCCGTGCGTGGTGGTGCTGGCGATCTCGTGTGCTGCGGCTTTGACCTTGTCCGTGGTGAACGCCTCGGCTCCCGCGGCCTGCCACTTCGCGGCCCGGCGGGACTGGGCTGTGGGCAGCGGCCGGTAGAGGACGGACAGCGATCGCTCACCGATGCTCTGGTCGAGCAGCAGCTTCGTCATCAGATCCCCGCCGGTCTCGTCGGGCCATCCGGTGATCCGGGCCGTGCTGGCGTGGCGGCCGTCGTCCAGGGCGACCCATCCCCGGCCGCGTGAGACCACGGCGGGCAGGGGTTCGGGGTCGGCGGGGGCAAGCACTCCAAGGCTGGCGATCTCATGGGCCAGCGTGTCCAGGACACGGTCGGGCTGCCCGACCAGTCCCTTGGGCACGTGCACGGAGATCGTCTGCATGTGCCCGGTGTAGTCGCCGACGATGGCGTGGTGGGCGACGTGGATCTGGATGCCTGCCGTGCGGGCCTGGTCGCCCGCGAACGCCAGGGCGCGGCCGAACGCGTCGTGCCAGGCCGCCCGTGCCACCGGGTCCTGCATGGTGCCGTGCTCGGGGTAGAGCGTCCAGGTGGCGGTGGATCCGGCGCTCTCGGTCATGGAGGCCGGTGCGGTGCGCTCCCGCAGCCGCCGGTAGCCGACGGCTGCCCAGCGGGCGAGCGAGCGCGGTCCTGGCGCGACGTTGAGTACAGCGGCTGCGGCGCCGACCGCACCGAGAGCCCAGATCGGGGGCGGGCTGATCAACGCGGACGCCAGCACGGCGGCGCCGGCGCCTGCGTTGATCTTCGTGGCCAGTGTCTCGGCAGGGCTCAGACCGCGCTGAATGGCGGGCACACGGTAGCCGGGGGTGAGGGAGTACACGAGCGTTCCTCCTTGAGGGGGACAGCCCCGGCCCCGGCCTCCGCCGTGTAGGGCGGATGCCGGGGCCGGGGTCACGAGGGGTCAGGGACGGGCAGGCGGCGTCGAGGCGGGTCCCGTTCCCGGGGGCGGGGCAGGCGGTGGAGCGGGTGTCGGTCGGCGTCCGTGTGCTCCCCGAGCTGCTTCTCGTGCCTGTCGGCGTGCCTCGCTGAGCTGGGTGGTGCGGGCAGTGTCGGTCCGCACCTTCTGGGTGGCCGACTCGGTGGTGAGCCGTCCGGGCCGCGGTCGGTGGTTGATGCCGTAGGCGGCGAGCAGAGTTCCGCCGTCCTGCCCCATCGCGCGGCGCGGGGTGTCCACGATGCGCGGACCACGCGGCGTCGTCTCCTGCTCATAGATGTCCGGGGCGCCGGCGCGCACAACCGCCCGCGCGAGCGGGTTGTCGGTCCGCTGCTCCACGAACGTCCGGGCCGCACGCGCGATCCTGGGCCCGAAGTACGGCACCCCGTGGAAGATCATCCGGAGCATGAGGGCGTCGGCCGCGACAAGGAGCGCCGCGTCCATCACCAGCGAGCCTTCGGTGAACTTCACAAACGGTGAGACCAGCAGCAGCGCGAACGGGCAGAACATCAGGCCCAGCAGTCGCTGCATCCATGCCTTGACGGCGGAGGTGTCGCCGCCGCGTGCCAGGGAGGCCAGCACCAGGGGCGCCACGCACACGAACGCCAGAATGCCCAGATTGCGCACCATGAATACGAGCGCTGCGAATGCCAAGGCGACCACCAACGCCGCCAGGATGAACAGCAGCCCCAGCGGATTGCTTGAATCCGCTGCCTTGTTCATGTCCTGAGCGATCGTGGTGAACAGCGTCCCCTCGTCGCTGCTGAACAAGGTGCGGAACGCCGATGCCGTGGCCTGGTTCAGCATGTGCACGATGCCGGGGACCGACGCCATGCCGGCCACGGCCGCGAGCGCCCAACCGGTCGAGGCACCCATCTGCTTGAGGCGGGGTGCGCCCTGCCAGGCGGTCAGGGCGCACACGACGACGACACACACGAAGATCGCGACAGCCAGGTGCTGGCCCAGCCAGAGAAACGGCTGGTACAGCACGCTGTCGGCCTGCTTGGGCGCCCACGTGCTGTCCGGTGCCAGCAGGCTGCGCATCGTGTCGAGCAGCGACTCGGCGAGTTCCTGGACGTTCTCGGCGCCGCCGTCCACCCAGCCGTGGAACTCCGGGCCGGACTCGGGGGGAGGCCCCCCGCCATTGTCCGGATCACGCTCGCAGTACGCCTTCGCAGGGCCTTTGATCTTGTCACACGGATTGTCCGGCACAGGGATCAGCCCTTGGCTTCGGTCACGGTCGAGAAGAGGGTGTCGCCGTAGAGGGCGAGGATGACGGCGACGAACAGGGTGCCGACAGCCATGCTGCCCTTGCGGAGGGCGCCCTTGGGGTCGTTGGAGAGCTGGAGCAGCATCCGCACGGCGATGACGGCGATGACGGCGGCGATGCCCTTGGTGACCAGGCCGCCGCCGGTCAGCCCGATGGTGTCGAAGAAGTCCTTGAAGCCGGTGGACATGTCGACGGGCTCGGCGAGGGTGAACTTCCGCATGTCAGATCTCCTTGTTGGTGTTCGAGGTGGGACGGGCGACGGCGAACAGGTCGGGCATCGTGTCCATGGGTGAATAGCGGACCTTGCGGCCGGGTCGGGGGGCGTCGATCATCCACCCGTTTCCGACGTAAATGCCGACGTGGTGAATGTTCGTCGCGCTGCTGCCATAGAAGACGAGGTCTCCGGGGCGGACCTGGCCGGGCTTGACGGGCTTGGACGCCGCGTACTGTGCGGCAGCCGTGCGCGGCAGGGTGATTCCCGCTTTCGCGTAGGCGTACAGCGTGAGCCCGGAGCAGTCGAAGCCGCGGACGGTTTTTCCGTTCTGGCCGCTGGGGGAGCAGCACGTTCCCGTGCTGGGTCCGTTTGCGTTTCCTCCACCCCACGAGTACGGGGTGCCCAGCATCTGCTTTGCCGCGTTGATCGCGGTTGCGGCCTGCCCGGTATCTGCCGTATTCCCGCCGCCTTGGTGCTGATTGGCGAGAGCGGTGATGGACCGGACGTAGTTCTGTGTTTCCTTGTACGGGGGAATCCCGCCGTATTTCTGTACGGCGCCGCTGCCCGCGTTGTAGGCGGCCAGCATGTTGCTCTGCTTGTTCCCGGGAACGTTTTTGACTTCCTGGGAGATGGTGCAGAGGTATTTGGCGGATGACGGGATCGCGTCTTCGGGATCCCAGACATCACGTTTTCCGTCGCCGTTGCCGTCGATTCCGTGGGTCTCCCAGGTGGACGGCATGAACTGCGCGATTCCCTGCGCGCCAACGGGTGATCTGGCTTTCGGGTTGAAACCCGATTCCTGTGTGAGCAGTGCGGCGAGCAGGTTCGGGCTGACCTCGGGGCAGGTGTTTCCTGCTTCCTCGATCAGATCTCTGTATTCGGCGGGTACGGCCATGCTGAGTGCCGCGCCCACCACCGGGTCGTCGCCGGCGGCCTGGACGAGCGCGGCCACGACGACGGCCGCGGTCGCACCGGCCCCGACGATGGCCGCTGTGGAGCCTTTCAAGGGTTACCCCCTCCCCTTCTGTGGTTCTGCTTGTTTTCCCAGGTCAGATCCGCCATAGGGGTCCGCTGGCGGTCCGCTGGGAGTCCGCTGGGAGCCCGTCCGGGGGACGGGCAGGGCCGCTTGGCCGGCGGATGTCCGGCGGACTCTCAGCGGACCGCCGGACGGACTCCGAGCGGGCTGACGACGATCAGGATTCGGCTGCGGTGGCCGCGATGAGGTCGGTGAGCCAGTAGCCCCGGACCACGCCCTTTTCGTCCTTCCCGGGAGTTACCCCGAGTTTTTTGGAGAGCTGTTTCCCTCGTTCCCCGGGCCTGGTTTCGGTGATACCGAGCGCCGGGGCCAGGTCGGCCGTGGGCATGAATTCCACGCCAGCATTCCGCATCAGGTCGATTGCCTGCTTGAGCGGTGATAGCGGGGCGGTCTCCAGCACCTTCTGCTGCCGGGCGGCTACTTCGTCCACCACTTCCCACATGAATTCATCCGAGAAATTGAAACCCCGGATGAGCGTGGAGGTTCCACCCGCGAACATAACTGCCTGACCCTTGATTTGCGGGTTGAGGTGAGTCGGGTTGATCGGGGCGGCGGTGGTGAAGTACGAGTCACCGAGGGTGACTTTCGCGGTTCCCTCGGACTCCACATACATACACAGTCGGTACTGGCACTGGTTCCGTACAGTTACCGGAATGGCGTCCTTGTCGGGCCGCTGCGTCAGCAGGATCATGGAGATGCGGGATTCCAGAGACTTGGCAGCGAGCTTCCGCGCCTTCTCCGCAATTCCCGCCGACCGCTCTTTCCCCTTGGGAGTGCCATCGTCGGCGAAGAAGTCGGCCGCCTCGTCCACGATGAAGATAACGGGTTTGAATTTCGGTTCCGGCTCCCGGTTCCTCTTCGCCTCCCGCATCTTCTCGTATCGCCTGGCACCACGGTCGATCAGCTCATCGGCAATGCTCTCGAAGACGGCCGGATCGTCCGATGACTCGTAGCGGACACACGCCTTTTCGAAGGTGACCAGTCCGCAGAACTTGCCGTCCAGCAGGTACAGGTCGAAATCCCCGTACGCGATGAGCAGGCAGGTAATGAGTCCGTTGATGAGCGTGGTCTTGCCCATCTGGGACATTCCGCCGACCACCATTGATGCTTTGTCGAGTGTCGGTACGCCGGCCAACTGGCCGGTGACGTCGTGCCCGAGCGGCACCCCGGTGAAGGACCGGATCTGCTCGCGGGTGGGCGCCGGGAACGGCTGCGAGAACGGCGGCGCGTCCAGCATCAGCAGGTGGGCGCCGCGCTCGTTGTTGCGGTCGCGCTCCAGCTTCACGTGCAGCCGGCTGATGCCGTACCAGCCCGCGACGTTCTCCAGCCGCCTCTCCACGTCCTTATAGGTACGGGTCTTGGGCAGGAGAAAGCGGTACCGCTTGCCCGTGGAGACCGGTTCGACGGTGACTTCGTCGGCCCGGATCACCTCGGCCTTGTCGATGACCCCGGCCGTGACCAGTGCCTCTGTCAGCTCCGGGTGGGCGGGAACGGCCTCCTCGGCCGCCACCAGGCCCTCCGCTGGCGCTTCCTGCTTCAGTGCCGCAGCGGGCTGCTTCCCGCCCGCCACCAGGCCCACGATGGCGGCCCTGAGCCTCCAGGCGCCGTACCCGAGGGCGACCAGCACCCCGGCGGTCAACAGCACGGTGGCCGGCCACGACAGCCCGAGTTTGTCTTTGATGGCGGCGAGGATGCCGAACGCGATGGCGAGACCGCCGATGGCGCCTGCCGCCTGCGCGTATACGTCGTCGCTGGCCTGCTGTTTCTTACCCAAACCTCCCCCTTAGGTGATCTTGGGCGTGGGAGCATAGCCCGCACGCATATTCGATTCAGTGGTTTTTGGGGGGTGCTCGCCGGGTCTGCTCCCCAGGTCTGCAACCGCAAGGGTGCTCGCTGGGTCACTCGCCGGGTCTACGCCCCTTTGTCGACTGTGGAGTTGGCTTCCGGCAGTCGCGGCAAGGGCCAGTCCGTGCAGGCGGACTGGCCCTCACTGGTGGTGCCGGACAAACGGGGTGGACGCCCTCTCAGTGGGCCGCGTCGGCTTCCTCGTCCTCGGACTCCTCGGCGTCCTCTGACGTCTCCTCGCTGCCCTCGGCCGCGAGGACGGAGCCCCACACGTGCCGCACGCGCTCCTCGCTGCCGACGAAACCGGCGGCCCGGTAGTCGGCACGGGCCTTGCGGTAGGACAGGGGCGGGTCGTCGGAGTAACGCAGGTGCCGCAGCACGACGCCGATCTGATCGTCGGTCAGCGGCACGCCCGGCCCGGGGACCGGCACACCCGCCACGGCCGCCAGCTCATCGAGCGTGACGGTGTGCTTGGCGAGGCGTGCCGCCTCGGGGCCCGTACCCGCGTTGACCTGCGTGCCGAGGGTGTGACGGCCGATGGCGGGCGTGCCGGTGGCGTCACGTTCCGGCCCGATGGGCAGGGCGGGAGCGGTCGGCGTCCAGGTGCCCAGCTCCGGCAGGGCGATGGCCGCGACGGAGGCGGGCAGCGGCTTCTCCGCGATGGTCGCCGCGGTGGCCTCGGCCGTCTCGTGCAGCTCCTCCGTCATGCGCTTCTGCGCCTCCAGGACGGCCTTGCGGTAGGCGGTCTCGGCCTCCGCGACGCGCTTCTGGAGGTCCCGGGCGACGCCGAGCAGCTCGATGCGGTGGGCGGCCTCGGCCTCCATCACCTCCAGCTGGTCCGCGACCTCCTGGCGCTTGTCGGCAATCCCCTGAAGGGTCTCGGGCGACGTCTTCCGCCCGAGCGACGGCATGGCCATCCACCAGGCGCCCTTGGTGGCGACGATGGCCACCGGTGTCAGAACATAGGCCAGGTCGAAGCCGCCCGGCCCGGACATGACGAGGTGCACCGTCGGGATGGCCGCGTTGACGGCCGTGAGCGCAAGACCGCCAGCCTGCACGCGCCGGGCCCGGCGGCGGTTGTTGCCCGCCAGGATCTCGGTGGCCTGGAAGACCACCCACAGGGCGTCCAGGGCGCCCACGGTGGGCACCGCCCAGGCGCCGAAACGGGGTTCGAGGATGTCGTAGGAGACGGCCACCGACAGGATGGCCACGCCCAGGGTGATGACGCCCAGGATGGCGAGCACCGCCCCGCGCGGGGACGGTGCGAGGTTCTGCTTGTTCACGCTTTTTCCTTTCTGGTGCGAGTGGTTGTGGGGGGCGCGTCTCAGCGGGCCAGCACAACGGCGATGACGACGATGAGCGGGCTGGCCATGCCCAGCAGGTAGACGAAGCGCACGGGTCTGTCCCCCTTCCGGATCGCGGGCGGATCAGTTGGTGCCGGACAGGCGGCGGACCTTGGCCAGGTGCTGCTCCTGCTCCTCGATGAGGCGGTCGACCTTGGCGGTGAGTCCGTCGCGGAAGTAGCCGCCGAACCCGTCGCCGATGTGCCAGTCCTTGGCCTCGGGGAAGCCCGCCTCGGCGAGCGCCTGGTCGTGCCCGAGGTCGGCGTACAGGTGCCGGTACTGGGCGTCGGCGATGTCGGCCGCGCGCTCGTCGAACAGGGCGGCGGCGGCGCGGGTACGGTCCTGCGCGTCGACCAGGCGGGAGATCGCGGCCGGCCACTCCCGGCCCGCCTCGGCGGTACGCAGGTAGGCGTAGGCCGCCTCCAGCGCCTTCGCTTCCCGCTCGTACGCCTGCCAGCGGTCCGGGGCGTCACGTACGGCCCGGCGGAGTTCGGCGACGTAGGCGGCGTCCTGCCAGCGCTTGCTCGCCTGCTGGTACAGGTCGTCCAGGACGTCCCGCGCGACCGTCCGCAGGCGGTGCTCGGCCGCGTCCTGCGACTCGGGCACGTAGTTCATCTGCGGGTCGTCGTAGTACGACTGCGGCTTGACAGGCTCCTTCTCGCAGCCGGTGAATGGCGTGAATTCGAAGGTCACCCGGCCGTGGACCGGTTCGATCTTCCGCAGGTACGGCGGCAGGTGCGGGGTGATGCGGTCGAGGACCTGCTGAAACGGGACAGAGAAGGTGCCTGGCATGGTGTCTCCTTGACGAGGTGCGGGGGCGTTCGGACGCGGTGCGGCGGGACCGCCCGTCGGGGCGGTGCGCTCCTTGCGCGGCAGCCCGGACTCGTCCAGGGGCGCGCGTAACGGGATCGTGTGGGACACAAGGGCCTCCAGCAGGCAGGCGGAGCACGGCTGTCCGGCTCCCCTCTCCGCGCCCGTACCAGCCGCCGGGGAGCGGGGCTGGGACGGGCGTGGGAGGCAACCGACAGAGGTGGCGATGTCGGCTGAGCGGATGGCTCAGCGGGTGCGCTTGGTGCGCTGGCGTGCGAGGTAGGTGTCTTGCAGCCGCTCGAACGTCGTCCACAGCCGCGCGCCTTCGGCACAGCGGGCGTGGTCGGTGCAGCGGGGGCAGCTGGTGGTGTGCTCCTGCTGGGCACGAGCGGCTGCCTGGTAGCGCTGGTACAGGCCGTCGGGCGGCACGCTCACCAGTCCCCGTATGTGCACACGACGCCGCAGCCGTGCGTCCGACAGTTGTGGCGGCGGATCTCAGCAGCCCGCTGTTCGTCCTGGCGGCGGGTCGTCCCATGCCACTGGACCGGGGCCGCGCCGGCGGTCAGTTCCTCGCAGCGCGGACAACCGTCGATACGGCGCCCGAAGTTCGGGCCGTGGGTGTGCTTCGTGGCCATCTGTTCTCCTGACTTTGTACAGTGAAGATCGGCGACTCGGTGGCCCGCGTCCCACGCAGCCCCGGCGGCTACGGCCGCGACTGCGAGCAGCAGGCGGGCGAGAGGGTGGCGGACGCCGACCCTGGCGGCGGCCCGGGCTGCGCGGTACTGCGCGGCCCGGGCCGCACATATGGGGTGCTGCATCAGCGGGGCCGCTGCTGGGACTGCTTGTTGACCTCGCGGAGCTTCTCGGACAGCGCCTTGCGCTCTTCGTCCGTCAGCCTGCTGATCATGCGGTCACCGCCCTCGACTCGGGCGGGCACTTGCTCGGGTCGCAGTTCCACCGGCCGCACAGCACGCAGGCGTCATCAGCCATCGCCGGCCGGTGCAGGGTGAGAACCGGCTGGCGGTAGTGGCCGGGCATCATCTCCTGGAGCGTCCGCCGTGCCCGGCGTTCGGCCGGGATGCGGTCGTCGCTCTCGCGCGCCATGCGGGCCAGGAGGTCACCGAGCTGGCGGTTGTCGGTGCTGGCGCAGGGGCCCGAGTGGAAGGTGCCGCACGGCTCGCACCAATACTCGGGACTGTCGGCGGCCACTGTCGTACAGGCCGTCGAGCGTGTCATGATCGTCGTGGTCAAGGGGACCTCCTACGTCCTGTGACCGGACAGCCCCGGAGCTCTCACCTTCCGGGGCTGTCGCTGTATGGCTGGCCGGACGGCCAACCACGGCCCGCCTCCCGCTCCACGCTCTGGTGGAGTGGGAGCTGGACCGTGGCGGGTCGTCAGGCGGCCGGTTCGTACGCCGTCCTGGCAGGACGGATCAGGTAGTCCGACGTCGTCCACACCGAGCCGACCGCGAAGGGCTGGCCGTCGGGGCGAAGGGTGTCGCGGACGATGACCGCCCACCGGGCAGCCCGGCGCAGCAGTTGCATGGCCTCCACCGGGTTGGTGATGAGGGCCAGGACCTCGAAGCGTCCGTCGACGTTCGCGTAGATGGCGCCTGGCAGCCTGGGGCCGATCTCTTCCTGAATACTCGGGCAAGGTGCGATGCTGTGCATAACGGGTCGTCCTCTCTCAAAGGGGGACCTGCGACAAGAACCCCCGGGGACCCCCGTCCCGGGGGTTCGTCGCGTGAGTGCGTCCTGCGCACTCCGCCGACCGCCTGCAGGGCCGCGAGGGCGGGGCAGGTGACCGGCGGGCAGCGCAGGCTGCTGAGTCAGGCGCTGATGCGCAGCGGCTCGGTCGGGAGCTGAGGGCCGCGGTAGTCGGAGACCGTGCCGTGCGGGCGCGGGCGGGACTGGTTGTTCGCCGTCTCGATGTCCGTGCCTCCGTGCTTGGCCCACTGCTCCCTGCGGGCAGCCGGTGCCGTCCGCTTGCGGGCCTGACGGCGGGCGGGCTCCTCGCGAAGCACGCGGACGTAGCGCTGAGCGAGAACGCCTCCGCGCGTGCAGTGCTCGCCGGTGCTGCAAAGCACGCACTCCTCGGTGTGGGCGAGGTAGGCGCGGCGAGCCGTCGCCGGGGTGACGTCCGCGTGGACGCGGGCGAGCGGGGTGGCCGGGGCCTGGGGCGGCTTGTGATGCTGGCGGGCGGAGCGGCGGCTGGTCGCCGTGCTGTCGGCGGCGAGCAGTTTTTCGGCCCACTGTTCGGGGTTGAGGTCGATGGTGATGCGCTGGGCGCTGCCAGGGCAGCGGCGGCCGCCGGCGGGCTTGTCGCCGTAGTAGCGGCGCTCGGTCCGTTCGACGGGGCTGTCGTCGCGGTGGGGGTGGATCATCGACCGCTTCAGGCGGCGCCAGGTCTCGCAGTCCGGGCAGACCACGAGGTGGGGCTCGCCCTCGCGGAGGCTGAGGTGCTCGGGCCGCATCTTGCTGGCCAGGATGGGGGCACGTCCGTTGTGACGCATGAGCGTTGTCTCCCTTGCTGTTGCGTTCTCCGACCTCCACAGCCGCGCCCCGTCGGGCGTGGGCGGTCTGCGGCGGACGGGCAGCGCAACGGCTGCGGGTCGCACAACTGGCTGCTGCTCTCGGGGGACCTCGTGGTTCGTCACCCCGGCCGGGCATGTAAGCCACGGACAGTCAGACGTATGAAGTTGACCGAACAGGTTCCGGAACAGATCACACTGAAATCGCTGTTCCGGAACTGCCGGGGAAGACCATGACACGAAGTCAGACCGCAAGTCAACAGTTCCGGAACTGCGAGTCGCTGTGGTCTAATCTGTGAACTACAAGGTCACCAACTACGAGAAGAGAGGAGGGCGCTGTGGCCACGAAGTGGAGGCAACTCGCGGATGAGTTCGCAGCTCGGATCCGGTCCGGCGATCTCCGCGAGGGGGAAGCCCTCCCGCAGATCCGAGACCTGACAGCCCAGGGCAGAGGGTCCACGACCACCGTGCAAGCCGCCTACCGGGCCCTTGAGAGCGAGGGCTTGGTACGGATCGTGCGTGGCCGCGGCACGTACGTCCGACGGCAACGACGGCGGATCGTGCGGCAGTCCCAGGCTCGCTACCAGTGGGAGAAGGACCGCGCGCTGCTTCCTGAAGCTGAGCGGAGGAACACCGGCGTCACGGAACAGGAAACCGGCCTGCCTACTCCACAGCTCGACTTCCATGCGAGCTACCAGGTGCGCGAGGCTCCCTCGGAGATCGCCGAACGGTTCGAGGTCCCCCCGGGCACGCAGATGCTCCATCGGCACTACCGGACCAGCTCCCGCGACGACACCGTGCCGGTCAGTCTGATCGACTCCTGGATTCCATACAGCGTGGCCGCCAAGAATCCGGAACTACTGGACAGTGGCCGTGAGCCGTGGCCAGGCGGAACGATGCACCAACTGGCTACTGTGGGAGTCGAGTTGGGGGAGATTACAGACACCATCAGCGCACGGCCGCCCACGGCCCAGGAGACGAAGGCACTGGACCTGCCTCCGGGCACGTCGATTCTCGTGCTACACAAGGCGAGTTACACCGTGGAAGGGGACCTGGCCGAGTTCTCTGAGGTCATCCTGCCGGGAGACCGGTTCGAGTTCCTTTACCGCATTCCCCTGGAGAGGTGGCCCGCGTCATGAAGACGATCTCTGTGCTGACGGCAGTACACGAGGGCGCACTTCCGTACCTCGGCGCGGCCTACACCTCTCTGAATGCCCAGGTGATGCCGAATGGGTGGTCCTGGGAATGGTGCATCCAGGAGGACGGCGCCCACGTGGCAGCTAAGGGCCGCCTGCCTAACCCGAGTGATCCGCGAGTGCGCCTTGGGGCGTCCCGCAAGGGTGGGCCGGCAGTGACTCGCACTATGGCGTTCGCTCGGTCGGCTGGCTCCTTGGTCAAGGTCCTTGACGCAGACGATGAGCTAGCCCCGGGCGCGCTCGCCCGGGACATTGCGGTTCTCGAGTCCGAAGCCTCGGTGGGCTGGACGACAAGTCGCGTCCTGGATCTTCTGCCGGACGGCTCCTTGCTCGGCTTCGAAGGTGACCCGGCGCCCGGCGTCATCCATAAGGGCGCAGTCCTCTCACACTGGCGGGAGCACCGCCGACCTCAAGTACACCCGGCGACACTGTGCGCGCGTCGTGACCTTGTGACGTTCCTCGGTGGCTGGATGGCGCTGCCAGCCTCGGAAGACACCGGGCTGCTGACGGCCCTGTCCGTCCTGTCACGGGGCTGGTTCCTGCCCGAGGTCGGTCTGCACTACCGGAAGCACGACGCGCAGAGCACCGCACACCCGGAGCACGGCGCGGGAGATGAATGGGAGGCTCGCATGCGCATCATCCAGGCTCGCGCGGAGGCCCTGGAAGGGATCGAACACCACCTATAACCCGAAGGAGAAACGCAGAAGCGGTCCTGTCGCCACAACAGGACCGCTTCCAAAGTCGACTCGCCACTGACCAAAGTTCCGAGTCGTGTCCGGTGAGGTGACCTCGCCGGGGTGATGCCCGTGGGCCCTTGGCCCGCGCAGTCACCTATACCCAGAGTATGCGCATCAGATTGCGCACCGCCACTACTCCGGGTGTTCCACATGGTCACATCGCCGGTCGCGGCTCCCCTACCTGGGGAGATGTACCACATTGCACAGCCCACAGCGTCCATCGTCAGGTGACGACTTCGGCGCCAGTTACCTCGAACGCGGCTGGGAGCCGCCCGAGGAAGTCGTGTTGCGTCGCGAGCTGGTGCGCACGCCGGGCCTGCAGCCCGAAGACATCGGCGTCCTCGCAGAGCTGCTGCTTCGCGACCCCCGCCTGCCCTCGACCATGGAAGCCATCCGCCGGGACATGCAGGCGCAGGGTTGGAAGATGGGCAAGGACCGGTTCAACGCCATCGCGGCACGCCTGACGAAGGCCGGCCACCTCGCCCGCGTCTCCGTCTACGACGAGACCACTCAGCGCCCCACTTGGGCCACGCGGGTGTACCGGAACCCTGCCAACAACGAGCAGTACGTCGACCTGGGGATCGCGGCATCACAGCAGGTCAGCGGCGAAGTGCGGGAAACCCGCGATTCCCAGCCCTCCGGATCGCGGGAAACCCGCGTTTCGCCTGGTCAGAGCCGGAATGCGGAAAACCCGCGATCCGGATCCGGATCGCGGAAAACCCGCGATCCGGAAACCCGCGTTTCGCCTGGTCAGAGCCGGAATGCGGAAAACCCGCGATCCGGTGTCCACCCCCCACACCCCCCGGAGGAGGAGGATTCCTCCTCCCCTACCCCTCCCACGCACCCCACTAGGGCCCTCCCGTCACAGAGGGAGGAAGGGCCGGAGTTCTCTGCGGAGGAGACCGCTGCGGCTGTCGACTTCCTCCAGCAGATGCAGCGGTGGCAGGCGGGCGCGGCCACGGCCCGTAGCTGCGCGCCCAAGCTGCTGCGCACGATGCGCGAGCAGGGCTGGCCGTCCCTGGTGGGTGCTGATGCCGGGTACCTCGCCCTGCTCGAAGCGGAAGTGCTCAAGAACACCGGAGGCGCAGCGTCCTGGACCAAGTGCCTGCCCGGGTGGGTGCGCGACCTGCGCCGCTACGCTCTGGTGCGCCCCCAGACAACGCCCGCACCGGCCAGCAGCCCCGGGCCGGCCGCGACGCGCAGCGCCATCGCTGCCTGCCACGCCTGCGATGAGTACGGCTGGCTCCTGGATGACGACGACGACGGCCCGCAGCGGCGTTGCACGCACCCCGGCGTCACCCGCAGCGACGTGGAGGTGACCAAGTGACCATGCAGATCCAGGACCAGGAGCAAGGGCTGGCCGTCTCCGTGGACGCGGAGCGTCGGGCGCTGGGCGCCTGCCTGCTGGCCACCCCGGCCTATGACCCGGTGGCGGACGTGGCCCGCGTGGTCCGCGAGGGCGACTGGTACGAGCCCGCCCACGGTCTGGTGTGGTCGGCGGTGCAGCGGCTGCACGGGCACGGCCGACCCACGGGTGTGCCCGCGGTCGAGGCAGAGCTGCGCAGCACCGGCAACCTTGAGCGGGTGGGCGGCCCGGCCGGGCTGTCTCAGATCGCCAGCAGCGCGTGTTCCTCAGTCGAGGCGGGGCACTACGCCGACCTCGTGCACGGGTACGCCCAGGTGCGCCGGTACCAGGCAGCGCTGGTGCGCGGTATGCAGGGCGCCCGCATCGCGGACCCGCTGTCGGTGCCGGAGACGATCGCCGCCCACCAGGCGGAACTGGAGTACCTCGCTGCCGATGACGAGGACGACAGCTTCGGCCGGTTCGGCGACGACCTGGACGCGCACCTGGACAGCCTGGCGGTGTCCGTCCCGCCGTCCGCGATCACCGGATTCACGGACCTTGATGCCTTGATGAAGCTGATGCCCGGGCAGATGACGTTGGTGGCCGCGCGCCCGGCGATGGGCAAGAGCGCGTTCGCGCTCGGCGTGGCCACGGCCAACGCCCGCGCAGGCGGTCCCACGCTGGTGCACAGCCTGGAGATGGGCCGTTCGGAGGTCAGCAACCGCATCCTGTCGGCCCGGGCGCGGGTGGCGTTCCACCACTTGCGTGATGGTGCCGACAGCCTGCGGCAGGAGGACTGGGACCGCATGGACCGGTTCGTTCCGGAGCTCCGCGGCCTTCCGCTGTGGATGGACTACAGCGCCCGCGTCAGCCCGGCCCGTATCCGCTCCCGGATCAAGACCATCGTCCGCGAGACGGGTCGCGCGCCGCTGGTGATTCTGGACTACCTGCAGCTGATGCAGACCGACCAACGCAACAGCCGTCAGACGCCGTATGAGCGCGTCACCGAGATCAGCCGCGAACTCAAGATCCTTGCCTCCGACACCGGGGCCGTGCTCATCGCCCTGGCCCAGCTCAACCGCGGGCCCGAGCAGCGGCAGGACAAGCGTCCGCAGGTGGGCGACCTGCGCGACTCCGGAGCCCTGGAACAGGACGCGGACAACATCATCCTGCTGCACCGCGACGACTACTACGAGCCCGAGTCCGAGCGGGCCGGGGAGACGGATCTCATCGTGGCCAAGCACCGCAACGGGCCCACAGGGACCGTGACAGTGGCCCACCAGTTCCACTACAGCCGTCTGCGCGACATGTCCGGCGAGGAAGAACCGGCCCGCTAAGCCCCCTGGACGCCGCTGTGCAGCGCGATCACGGTCCAGCAGGGCAGTTCCCCCGACCGAACCGTGATCGCCTCGCAGCGGCCCGCACAGCCGATCATGAACGGAGGTGTCCACCGTGGGCATCGTGGACGACGGCCTGAACCGGGCCGTGCAGCGGGCCTTCACCCGCCCCATCCCCAAGAGCGCCGGGGCGCAGATGCGTTACCTGGTCAAGCAGCTCAAGGGCACCCGCGCCGTGGCCCAGCAGCTCGGTATCTCGCAGCGCACGGTCGAGCGGTACGTCAAAGACCAGATCCGCCAGCCCCGCCCGGACCTCGCCCAGCGCCTGGCCGACGCCGTCCGGGAGCGCTGGCAGCCGCGGGTACGCGCCCGAGCCCGCAAGCAGGCGGCCACCAGCACCGGCGTCGTCATCGACGTCCGCGCCCGATTCGGATTCACCGCCGCGCCCGGCACCACCGACGACGCCCGTCTGCGGCACATCACCCTCGCCCTGCCCCCACACCACGCGGCCCGCCTCTTCGACGCCCAGGACGCCGGCGCCAGCGAGCAGCAGCTGCGCGACCTCGCCGGACAGGCGCTCGGCGAGCTGTACTTCCAGGACGGCGGGCGCCGCGCCCAGGGCCTCGCTGTGGAGTTCACCGACATCGAGCAGATGGAAATCGACCTGTGAGCGGCGGCTGCCCGCCCCGAGTCGGTAGTTAAATTGCTACCTTTTTCTCGACCTCCGGTGTTCGCCGGATTGGGAGGACCAAATGATTCGCGCCGGACGCCGGCACCTGGTGCGCACCCTTGCCGACATTGCAGCGCAGCAGGGCATCGCTGTGCAGACCCTGCTCAGTTCGGGCCGCCTGCAGACTGAAGGGTTCCCGCCGCCCGTGAGCACGGGCCGCACCCGGCTCTACGACGGCGAGCAGATCGATGCCTACCTCGCCGGGCGCCCCGTCCCGGCACTGCCGACGGCGGACGATGACGAAGACCTGCTGGAGCGCCAGGAGGCCGCTGCGCTCAGCGGAATTCCTCTGCATGCCTGGGACCGCCGCAAGAAACACCCGTCGGTGAGCGAGCACATGGTGCGTGTCGGCGGAGTCGAGCACTGGCCCCGCCACGTCGTACGGGACTACACCCCTGCCCCCCGCCCCCGGCCCAGCGGTGGCGCCGGCCGCCCTGCGGGCGTCGGCGACCAGGTCCCGCGCGACGTGCTCCCGGCGCGCGTCGCGCAGCTCCTGGACGACGACCCCGCCCTCACCGCGGCCCGGGTCACCGAACAGCTCGGCGTGCACCGCAACACCGCGCAGGCCGCACTGACAGCCCTGCGCGCGGAGCGGATGGCCGACGTGATGGAGCAGCGAGGCATCAGCGCCTCGCAGGCCGCCGACGTCCTCGGCTACCCGGCCGCACTCACCCGCCGCGCAGGCATCCGCGCAGAGTCCATCGTGCGCGGCCGCCAGGCGCGCCCCTACCTCGCGGAAGTCGCCCGCGCCCTGCATGCCCGCGGCTGGACCACCGCCGACGCCCCGCCGGCCGTCCAGCACCCCCAGGACGACGAAGTCGTGGCCGCGCTCGTCCTGGACAGCCCCACGGCGCCGGCCGCCGCTCTGGTGTGGTCAGAGCGGCACGGCTGGCGCACCTCGACCTCACGCCGCCACCCGCTCGGCCGGGGCGCAGCATGGCCTTCGCCCAGCCCGCAGGTACGCCACGTCGCCACCGGCACCACGCCCACCCCTGCCGACCTCGTGAAGGCCCTGGAAAGCACCGGCTGACTCTGGCATGTCGCGCGTTGATCCGGGCCCCCAGGAAACTCCTGGGGGCCCGAGCTGTGCCGGAGGAGACAGGGCGCAGCATGGGCGCCCCGCTCAGCTTCCGTAGGTGATGAGCACGATGAAGCCGACACCAAGAACCCCGAACAACAGTAGGCAGCCGAGCAACTGCCGAGCCTGGGCTTCCGATTGCGCGGCCTCATGCCGGGCGATCCCCCGGGCCACTCCTCGCGCGATCTTCTCCTCGTCGTCCACGTCCGTTCTCCTTATGTCAGACCGCAACGAGTGGCAGCCAACCACAGGCCAGGAGGTCATCAACCGCTGACGGTCTCTGACGGGTTCGCCTGAACAGCCCAGACTGCCTGCACGTTGAGCCTCTGGAGGCAGACGTCACAGGGCGCAGCCGGGGCGCAGCAGTGGCCCAGTGGAATGCTCCTCTCCCTGGCGGGGGGGGGGGGGGGGCGGGCCCCCCCCCCCCCCGGGTGTGCCCGGGGGGGTGGGCACCCCCAGCCGCTCACTGTTTGCGCT
>NZ_JBVITR010000038.1:0-5348 GCF_055574875.1 Streptomyces sp. NPDC034670
GGCGGCCGGTCCGTCGGCGTCCTCGACCAGCTCGCCCTCGCCGAGTTCCTCGCCTCCGGCGCCTACGACCGTCACGTCCGCGCCGCCCGCCTGCGGCACCGGACCCCGCGGGTCCGGCCCGGTCCGAACGAAAGGCCCCGGCAGGGGAGCACGGGGTGTCGCCTGTCTTCGCGTGGGTACGCGCGCGAAGGGTGAACGGGGGAGCGGAGGTGGTCGGCATGGAACCAGCGCCGGTGGGTGAGGACGGCACCACGGTGGGCGCACATGCCGTGCAGACCATGGCCGCGTTGGACGGGGACGGTGCGGACATCGCCCACGCCCGTCGCCTGGCGGTACGGTTCCTCACCCGCGTGCAGGCCGAGCACGGCCTGCCCGTCTCCCAGCGCGCGATGGACGTGACGCGGCTGGTGGTGAGCGAGCTGGTCACCAATGCCTGCAAGTACGCCCCCGGCCCGGCCCTGTTGCACCTGCGCGTCACCGGCGACACCGTCGAGGTGTCGGTCCGGGACTCCGATCCGGTGCTCCCCGTCGCCCGGGCCGCGGACGCCGGCCGGGTCGGCCGGCACGGCCTGGAGATCGTCACGGCCGTCTGCCAGGACCTCGAAGCGCGGCACGAACCGGTCGGCAAACGCATCACCGCCCGCATCACCCTCCTCGACGACCTCGACGGCACACCCTCGGGACGCAGCCCTTTGTGAATGTGGCCGGGAACAACAGGCACGGAGCCTTCGCGCTCGTACGTCGTCACCAGGCCGCGTGCGGGTACCCCTTGGTGGATCACCGGCCGTGAAGGGGGTGGCCGCAGGCACGAAGCACGAGCCCACCACGCCCCGGCGTGCCATCAGGCACTCACACCCGACAACGTGACCACGCCCCACAGTGCGGTGAACCCGGGTGGCTCAACATCACCGCGCCACCGGCCGGCCACCGTGCAAGGCTGACTCCTGCCACGCGGACGTCGGCCGGTCTGCCTCGGAACGGTCCCGTAGGGAGCGGAGACAGTGATGCTGCTCAGTCTTCAGGAGCGAGAACGCCTGATGATCTATACGGCTGCCAAGCTCGCCCAGGAACGCCGGGAGCGCGGCCTGAAGCTGAACCTCCCCGAGGCCACGGCGGTCATCTCCGCTTTCCTCCTCGAAGGGGCCCGCGACGGGCGCACCAAGGCCGACCTGCAGGACGCGGGACGCACTGTGCTGCGCCGGGACGAGGTGATGGACGGACGGCGTGGCCGACATGGTTCGTCGCGCCCGTCGCGATCGAGGACGGGCTGGCCGACCGGCTCGGCATCGACCGCAGGCTGGTCCCGGTGGAGAACGTGCGCGGCCGGACCAAGGCCGACCTGCCGGAGAACGACGCCCTGCCCGCCATCGAGGTCGATCCCGACACGTTCACCGTCCGCATCGACGGCCAGGTGGTCGATCACGAGCCGGCCACCGAACTGCCCATGAGCCAAAGGTACTTCCTGTTTTGACCAGACCCCGCGTCCCCGCCACGGACGCCCTCCCGCCGACGGGTCTCGCCGCTCTGCTGATGCTGGCGGACGGGCGTTTCCCCGCCGGGAGCCATGCCCACTCCGGTGGACTGGAGGCGGCTGTCGCGGCCGGACGGGTGACGGACACCGGCACGCTCGAGGCGTTCCTCCAGGGCCGCATCGCCACCAGCGGAGCCACCGCCGCCGCCTTCACCGCCGCGGCCTGCGCAGCGCTCGGGAACGACTCACCGGAGCCCTCCGGCACCGACCGGCTCGCAGACCTCGACGCCGAATTCGAGGCCCGCACCCCTTCACCCGCCCTGCGCGCCACCTCCCGCAGGCTCGGCCGGCAACTGCTCCGCGCCGCCCGGTCCGTCCGGCCGCACCGCGGACTGGACACCCTCGCCGCCGCACTGCCCGGAGGCCCGCACCAGCCCGTCGCCCTCGGCGCGACGGCCCGGGTCCTGGGGCTCGGCCCCCGCGCGGCCGCGGCCGCCGCCCTGCACGACGCCGCGACCGGTCCGGCCACGGCAGCGGTGCGCCTGCTCGGACTCGACCCTTTCGCCGTGCACGCCCTCCTCGCCCGGCTGACACCCCAGATGGACCGCCTCGCAGTGCGGGCCGCCGACAACGCGCAGGCACCCGCCGACGAACTGCCCTCGTACGGCGCCCCCTTGCTCGACATCTCCGCCGAACTCCACGCCACCTGGGAGGTGCGTCTCTTTGCATCCTGACCGAAAAGAACCCGCGGACGAACCCCCGCACACCCACACGCCACCCGGCCGGGACACGGACCGGCTCCCCCGGCCCTCGGGACGTCCGCTGCGGATCGGCCTCGGCGGCCCCGTCGGGTCGGGCAAAACCGCGCTCGTCGCGGCACTGTGCCGGTCGCTCGCCGGCGAACTGCAACTCGCCGTCGTCACCAACGACATCTACACCTCCGAGGACGCCGACTTCCTGCTGCGCAACGGAGTGCTCCCCGCGGAGCGCGTCCGGGCGGTCGAGACGGGTTGCTGCCCGCACACCGCCATCCGCGTCGTGCTGGAAGCCGGCGCCCGGCTGGTCCTGCGGGAAGAGGTGCTGCTCGGACGGCACGGTGAAGCGCCCGGCGCCTACCGCCAGCGGGTGCGCGTCGAGGCGGAGCACGGACCGGTCTACGATCAGGAGTTCGGCGTGGGTCCGGCGGCCATCGGATGGAACGGCCCGGCCGTCACCGCCGGCCGGCGCACCGCGGGCACACTGATCGTCGTGGACCCCGACCTGGTGGGCGGCGGCACTTCCCCCGCCGCACTCCGCGCGCACGACACCGCCCTCATGGAGCTTCCAGGTGGAGGCGTGCTGGTCAGCACCCTGGCCCCGGAGACGACGGCCCTGCGGCGGCAGCTCGACCACGCCATGACCCACCTCCTCACACGGACGGCCGAACAGAAGCCCGCCGTTTCGTGTTGCGAACCCGCTCGGTACGCGAGGGAGGCGAACGCATGACGTGGCTCTCCGTTCTCCGCCCGCAACCGCTTCAGCTCCGCCGCGAGCTCATCGGCCGGTGCCGACGCGGTCTGCGGTAGGGGAGGCGCGGGTTGTACGGACGAGGTCAGGGAACCACCGTCACAGCAGGGAGCGAGGGCATCCTCACCTGTACGTCCCGGTTCCCTGCCGGCATCCGCCCGATCGCAGTCCGTCACGATGTGGCCCCCGGGGCGGTGGGGGACAGACGGAGGGGGCACGCGCAGCCGGGTACCAGGGTGCTTGCTCACTGCTGTGCGTCGGCGGGATTGCAGCGCCGGTTCCGTGGACCGGGCGGGTGGGTCAGTGACAGCGGGTGCCGGCTGCTGGCGGCCGTCTGTGCTGTCCGCAAGCGGGTACCCGTGTGCTGCTTGAGGGCCGGCATCGTTTGAGCGGCCGTGAAGGAGTCCCCAAGGGGCACATTCGCCCATGGCGTGCACCACCGTGCCTGCCCGGCGAGAGGGTCTGGGATGTGACTGAGAGCAGCGCGGTGTCGCTGGTGCGGCTGGTGCAGGCCAGTCATACGGCCACGCTCGAGGAGCTTCCCCCGGTGATCGCCGAGCACGCCGCCGCGGCCGGCATGCACGACGTGGCCCTCTTCGTGGTGGACCTCCAGGAGACGGTGCTGCGCCGGCTCACCGGTCAGGGACCGGACGCCGGGAGCGGCGGGCAGGAGTTCACCGTTTCGGGCAGTCTGCCCGGTCAGGCCTTCCAACGCGTGGAACTGCTCCCCGAACCCGAACTTGAACGGGACGGGGCGGGTGATCGTCCGGGCGGGCGGCGGTGGTGGGTGGCCGTCACCGACGGCGTGGAGCGCCTGGGCGTGCTGCGGGCCGACACCGACACCGAGGACGAACCCACCCGCCAGGCCCTGCGCGACCTGGCGTCCGTGGCGGCCCTGCTCCTTTTGAGCAAGCGGTCCTTCAGTGACTCCTACGCCCGTCTGGTGCGCACCGAGCCGATGAACGTGGCGGCCGAGATGCAGTGGAACCTCACCCCGCCGCCCGCCTACGCCGGACACGACGCGACCGTCGGCGCCGTGAGGGAACCCGCCTACCAGGTGGGCGGGGACGCCTTCGACTACGCGGTGGCCGGCAGCACCCTCCATTTGAGTGTCTTCGACGCCATGGGCCACGACACCACCGCCGGGATCACCGCGAACGTCGCCGTGACTGCCTGCCGCAACGCCCGCCGTCAGGGCGCCACGCCGGCCGAGACCAGCGAGCAGGTGGAACGGATCTTGCTCGAGCAGTTCAGCACCAGCCGCTATGTCACCGGCATCCTGGCCGACCTGGACATGGAGAGCGGCAGGCTGACGTGGATCAACCGCGGCCATCACCTGCCGATCCTGATCCGCGGCAACCGCTGGACCATCGAACTGGCCTGCCCCCCGGCCGGCCCCATGGGCACCGACCTGGGCCTGCCGGTCACCGAGGCCATCGAGCAGCTCGAACCCGAAGACCGCCTGCTGCTCTACACCGACGGCATCACCGAAGCCCGCGACGCCCGCGGGGAAGAGTTCGGCCGGGACCGCTTCGTCGACTTCATCCGCCGTCACCACTCCGGCCGGCACACCCTGCACGAGACCCTGCGCCGGCTGATGG
Organism: Streptomyces sp. NPDC034670; assembly: GCF_055574875.1. Taxonomy (NCBI): domain Bacteria; kingdom Bacillati; phylum Actinomycetota; class Actinomycetes; order Kitasatosporales; family Streptomycetaceae; genus Streptomyces; species Streptomyces sp. NPDC034670. The sequence continues at coordinate 4,579 of NZ_JBVITR010000038.1, forward strand.
CCGCCGTCATGGAACACCACGACGGCAGACTCGACGACGACGCCACCGTCCTGCTCACCGAGTGGCGCGGCGGTCACCAACAGGAGCTGAACCCGTGAACCGCGACCCCTGCGGGGAGGAAGGAGGAAGGGTGACGAGCACCGACCGGCCCGCCTCTCCCGACCGGCGGGACACCCCGGACGGGCAGGCCCGCCTTCCGGGCACCGGCCGTCACCTCGTGGCGGCCGCAGGCGCCCTCGACCCGCGCACACCGCCCCACAGCTCGCCGGCACCCTGCGACCCCTGCTGCTCGCCGACGGTCACGAGCGTGCTCGTGGACCTGTCCGGTGTCGTGTCCCTGGACCCCACCGGGCTCACCTGCCTGATCGCGGCCTGCCGCACGGCCCGGAACACCGGCGCCCGCCCGGCACTGATCGCACCCGGTGGACGCGTACGCCGGATGCCGGCACTGACCGGCACGGACCAGGCCCTGCACAGCCACCCGACCCCGGACTCGGTTCCCGACGGACCGACCGGGTGATCGCCCGGCATCGGTGACCGGGGCCCGGCCCCGCTGCCGGTGGGGATCCGGAGCCGCACACGGCGGCGAGCACTGTGGGACCGGACGGTCGGAGGAATCCCTGTGCACGGCACGCGCCGAGGCCGCGCCCTCACCGCCCGTGGTGGGGGGGGGGGGGAAAGAAACAACACAGAAACCAGGGGAGCGGGGGGGCCGAAGAAGACACAGGTGGGGCTTTTCTTTATCGATCCCCCTCCAAGTTTGCCCATCC
>NZ_JBVITR010000038.1:5358-24523 GCF_055574875.1 Streptomyces sp. NPDC034670
GGGGGGCGGGACGGGAGGGGGGCCGAGTCCCGAGACATCCACACCCCCCCCCCCCCCCCCCCCCCCCCCCCCCTCGCCTCCCCCCCCCCCCCCCCCCCCACGGCCGCCGGGCAGGCCGGCGGCTCGAGAAGTCATCGGCGGATGTCCTGCTGAGCGACTACCCGTAGGGCCTGATCGCTGCGGCTGCCCGTCGGTGCCGGACGGACTTGTCCCTGGTCCCCGGGAGCAGCCGATCGATCACGACATCGCGCAGGCCCTGGGCACCCGCCCACGCCGGCCCCGCGACCAGCGGATTCAGGGTGAACGACGCTCTTCGGTGTTCCCCGCTCCGGTCGGCCCGGGCTTGGTCCCGGCTGGCGGCAGAACCCACGGACGAACCGTCTGGGTCAGTCGTGATGGCGGTGAGGGCCGGGTTCAGCGAGGGTGGTGGAGGGGGTGCTCGACACCTTGTCGGCCCGTGCCGCTTACTCCCTCAAGGAGCACGATCATGTCCGGACGTCACACGCTCATCCGCAGCCTGCACGACGTGGGTCTGGCCGCTTGGTTCGGCGGCTCCCTGATGGGCGCCGTCGGTCTCAACGGGGCGGCCCGGCACGAGGGCTCCACGGTCGCCGCCCGGGCCCGCATGGCTTCGGTCGGCTGGGCGAAGTGGGTACCGGTCAACGCCGCCGCCATCGGCGCGCACCTGTTCGGCGGTGGCGGCCTGCTCGTCGTGAATGCCCACCGGGTCAAGACCCAGCACGGTGTGGGCGCCTCCACGGCGGCCAAGACCGTCGTCACGGCGGCCGCCCTGGCTGCCACCGCCTACGCCCGTGTCCTCGGCAAGAAGGTCGAACTGGCCTCCTCCTCCGACCCCGAGGACAACGAGAAGGCGGGTCGGCACCCCATCGACCTGAACAAGGCGCAGCGCCAGCTCGCCTGTGCGCAGTGGGCAGTGCCGGCCCTCACCGGAGGCCTCGTCGTCCTCAACGCCCTCCACGGCGAGCAGCAGCGCCCGATGGAACAGTTCCGCGGCATGTGGGAGCACGCCCGCTCCATGACCCCGCTGGTCCCGTGAACGGTCCCACCCGAAAGGACCGCTGTTCAAGACGGACCTCGCCCGGAGCAGGAACGACGCGAGGGTGACCGCCGCCTCGACGGACCCGTTCCAGCAGAGGACGTGCGCGGGTGCCGTCGTGGCGCCGGCCCGGTGTCACGAGGATCGCGAGGGTGCGGTCCTCGCCCCGCGGCCCTCCTGCTCACACCGGACCAGTGGGACGGCACCCCCGGCTGACCGAGGCCCTGACCGGACCGGGGTTCCCCGACCGCTGGGACCGCTGGGCGGACGGACCCGGGCCCGGCCACGTCAGCGGCGCCAGGACCCACCGCTTCCGCCGCTGCCTGCGACGACGCCGCATCGCGCACACGATCCCGGAGCCGAAGGACCGGCGGGCCGACCACCGGCGCAGAGGCGGCACCGGAGGCGGGCCCGCCGGCCTCGGCGCTCCTCACGCGGCTCGCCACAGGGCGGGGGCCGAGGGCGGTTCCCAGCCGGGCTGGGCCGTGTGGGCCTGGAGGCACACATACGCGCGACCTCCGTACGTCACCCGGTCCCCGGCGCGGTAGGCGGTGCCCGCGGCCCATGTACCGCCCGGGGGAGGGGTGGTGGGGGGCGGGCCGGGGTTCTGCTGGACGTCGAGCACGAAGTCGAAGGCCGCCTCGCGGCCGCCGTCGCCGTCGCGCACGTTCATCAGCAGGCGCGCATCGAAGATCATGTCGGTGTTGTTGCGCGGTTCGTCGGGGAAGTACAGCTGCGTCGTCAGGACGGGGCGGCCGGGGGCCTGTACCTTGACGTGGATGTGGCGGGTACGGCCCGGGTAGAGGCCCGGGACGATCGTGGTCAGGGTGAACGCGCCGCGGGAGTCGGTGTACTGGTGTCCGCGCAGTCGGAAGCCGGTGTTGTCGTAGTTGCCCTTGTCGTCCGCCTGCCAGAAGTCCAGCAGGGCGCGGGGCAGGGGGAGGCAGGCGCGGCCGAAGACGTAGCCGCTCACGGTGAGCCGGGTGCCGGGCGTGCCGGGTTCCAGCAGTGTGGCCCGTTCGGGCGAGTCGGGTTTGAAGTAGGGGCCTTCCATCTGCTCGGGCGTGGGGTCGTCGCCGTCGTCGCAGGACGGGGTGAGGGGCACGGGTGCGCCGGCGGAGGCGAAGGTGCGTGCCGGAGCCGGACCGCCGATGAGAGCGGCCGGTATCGCGGCACCGGCCGCGAGGGCTGCCCGCAGGACGGTTTTGCGGGGCACGAGGCGGGGCGACTCGTCCGACGGAGACGGCGTCTCGCTGTCCATACCTGCTCCTTGGGTGGGGGCCGTCAGATCGGCATCGAGCCTAGGAGGGCGTCTCCACCGCTGCGATGGACTGATGGATGCGCCTGTGGTGTTTTCGGAAGCTCCCCGGGCTGGTGCCGGTCTCCCGGCGGAAGAACCGGCAGAAGTAGGCGGGGTCGGTGAAACCGGTGCGTGCGGCGACCTGTCGTACCGGCAGGTCGGTGTGTGCGAGCAGCAGCTGGGCCTGGTACACGCGGGCCTCGGTCAACAGCCGGTGCGGGCTGCGGCCGGTGGCCGCGCGCACGGCCTGGGTGAGGTGTCCGGGTGACACCCCGAGCCGTTCGGCGCACTCCCGCACCGACCAGGTGACCGCCTCCCGCCGGGCCGTGAGCCGGGTGAACGCCTCGGCCAGCCTCGACGGACGCGTACCGGGCCGGCCCGGGCCGGTTGCCGTGTCCGGGACGGTGGCCTGTGCCGGACCGGTGCCGCGGTGGTGCTCCAGGAGCCGCGTGGCGTGCACGACGAGGGCGTGCAGCAGAGCTCGTGACACGGTCTCGTGCCCGGTGGCCCGCTGCCGGTGCTCCGCGGCCAGGTCGGTCATCAGCCGGCCGATCCGCGCGTCGTCCTCGGGATCCAGGACGAACCAGCAGGTCCTCCCGAGCTGCCGCAGCAGTTCGCGGTCGCCGGGATGGTCCACCAGGAAGTCCTCGGTGAACAACACCAGCGTGCCGTCCACTCCGTGGTCGTCCTGCCAGTGGTGGATCTGCCCGGGCAGTATCACGGCCAGGTGCGGTGGCCGCACCGGCCAGCGGACGAAGTCGACGTGGTGAGTGCCCGAGCCGGCGGTGAGGTGAACGATCTCGTAGAACGTGTGGCGGTGCGGATCCTTCGCCCGGGACAGCGGGCCCATCTCCTCGAAGGAGCCCGCAGCGAACGGCGCCGCGCCCGGTTCGGGCAACTCCAGCCGGTGCAAGGGGGGTTCTCCAGCCGCCGGGGGAACACAGGGCGTGCCTCGAAGGACAGTGGTGTTACGCATCGTTCCTCCTCGGGACTGGTGCAGACCAACGACTTCCGGTGGGTCACGATCCCACAGCGGTGCGGCTGCGAGCACCGGTTCGATCCGGGTGACGGGTACAGGGTCCACGCATCGGTCCGTACCGATCCCTTGCCGCCCTCTCGGTCACGTCGCGAGCCCTCCGGGGAACCGGAGTTGCGGCATCTGGGAGTCATCCGGGCGGTGGCGGAGGCAGGCAGCCTCACCCGGGCCGCCGTCATCCTCGAACGCGCGCGGCCCGCGTCCCGGTGTGTCGCCGTCCGTCCCCCCACGTCCGGGGGTCCGTGCCCGTCCGTCGCGCCGCTGGGACCGCTCGTCCGGCCGCCCCCGGCCGGCCGTCGGACACGACGGTCGCACCCGAGCACTGGTTTGGTCTAGACCAAGCAGGGTACGCTTCCGTCGCCGCCCGTGGCCGCCCTCGTGGCCATGGAGTCGCTGTTTGACATGATCATGCTCGTTCTGCCTTCGGGTGGACGGGCACGGCCCCCCCACAGGAGTTGTCATGAAGAGCAAGAAGATGCTGGCCGCCGCCATCGGCGCGGGAATCGCCCCGCTCCTGGTGGTCAGCCTGCCGGCCGGCAGCGCGAGCGCGCACGGCTACATTTCCTCGCCCCCCAGCCGACAGGCCCAGTGCGCCGCCGGCCTGGTCCCCTGCGGCCCCATCAAGTACGAGCCGCAGAGCGTCGAGGGCCCCAAGGGCCTGATGAGCTGCAGCGGAGGGAACGCCGCCTTCGCCGAGCTCGACAACGACAGCAAGGGCTGGAGGGTCACCCCGGTCAGCCGGACGACCAGCTTCAACTGGCGGCTGACGGCCCGCCACGCCACCAGCACCTGGCAGTACTACGCGGGCGGCCGGAAGATCGCGGAGTTCAACGACGGTGGCGCCCGGCCGGGCGAGACCGTCACCCACCAGGTGAACTTCGGCAGCCTGAGCGGCAAGCAGAAGGTGCTGGCCGTGTGGAACATCGCCGACACCGCCAACGCCTTCTACGCCTGCGTGGACGTGAACGTGAGCTGACGCGGCGCCGCACCAGCCGGCCCCGCCGGGGCCGGCTGGTGTCCCGGTGTCCGCCCCGGGCACCGGGCGTCTGCTCCTCTCCCGGCCGCTCGGCGGCCGGAAGCCTTCGGGCGACCGCGTGCGAGCACGTACGGAAAGGGTGGGTACGGCGGTGGACGGAGTCGGCGAGCGAAGCCCGTGCCCCCCTCGGGGGCTCGTCCCGGAGGGGACCGGGGACGGCGGACGCGCCACCCGGGCAGCCCGGTCCCTGGCCGGGCGGGTCCAGCGGAGCGGCCCGGGGCTCCTCAGGATCTGCGTGGGCGCGGTGTTCCTCTGGTTCGGCGTCCTCAAGTTCTTCCCCGCGGCGAGCCCCGCCGAGGGGGTCGCCGTCCGGGCCGCGACGAAGCTCACCCTCGGCCTGGTGCCGCCGGACGCGGTGCTGTGGGTGCTGGCGGCGGCCGAGACGGCCATCGGCCTCGGTCTTGTCACGGGAGTGCTGCTCCGCGTGGCCCTGGTGGGGTTCTTCGCCCACATGACCGGCGTCTTCTCCGCGCTCCTGCTGCTTTCCGGGGAGATGTGGCAGGGGGACGCGCCGGTTCCCACCCTGGAAGGCCAGTACATCATCAAGAACGTCGTCCTGGTCGCGGCCTGTCTCGTGGTGGCGGCCGACGAATGGGGCGGGACGACGCCGCCGTGAGGACGCCCGGGACAACGGAGCGCACCGGACGCGGCCTGAGGGGCCGTCCCGAACACCCCGCGAACCGGCTCCCGTTCGAGAGAAGCGGCCACGAGGACGCTGCCGTCACGTCCACCCGCCAGGCCCCGGCAGCCACCCCCGCCATCAGGTCGACCCACCGGTCGCCCCGTCGAGACGAGGTCCCATGAACCGACACGGAACCACCGCCCGCGCGCTCGCCGTGACCCTGCTCGTCACCGGCCTCGCCGTCGTCCCGGCAGCCGCCGCCCCCGCCGTCACCGGGGCGAAGGCCCGCGTCGGCGCCGACTGGGCGACCCAGTCGATCGTCTTCACCGCCGCCGCGGGACAGGCCAACGACCTCCACGTGATCCCCATGGGCCTCGGTGCCGAGGTCCGCCGGATCGGCTTCCGCGACGCGGTCCCGCTCGAGCCCGGCGACCACTGTGCACACCTCGAACCCGGCGACGACACCTTCGTCGTCTGCGAACTCCCCCTCGGCAAGCCCCGGCCGGACAGGATCGATGTCTTCCTCGGCGACCGCGACGACACGGTCGTCACCAGCGACCCCGCGGTCGCCACCGTCCGCGGCGGCCCCGGCGACGACACACTGCACGCCCACACCGCACACACCGTGCGGGGCGACGCGGGGGACGACATGGTCATGGGGCGCGCGGTCCTGGACGGCGGTGACGGCATGGACCACCTGATGGGCGACGACGGCGGCCAGCGGCTGTGGGGCGGCCGGGGCGACGACATGATCGAGGCGTACGACGGTGCGGACATCCTCCATGCGGGCCCGGGCGACGACCGCGCCATGGGCGGGGACGGCCGCGACATCGTCCTCGGCGGCCCCGGCGACGACACACTGTACGGGGAGGGCGGCGACGACCTGGTCGACGGCGGCCCCGGGAAGGACACCGTCGAAGGCGGCCCGGGCCGCGACGTCGTCCTCCGGTAGGTCCCCCCCCCGAAGCCCGGAGGCCCTGCGACAAGCCGTACAGCAGGCACGAAGAACACGATCTGCGGCCGTGGAGCAATGAACCAGCCGTTTTCGGCTCTCCCCCGAGGGAGCAGGAGGCGAGGGGCGGGGAGGGGGCAGACGGGTAGACATGGACGACACACGATTCCGGCAGGACGAACAGAACCCACAGGAAACCCGCGCCCAGGGGACCATGCGGATCTGGCAGTGGGCCAGGTGGGCGGCACTTCTCCTCGCGATCGGCTGGGCGGCCAGCTGGGTCGGCAGTCTCGTCCGGGGTGAACAGGGACGGGATCTGTGGTGGCCGCTGGTGAGTACCGTCATCTGGACAGGGGTGACCGTGAACGGCTTTGTGACCTATCGCCGCACGAGGTCGACGACGCTGCCCGCCATCACGGGCCGGCCGTCTGCCTGACCACCCCGGCACCGTCCTCGGGCGGCCCGCTTCCTGTCCTCGCGCACCCTTCGGCACCCGGACCGAAGCCCCCGCGCAGACGGGGACCCGCACGGACGGACGGCCCCCGAGAAGGGAGCCGTGGCGCAGTCGCTGCACCTTCCGGTCGGGCCCGGTCGAGACGGCCGAGGCGGACGCACGGACGCGGTGCGCTGCCCACGGCCCCGGACCGCGCTCGGCTGGAGTCGGCACGGTTGCGCCGCGCGCTGGCGGGCCCGCCACCGCCGAAGGCGGCCGACGGGCGGACCGTGCTCGCCCGGACGTGCCGCACCGGCTGAGATCCGATGCTCCCGCCAGCGATGACCGGCTCTTCCGCCATGCCCGCGGACGCGGTGACCGCAACTCGGACCGACCGGCGCCCGGCCGGCCCTGCTCCTCCGTCGCGGCCGTGGAGTCCGGCCGCACCTGTCCGGGGCGCTCTCCCGGGCGCGGTTCGCCCGGGCCCGGTGACTGGTCGCCCGCACTCGGGACCACGACCAGGTGCTCCCTCCCGTCGTCTCCCGGGGACCGGGCTCTCGTCCCCTGGGAACCGGGCGACCCGGAGGGCTACCGGAGGACGCCGGGTCGCCGCCCTTGGCCGGAACCGTGCCGACGGCCACCGATGCTGGTCCGTACCAACCTCTTGCCCCCGCCCTCGTCACGCCGCAAGATCCCCCCATGGAGCTGGAGTTGCGGCATCTGAAGACGATCAGGGCGATCGCGGACGCGGGCAGCCTCACCAGGGCTGCGACCGATCTGGGCCTGGCGCAGCCCGCGCTGAGCGCACAGCTCAAGCGGATCGAACGGGCCCTGGGCGGCACGCTGTTCGAGCGGGGGCGGCATGGGGTGAGGATCACGGCGCTCGGTGAACTCGTCCTGGAACGCACCCGTGTCGTGCTGCCCGTGGTGACCGAACTGCAGCAGGAAGCGGCACGGTTCGCCCGCACCCCGCGTGCGACCGCCTGCTTCCGGCTGGGCGGTACCCACGGTCCACTGCTGGGCGCGTTGGTGGACCGGCTGGCCGATGCGGTACCCGATGCCCGGGTCATCACCTGCACCTCCTGGTCCGAGCGGGAACTGGCCGGGTTGCTGGCGGAGGGGCGGCTGGACTTCGCGCTCGCCGGTACCTGCGGTTCTGCCTCCCCGCCCGGTGCCGGGGACCTGGTGTGGCGGGAGGTCGCGGTCGACCCGGTGCTCGTGATGCTCGCGGCCGGCCACCCGCTCGCCCGCCGCGCGGAGCTGGACCTGGCGGAGCTGGCCGACGAGGACTGGGTCTGCGTACCGGGCGACGGCTGCTTCGGCGACTGCTTCACCGCTGCCTGCGCCCGCTCCGGGTTCACGCCCCGGCGGATGTACGAGACGGACACCGCGGCCTTGGTGCACCTCGTCCAGGTGGGCCGGGCGGCCGGGATGTGCCGGGCCACCTTCCCCGCCACCCCGGGAGTGATCACCCGGCCGCTCGTGGGCACTCCTCTGACCTGGCGACACCTGCTGGGCTGGCACGCGGTGGCCCAGCAGGACAGCACCGCCGCGACCGTGCTGGCCCAGGCCCGGATGGCCCACGCCGAGGTGGCGGTGGGCAACGACAGCCACACCACCTGGTCGTCGACCCACCGGGACCCGGCGCCCCCGGCCCTTCCATAACACCGGGCAGAGGGTCGACCGACGTCTTATGAGGACCTGTCGGCCCTCCCTACGGTTTCGGCACCTTCCCGTCCGGAACCGAGGAGACGCCCCATGTCCTCCCTGCTCCAACGACACACCCGAGCCCGGGCCAGAACCCGAGCCGTCGCCGTGGGCGCCGCGCTGGCGGCGACGGCCACGCTGCTCGTGGCCGGGCTCAGCGGCTCCGCGAGCGCGGGCACGACCCCCGGCGACGTACCCGACGGCGCCCCGTCGGCCGCCGACACCCTCCGCACCGCCGCCGCCCCGCCCGCCCTGCTGAAGTCCATGGAACGCGACCTCGGCCTCGACCGGAAGCAGGTGGAGCGGCGGCTGGCGAACGAGGCCGAGGCCGGAGCCACCGCGGGCCGTCTGCGCGCCGCGCTCGGCCCCGGCTTCGCGGGCGCCTGGGTGGCCGGCGCCGAGTCCGGCACCCTGAGGGTGGCGACGACGGACGCCCGGGACGTACCGGTCATCGAGGCACAGGGGGCCGAGGCCACCGTCGTACGCCACTCCCTCACCGAGCTGGACGCCGCCCAAGCCCGCCTGGACCGGGCGGCTACCGGCCGCGACACCACCGACGCGCCCGTCTGGTACGTCGACATCCGCACCAACCAGGTCGTCGTGCAGGCCGCACGGCCGGCCGCGGCCCGCGCCCTCCTGTCGGCGGCCGGGATCGGCACGTCCCTCGCCCGCGTCGAGAAGTCGGCCGAGCGGCCCCGCCCGTTCTACGACCTGCGCGGCGGCGAGGCGTACTACATCAACAACAGCGGCCGCTGCTCGATCGGCTTCCCCGTCACCAAGGGCACCCAGGCCGGCTACGCCACCGCCGGGCACTGCGGCCGGACCGGCAACAGCACCAGCGGCCACAACCGGATCGCCCAGGGCACCTTCCAGGGCTCGACCTTCCCGGGCCGCGACATGGCCTGGGTCGCCACCAACTCCAACTGGACGGCCACACCGTACGTGAAGGGCGCGGGCGGCCAGAACGTCCAGGTCACCGGCTCCACCCAGGCCCCGGTCGGCTCCTCCGTCTGCCGCTCCGGCTCCACCACGGGCTGGCACTGCGGGGTCATCCAGCAGCTGAACACCAGCGTGACCTATCCCGAGGGCACCATCAGCGGCGTCACCCGCACCTCGGTCTGCGCCGAGCCCGGCGACTCCGGCGGCTCGTACCTCTCCGGCAGCCAGGCGCAGGGCGTCACCTCGGGCGGCTCGGGCAACTGCAGCAGTGGTGGCACCACGTACTTCCAGCCGATCAACCCGCTCCTCCAGAACTACGGCCTCACCTTGAGGACGACCGGCGGCGACGAGGAACCGCCCGGGGAGGAACCGGGCGGCACCTGGGCGATCGGCAACGTCTACCAGGCGGGCGACACGGTCACTCACGGCGGCGCCACCTACCGCTGCCTCCAGGGCCACCAGGCCCAGACGGGCTGGGAGCCCCCGAACGCCCCGGCGTTGTGGCAGCGCGTGTGAACCACGACTGACCTGCCCGACGGGGGAGGGGGGACGCACCGGCCCCGGGCGCGCCCTGACGGCGGCCCGGGGCCGGGCGGCCGGGCCGTGATCGTTCTCGGCGCCAGCGGCTGCATCCGTGCTCCCGCCGACGCCGATCACGTCGGATGCGCACGGGCGGCACCTCTCCCGGCGGCGGGGCCAGGACCGCACGGAAGCGGTCTCGCCCGGGGTGCCGGCCTCGGAAGCGCGGCAGCGGCCTGGTCGGCGAACAGCCGCGGGTCTCACTCCATCGAGCGATTGAGCTGCGAAGGGTCCCCTCCTCCCGTCCCAGCACGGCCATCCCCGCCCTCCGCGCGGGCACCGCCCTCGTCCGGACCGTCGGCCGGTTCGGAGGCGGGCTGCGCCGGCAACGACGTCATGGCGCTGCCTCTCCAGTCGCTTCGGCTGGTGAGCGGAGGTGCCGGCTTTCCGGGCAGGGGTGTGCCGAGCCGCGCCCTTGGACGAGTCGGAGCGGGAAGGACGAAAGTGCCCACCACCTTCACGTGCCCCACGCCATAGGAAGGAAGTTCCCTCTCTCACCCCCGCGGTGGCTGCCGCCGCTGTGACGACGGCCGCCCGCCGCCGGGTTCCGGGACGAGGGCCCCGGTGCGACGGTGGCGTACCACGGCCGTCAGCAGGACGGGAAGAAGCAGGGCCTGCAGGCATACTGCGAGCCAGAACCCCCGTGCCGAGCCCATGGCCTCCGCGCCCGCGTACACCTGACCGCCGACCGCTCCGCTGCCGAACGCCCCGAGGCCGGCCGCCAGCCGCTGTCGGCCGAAGACCGAGGCCGGTGCCGAGGGCGAACGGGCCAGCGCCTCCAGGTCGTTCTTCAGGAAGAGCACGACCTCGCCCACACACATGAGCGTCGCTCCCGCGCCGATGCCCGCGTAACCGCCGTACGCGATGCCGGCCGTCCCCGCCGCCATGCTCCCGAAGCCCACCTTCAGGGCGTCCCGGTAGGCGAGTGCGGCGATCCACCGCGACAGCAGCGGCTGGGCGATGACCAGGAGGCAGGCATACCCCGTCAGCACCGCCCCGTAGTAGGCCGCCGAGGTGCGCGGGACGGTGTAGACCGCCAAGTAGTGCTGGAAGGACATGAAGACGTACACACTCAGCACGGTCACGGCGAAGGGCGGCAGGCCCCCGTCGTGACGGGGGAGCCGGTCGGCGCCGCCGGTGGCCCCCCGCGTCCCGCCGGCCGCCGGGCGCACCGCGGCCGGCGGCAGCAGAGCGTGGCCGACGCCGACGAGCGCGAACAGCGCGGTGACGCAGGAGAAGAGCACGGTGGGCGAGCCCAGGACGAAGGGTGCCGCGACCGGCGGGCCGAGGGCGATACCCGCGTTGAAGGCCGCCCCGCTCGCCGACAGCAGGCGGGGCCGGTCCGCCTCGTCGGCTCCCTCCACCAAGTACGCCTTGTTCGCCGGGAGGTACAGGGCCGCCCCGCAAGAGACCAGGAACAGGGCACCGACCGCGAGCACGGGGCTGGTCATCCCGGGCACGAACGCCGCGAACCCGGCCGTCCGCACGGCCAGCGCCGTCAGCATGGTGGCTCGCAAGCCGATGCGCGCGGCCAGCGCGCCGACGACCACGCCGCCGGAGAACTGCACCAGCGAGGCGACGGCCAGCACGACGCCGACCGTGCCGAGCCCCAGCCCGAGCCGCTGGTGCAGCAGCACCGACATGTACGGCAGGACGGCGAAGCTGCCCAGAGTGATCAGGAACGAGGCGGCCAGCAGGAAAGCCCGCGGACCCGTGGCCCGCCCCCCACCGGGCCGGGGCTCAGGGCCCATCGTCGGCGACGACGGGGCACACGCGGGTGGCCGCGCTCCACGCCCGGTGCTGCGCCAGCTCCGCCGTCGCGGCTTCGGCCAGCACGATGCCGGTGCAGCCGCGCTGGTCCCCCACCTGCGGCAGCACGTCTCCCGGCGCTCTGGTCGGGTACCAGCGCACGTCTCCGGGGAAGGCGGCCAGCTCGTCGAGCCCGTGCCAGCCCTTGAGGACACCCGGCCGGTCCGCGTAGACGAGGACGAAGGCGTGTGCGGGGCCGGTGTGGTCGAGCGGGGCGTCCATGAGGCGTGGTCTGCGGCCCAGTGCCTCCTCCATCATGGCGGTGTACACGTTGGTCCCGAGCGAGCGGCACATGACCTCTCCCACCAGGGCTCCGCCGATCCTGCGGTTGATCTCGACGAGCTCCGGTCCCCCGGTGGTGAGGATGAACTCCACGTGGGCGAAACCGCTGTGATGCCCCGCCGCGTGCAGGACGTCTCCGACCCACTGCTCGACGGCGGCCGACTCGGCCGCCGGCAGCGCGATGGGGAAGGCGGCGGCCTCCTCCCGTACCGCGGGCTGCCTGGACGTCTGCCGACTGAGGACGCCGAGCAGCCGGGTGGCGCCGTCCCAGCTGAGAGTCTCGGCGCTGTAGAGCGGCCCGGCCAGGAACGTCTCCGCGAACAGTTCCCCCATGAGCTGCCGCCGGGCGGCTTCGTCGAGCGCGCGGCGCAGTGCTTCCTCGTCGTGGGCGATCCAGACGTTGCGCGAGGAGGTGCCCGAGGAGTCCTTGAGCACGGCCGGCAGACCAACCGCACGACGCACCTCGGCGGCGCTGTCCGGCCCCGGGACGACGCGCACGGCACCGCTCCGGCTCAGTCCCCGGCGGTGCAGGAGCTCTCGTACCCGGTACTTGTCGCGGAGCAGCCGTACCGCGGCCGGGTCCGGGCCGGGGAGCCCCAGTTCGGCCGCGAGGTCGGCGGCCGGCACGCTCCAGGTGTCGGTGGTGTTGAGCAGGCCGGCCAAGTCGGGCACGGCGGCCAGCGCGCCGCGGGTCGCCGTCCCGTCGAAGGTGTCGACGTCGATGACGGTGAGCGCGTCGTCGGGCAGGGTGTCGAGTTCGTGCCGGTAGACCGACCGGTCCGCGGTCAGCAGGCACAGGCCGTGTCCTGCCTCCGCCGCCGCTGCGGCCATGCGGCCCAGGCCGAAGGACAGGGACTCCAGTGCCGCGATGGTCATGGCGTCACCTCCACGGGCGAGACGGGTTCCACGCTGTTCGTGTCGGAGCGCCGGCCGGGCCGTACCGTCGCGGGATCAGGACGCCGCTCCCACTCCATCACCGACCAGGGCGGACACAGCTCGTCGAGCGTGTGGATGACCCGGGGCCGGAGGGTGCGCATGTCCTGTGCCTCGGTGTGCCGGGCGAAGACCCGTTCGGCGTAGCGGTGGCCGGTGTCCGCGCCCAGGACGAGGTGGAGGCGCCCGGGATCGCGCTGCGCCTCCCAGGAGGAGACCAGGTGCGCGGCTCCGGTGGACAGCCCCGCGAAGGTCGCGTGTTCCCGCAGGAGGCCGATCGCGCCGGCCATGGCGTGCCGGAAGTCCACCCAGTGCACGGTGTCGTACAGCTCGTGCCGGACGTTCCCGAAGGGGATGGAGCTCCCGATGCCCGCGATGATCGCCTCGGGATCGTCGAAGCGCTCACTGCCGAAGGTGACGCTGCCGAACGGCTGAATCCCCACCAGGCGCACCACCCGCCCCGTCTCCCGCAGCGCCCGCACCAGCCCGCCGGTGGACGCCCCCGTACCGACCGCGCCGACGACGGTCAGGGGCGCGTCGGGCAGTGTTCCGGTGACGAGGTCGGCGAACTCCTGGTACCCGGCGTAGTGGATGGAGTCGTGGTACTGCCGCATCCAGTGGAAGTCGGGGCGGCCGGCCAGCAGTTCGCGGACACGGCGCACGCGGCGCTCCTGGTCGAGCTTGAGGTTCCGGGACGGGGGCATCTGGTCGACCGTCGCGCCCAGGACCTCCAGCTGCGCGCGCATGACCGAGTCGACGGTCGTGGACGCCACGATGTGGCACCGCAAGCCGTAGCGGTGGCAGGCCATGGCGAGTGCCAGGGCGTAGATGCCGCTGGAACTGTCGATGAGGGTCTGTCCTTGGACGACGCGCCCGCGGTGCAGCAGCGTGCGGACGGCGCCCAGCGCCGCGTAGACCTTCATCGTCTCGAAACGGGCGAGCACGACGTTGCTGCCGAGCCGGATCAGGTCCGGCGTCTTCAACGCGTCGGTGATGTGTTCATGAACGGGTGCGACGGTGGTGGCGGGCGGGGGCGAAGCGGTGGCTCCCGTCCGCGTTCCCCCTGGAACGGTCCGCGCGCCGCGTCCGGGCGGACCGGCCGCTGCTGCGATGCCGGGCGTGGGATCGTGGTTCTCGTGGTGCGGTGACATGGTGTACCGGTCCTCCAGTGCCGCGGGGTGCTGAGCAGGTGGCCACGAGCGGGCGGCAGAGGCAGGTGCGGGCGCCGGGGCCGCCGTCCCTGCCGGGACGGGGCGGACCACGCGGAGCGGGGCCCGGCCGGGGAACGGCGCGGGGGGACCCGGTGACCCGTGTCACTTCCTGCGCCCCCGGACGATCAGCCGCCGGGAGTGGTTGTCGTACGCGCAACCGTCGAAACCGCCGAAGCACTCCACGTCCGCGAAGCCGGCGGCCACGAACAGGTCGTGCAGTTCGGCGGCGCTGTAGAGGCAGGACGTCAGGGACGCCGTACGCGCCGACGTGCCGCGCACCAGCGTCCAGTCGGTCCGCAGCCTGCGCCAGCTGTCGAAGACGACGTCCCGCTGGACCACGTACGAGCCGTCCGCCAGGTCGACGGCCTGGGGCCGTCCGATCCAGCCGGCCAGGACCTCCTTGCCCATCACGTCCACGAGGAGCTGCCCCCCGGGGGCGAGGCTCTCCCGTGCGTTGCGCAGGACCCGGAGGTTGTCGTCCGGGTCGTCGAAGTACCCGAAGGACGTGAACACGTTCAGGACGACATCGAACGCCCCGGGAGCCGTGTAGGTGAGCATGTCCCCTCGTACCAGCCGCACATCGGCGCCGGCCTCCTCGCACGCGTTCCTCGCCCGCTCCAGCATCGGCTCACTCAGGTCGACGCCCGTGACGTCGAACCCCCGGCGGGCCAGCGGCACCACGAACAGTCCCGGACCACAGCACAGGTCGAGCACCCTGGACCCGGGCGGGAAGTCGAGGAGAGGCGACGTGGCCACCAGCTCGGCCACGGACTCCGCACGCGCCGGGGAGAACATGACGGGCGCGAAGTCGGACCACAGAGAGTCGTCCTCGTACCATTCCAAGACGCTCGGCCTCCCTCCTGGACCCCACGGGCCCTGTCGGCAGCTCCTGTCACTCTCGCCATTTCAGTAGTCGGCCGCTTCCGGCAGGTGGTTCCCGGCAGTTCACGACAGTGGCGAGAGCTTCGACATCGCACGCGGTAGGCCTCAACACCCCTTCATCTCCAGCCTGTTGCCGTGGGATGGTGCACACGAGCCGGTGTGAGCGGCACGCCCGGTCGCCATCCGTACTGATCCGGCAGGAGTACCCGTGGCGCGAGACGCGCGGATGCGAGGATGAGCCCGCCATGACTGTGGGGTGGGGCTGTCGCGCGGCACGGGCTGCGGTGTTCGCAGCCGTCTGTGCGCTGCTCGCCGCCCTGGGACATCGCATGGTGTCGGGCTCCGCGGTGCCCTGGTGGGCCGTGGCCGCGGCACTCGTGGGGACCGGTGGCACGGCATGGTGCCTGACCGGGCGGGAGCGCGGACTTCCCCTGGTCGCCTCCGTGGCGATGACCGCCCAGATCGGCTTGCACGTGTGGTACTCGCTGGCCCAGACGGTGACGCGACCCCACCGGCCGGACCCCGCCGCACCCACCGCTCACCACCACGTCATGGCGGACAGCACGCCGCTGGAACACATGGCCCACCTGGGTCACATGAGCCAGGGCACGGCGGGCATGTCGTCGACCGGCATGGGCGCGGCCCACCTGCTGGCCGCCCTGCTGTGCAGCCTGTGGCTCGCGTACGGAGAACGCGCCGCCTTCCGCATCCTGCGGACACTCGCCGGATGGCTCGTCGCACCGCTGCGGCTGCCCCTCCTGCTGCCCGCCCCACCGTACCGTCCGCGCATCCGCCCCCACCGGAACCGGTCCGCCCGTACGCCGCGGCGGCTCCTCCTCGTCCACACGATCATCTCTCGGGGCCCGCCGGGACCGCTGTCGTCCGACAGCCGGTTTCCCGACACCGTCCCGGCACCCTGAGCCCGGACGGCCCGGGCACCGGCCGTACGCCTCCTTGCGGTCGTACGCCGATCACCTCCGTGCGGCCGCACGCCGTCACCGGACCCGCCGCCGTTCGACGCCGGGGCCGGATTCCCGAGAAGGACACCAGATGACCACTCCTGCCCTGCCCACCCCGTCCGACGAGTCGACGTCCTGGGCACTCGCCGCCCGCAGCGGTGACGCCGAAGCGGTCGAACACTTCGTGCGAGCCCTGCACCGCGACGTCCGCCGCTACGTGACCAGCCTCGGTGCCGATCCCCAGACCGCGGACGACTTGACCCAGGACACGTTCCTGCGGGCCCTCACCAGCCTGCACCGCTTCGAAGGCCGCTCCTCGGCGCGCACCTGGCTGCTGACCATCGCCCGGCGCGCAGTGGTCGACAGCTTCCGGAACGCCGCGGTCCGGCCCCGTCTGTCGGACACCGACGACTGGCAGGCCGCCGCCGAACGGACCCAGCCGCACGGCCTGCCCGGATTCGACGACGGCGTCGTCCTCGCCGATCTGCTGGCCAACCTGCCCGACGAACGCCGCGAGGCCTTCGTCCTCACCCAGTTACTCGGGCTGCCCTACGCGGAAGCGGCACTCGTCAGCAACTGCCCGGTGGGGACGGTGCGCTCCCGAGTGGCACGCGCCCGCACCTGCCTGATCGAGTGGCTGAACGACGCCGAGCACCCCACGCCGATGCGCTCCGCGGCCTGACGAGCCGCACGGCGGGGGCCGCCGCCCCTGCGGCATGTCCGCGCTGTCCCGGCGACACCGGCAGGGGACCGCCCACGACGGCTTCCACGCGTACGACGGCGAGTTCCCCGTCGGGCCACCGGCATGAAGCAGCTGTGCGCAGGGGCACCGTTGTGATCGTGGACGGCACCTCGGTGCCCACCCGCGACCGCCCAGACGGGGGAGGCGGGGGACGCATCGGCTGCGGCGGACGAAGAGGCGGTCCTGCCGTCGGTGCGCCCTCGCCCACCGACGGCACCGCGGCGCCCATGCGAGTACCGGCGTCGCCCCCTGAGGGAGCTCCGGCCACGCCACCGGCGGCGTGGCCGGAGCCCCCCGGAGCGTCAGGCGCCGGTCAGGCTCACGGTCCCGTAGATCGGGTAGTGATCCGACTTTCCGACGTCACGGGTCACGGTGCAGGAAGTGAACCGCGCAGTGTCCGGGCCGAAGATGTAATCGATTTTGATCTCGCGGCCGTCGAGCGGCTTCGTGGCTTCGCCGTTCCGTGGGCTGCCCGCGATGCTGCCCTCGTCGCACTCGCGGTGTGCCGCGTAGGCGTCGACGAGAATCGTGCGGGGACCGTCGGACGTCGTGAAGTCCGGAGGGACGGAGTTGAAGTCGCCACCGAAGACCACCCGGTAGCCCTTCGCCTCATAGCCCCTGACGACGGCTCCCATCTCCCGGGCCTGCTCGGTGCGGAAGACTCCCTCCGGATCGCCGAAGGCCGCGCCGCCCGCGCTGAAGTGTGCGTTGCACACCATGACGGCCCGTGAAGGCAGAGCGGCACACAGGGCCGATCGCTGTTCGTGCTCGTCGGCTGCCGGAGAGGGGAGGTCGTGACGCTTGTACCAGACGTTCTCGTCAGGCACGGCGACGGCGACGCCGAAAGATCCCCGGTCGGCACTGTCCGGCGCAGGACCCATGGCGCACTGCTTCTGAACGCGGGGTCCCCCCGACGTCGCATGGTGAAGGGGGGCGAACCGAACGTCCCAGCCGTTGCCTGTCTCGTCTTCCAGCATCTCCTCGACGCGCTTGGCGTGCTTCTCGCAGAACTCCTGGAAGAAGACGACGTCCGGGTTCTTGAGCCGACTCCTGATCTGCTCGTTGAGCTCGACGTGACCGGCGCGTTCGTCGCTCCACCCGCACTCGGCGTTGTTGTTGGCGCAGACGTTCCACGACATCACGTTGATCGTCGAGTCGGTCGGCGTCCCGGGAGCCGGCAGCGCGCCGCCGCCGGCGCCGGCTACCGGCTCGAGAACGAACTTCTCCCAGGAACCGAGCGACGTGGACCGTGCCCGCAACAGACCCCCGCCCCCGTCACCGATCTCGGCGGAGACGTACCTCTGCTCCTTCTCGGCAGGCGTGGCCGCCGCGTCGTCCTGGGCCTTCTCGCTCCCTTTCAACGCCAGCACGAGTGAGCCGGCAGGTGATCCGGGCGGTGGTGAATCAGCCAAGTACTGCGGGACGAACTGCTGCCATTGCCCGAGCCGGACGCCCCTGGCCCTGAGCATCCCCTTCCGGTCCCCGCCGTCATGGAACTCCGCCGTGACGAAGAAACCGGTGACTTCGGACCGCAGGCCGATCGTCTTCGCCCTGTGGTTGGTGTGCAGCGTCAGCCGCTCCCAGGAGCCGACCGATGAGGCACGGGCCTGTAACCGCCACTGCAGCCGGGTGTCGGTCTCGTTGAGCGCGACGGAGACGTACTTCCCGTTCGCCAGGGACTTCAGGGCCCATTTCTGACCAGCCGACTTGGCGACCGCCCCGGCATCCTGTGACACCTCTGCCGCGCTTGCCGGTGGCGCGGACAGCACCTGCAAGCTGGCCACCGCGACGCAGAACAGCACGAACAGCCGAAAGACTCGGCGCATCCATCCCTCCCCTGTGGACCACGTGGTCTTGAACTTCAGCACCCTAACGAGTTCGTGCACGGCAGGCGGTGAGGCGTCGAGGGCTTCGGCGCGACTCGGTGCTCACGTCCGCTGTGCCGGGGCGAGGTCCGCGGTCCGCTGGTGGGGCAGCAGGCCGGCGACGGCCTGGACGATGTCACTCACGCGCTCGCGACGGCCCGGGCGGCGGGCCGAGGCCCGTCGGTTCTGCCGCCGGAGATGAACTCGTCCCGGTCCTTGCTCCCGGTCCTTGCGCCCGGCCGCCGGGCGCCGGACGCGGTGGCTCCTGGGCCTGCGGTGAAGCGCGACGAGTTGCGTGCGCGGAAGCGGTCCCGGTGATGACCGGAAACCGACAGGGAACAAGGAAGCAGGCCCACGCCGTGCGGTTCGCATCGATGATCCACTGCAAGGCAGAGAGCCGGGGACACCCGGTTCCTCCGCGGACGAAGCAGGCGCAGGCTCTGCCGCAGTCGGACCGCGGCACGGTGCTCCAGGAGATGAACCAGTTGTTCGCCGAGCTCAGCGGGTCCGGTGAACTCGTGGGCGGGGAAGCCCTGCCCGACCCGGCGACCACGCGGACCGTGAGCGTGCGCGACGGCACCACGCACGTGACCGACGGGCCGACAGCGGAGGCACAGGAGCAGCCGGCCGGGTGGTTCATCCTGGAGTGCGCCGACCGGGCACGAGCCGACAGATCGCCGCCCGTCCGCCGGACGCCCCGTCCGGCTTCGTCGAAGTACGGCCGCTGTTCGGTGACTCCGGCGAGAACACGCGACACGGCCGAGGGGGGGGGGGGGGGGGGGGGGGGGGGGGGGGGGGGGGGGGGGGGGAGGGGGGGCGCC
>NZ_JBVITR010000038.1:24533-50341 GCF_055574875.1 Streptomyces sp. NPDC034670
AGGAACCCACCGTTTTTTTCCCGCAGGGGTCTGCCTTTTTTGGGTCCCCGGCAAGCAACCCCCACACGGTGGGGGTGCCCCCCCCCCCCCCCCCCCCCCCCCCCCCCCCCCCCTCGGCTGAACCCGTCCCCGCCGGGAAACCGCAGTGCGTCACCCTGACGGGCCGACGTCGGTGCGGTGCCGTCAGGGGGCCTCCCGGCCGGCGTCGGCCGCGTCCAGGCGTGCGCGCTGCGGGACGACGACGTAGGCGGGGTCCTCGGTGGAGGCGACACCCGCCTCGAAGGTGCCGAAGCGTTGCAGGACGCTCCCGGCCAGCAGTGCCAGTCCCGCCGCGGCCGCGGCGGGACGGCTGCGCCGGGCGACGGACACGGCCGCGAGCGCCCCCGTCAGCGTCAGGTACTCCGAGGCCCGGCGCAGCCGCCCGGCCCGGCCGGTGGTGTACGCCCGGGGCACCGGACCGGGCCGGTGCTCGACGAGCCGGGCCGTGACGACTTCCGCCGCCGCGCCGATCGCACCGAGCCGGCGGGCGGGGCCCGCCTCGGCCGGCGGCACCGCCAGCATGGCGAGCCCGGCGGCGGCCGCCGCCGCCGACCCGGTGAACAGGAAGGGAAGGTGTCGGCGGGCGTCGTGCCAGGCCGGTACGGCCGTCTGGGAGAGCAGTACGGCCGTGTACGCGGCCAGGGGCGGGGCGAAGGCGGCCGCGGACAGACCGGCCGGCCGGGCGGCTCGGCTCAGCAGCCGGCCGGGCAGGCTCGCGCGCAGGGATGCGGGCAGCATCTCGGCCACGGCGGCCAGACCACTGCCGGGCCCGTAGGCCACGAGGATCCAGGTGCCGACGGACATCGGCGAGCTGAGCTTGGCGACCCGCAGCATGTGGTGGAACCGCTCGGGCCGGCCGAGGTCCGCGATCAGCAGTCCGGTACTGGCCAGGAGCGCGCCGAAGCCGCCCAGGCGTCCCGTCCGGCGCAGGGCGGGACGCCCCGTGAGGTCGGCGCCGGCGGCGAGCAGGGCGGAGCCGGCCGACAGCCCGCCGGTGAACAGGTAGGCCGGCACCTCCCACGTCCACACCGGTGGTTTCAGCACCGGCCGGCCGTAGTAGGAGCGGAACGCGGGCGGTTCGTCGCGTGCCTCCCGGGCGTCGGACCCGGACGTGTGCGCGTGCTCGGCGCCGCCGCGCGGGGCCCCGTCGTCCTCGCTCATCACCGCCCCCCCTTCCAGAAGACGGCGGCGGATGCGGCCAGCAGGGCCGAGGCGGCCACCGCGGCGTGCTTCCACATGGACGGCAGGTCCCGGGTGGGCACGACCGGGTCCGGCGGCAGCCCGTACACCTCCGGCTCGTCCAGCAGCAGGAAGAAGGCCCCGTCGCCGCCCACGCCGTCGTCGGGGTCGCGGCCGTACAGCCGTGCCTCCTCCACCCCCGCCCCGTGCAGCTCCGCCAGCCGCCGGTCGGCCCGCTCCCGCAGCTCGTCGAGCGGGCCGAACTGGATGGAGTCCGTGGGGCACGCCTTGGAGCAGGCGGGCTCCAGGTCCCCGCGCAGCCGGTCGTAGCACAGGGTGCACTTCCACGCGCGCCCGTCGTCGGGCCGCCGGTCGATGACCCCGTAGGGGCAGCCGGAGACGCAGTAGCCGCAGCCGTTGCAGATGTCGGGCTGCACCACGACCGAGCCGAACTCGGTGCGGAACAGCGCCCCGGTGGGGCACACGTCGAGACAGCCCGCATGGGTGCAGTGCTTGCACACGTCGGAGGACATCAGCCAGCGGAACTCGGTGCGGGCCCCGGCGTCGCCGGTGGCGCCGGGCAGGTCGAAGGAGGGGAAGCCGAGATCGACCGGGCCGGTGCCCAGCTCGCCGCCGCCCCGCTCGGCGTCACGCAGGGCGTCGCCCACCACCCGGTCCGTGGCCTCGGTGCCGGAGGGGCCGGTGGGCAGGCCGGACAGCCCCGTCTCCTGCCGTCCCAGTGGACGCTGCTGCTCGACGAAGGCGACGTGCCGCCAGGAGCTCGCGCCGAGCATGCCGGTGTTGTCGAACGACATGCCCAGCAGGTCGAGGCCGTCCTCGGGAACGTCGTTCCACTCCTTGCACGCCACCTCGCACGCCTTGCAGCCGATGCACACGGAGGTGTCGGTGAAGAAACCCATCCGGGGCGGTGGGTCGGGGTGGCCGGCGTCCGCGGCGGGGTCGGGGAGGGGACCGTACAGGCTGTTCTCGTCCGTCATGGGGATTCCTCCGGGCCCTCTGGTTCGGTGTGGGCCGGCCGGTGGTCGCCGTCCGCCGTCATGACGTGGGCGCCGGTCTCCGTGGTGATCCCGGCCCGGCGGCGGTAGTCCCGCACGTACCGCAGCAGGGCGGGGCCCCTCGGTCGGCGGCCGGGACGGACGTCGCAGGTCAGCACCTTGCTCTCCTGGATGAACACGTTCGGGTCCACCACCACGCCGATCAGGTCGTTGACGACGTCGCCGCTGGTGAGCCCCGTGGATCCCCAGTGGTAGGGCATCCAGACCTGGTGCACGGTCCGGTCCTCGATCCGCAGGGGCGCCAGGCGGTCGGTGACCACGACCCGGGCGTCCACCGCGGTCCGGCTGGTGATCACATGGGCCCAGTCCAGGTGGCGCAGACCGCGCTCCCTCGCCAGCTCGGGCGACACCTCCACGAACAGCTCCGGCTGCAGCTCCGACAGGTACGGCAGCTGACGGCTCATGCCGCCCGCGGTGTGGTGCTCGGTGAGCCGCGCCGCCGTGAACACGAAGGGGAACACCTCGCTGTGCGCCTCGGGCGGGGCGGGGTTGGACGGGTTGTCGGGGCGTCCGTACACCTTGCGCGTCGGGTTGCCCTGCTGCCCGTACAGCAGGTTGCGCACCGGCGACTCGTGCGGCTCGTAGTGGGTGGGCAGCGGACCGTCCGCCAGCCCGGTCGGGGCGAACAGCCACCCCTTGCCGTCCGCCATCATGATGAACGCGTCGTCGCCGGCGAGGGCCTCGGGGCCCGAGGCTCCCTCGGGGGGCCGGTAGGCGGGCGGCTTGGTCCGTTCGAAGTCCGGGGTGTCGTGCCCGGTCCACTCGCCCCGCTCCTCGTCCCACCACACCAGGGCCTTGCGCTCGCTCCAGGGCCGCCCCTGCGGGTCGGCCGAGGCGCGGTTGTACAGCACGCGCCGGTTCAGCGGCCAGGTCCAACCCCACTCCGACTCGTACGGCCCCTGCTCGGACCGGGGCTTGCGACGCCGGGCCTGGTTGACCTCGTCGGCGTAGACCCCGCTGTAGATCCAGCAGCCGCAGGCGGTGGTGCCGTCCGCCCTGAGGTCGGTGTAGCCGCCGACCGCGCGGTTGCTGCGCAGGTCGATGCCGTTGATGTGGCGCAGCACGTCGGCCGCGCTCGGCTCGTCGCCCTCGGTCCGGTAGTCCCAGGCGAGGTCGAGGACGGGGCGGTCGCGCTCGTCGGCCGAGCCGGCCAGCTTCTCCTTGAGGAGCCTGCCGAGGTGGTAGAAGAACCACAGCTCCGAGCGCTGGTCGCCGCTCGGCTCGACGGCCTGGTCCCGCCACT
The DNA here is from genome assembly GCF_055574875.1 of Streptomyces sp. NPDC034670. Taxonomy (NCBI): domain Bacteria; kingdom Bacillati; phylum Actinomycetota; class Actinomycetes; order Kitasatosporales; family Streptomycetaceae; genus Streptomyces; species Streptomyces sp. NPDC034670. The sequence goes on from NZ_JBVITR010000038.1 coordinate 28,071, forward strand.
GCAGCATCCGCTGGGTCTGGGTGAAGGTGCCGGGTTTCTCCACGTGCGAGGCGGCGGGGAAGAAGAAGACCTCGGTGCGGCAGCGCTCGGGCGTGATCTCCCCGGTCTCGGTCTCGGGGGAGTCCTTCCAGAACGTGGCGCTCTCGATCATGGTGAGGTCGCGGACGACCAGCCAGTCCAGATTGGCCATGGCCAGCCGCTGCAGACGGCCGTGGGAGGAACCCACCGCCGGGTTCTGGCCGAGCAGGAAGTAGCCGAAGACCTTCCCGTCGATCATGTCCATGGTGGTGCGGTAGGTGCCGTGGTCGCCGTTGATCCGCGGCAGGTAGTCGAAGCAGTAGTCGTTCTCCGCCGTCGCCGCCTCGCCCCAGTACTCCTTCAGCAGCGAGACCGTGTAGGCGTCCGCGTTGCTCCAGAACCCCTTCTGGCCGGGGCTGCGGATGCTGTCCAGGTAGCCGGACAGGTTCTCGTGGGTGGTGTCCGGCATCGGCAGGTAGCCGGGCAGCAGGTTGAACAGGGTCGGGATGTCCGTGGACCCCTGGATGCTGGCGTGTCCGCGCAGCGCGAAGACCCCGCCGCCGGGACGGCCGATGTTGCCCAGCAGCAGCTGGATGATCGACCCGGCCCGGATGTACTGGGAGCCGACGGAGTGCTGGGTCCAGCCCACGCTGTAGACCAGCGCCGCGGTGCGCTCCCGGCCCGAGTTCTCGGTCCAGGCCCGGCACACCTCCAGGAACTGCTCCCGGGGCACGCCGCAGATCCGCTCCACCATCTCGGGCGTGTAGCGGGAGAAGTGCCGTTTGAGCACCTGGAACACACAGCGGGGATGCTCCAGCGTCGGGTCGCTCGCGATGGGGCCCGCTCCGCCCCCCACGGACGGTCCGCCGGAGCCGTGCTGGTACGGCGCGGACTCCTCCTTGTGCCGGGCGTCACCCGCGCGCCCGTCCGCCCGGGCGCGCCCGTCCGCCTGGACGCTCTCGTACGCCCAGCTGGAGGGGTCGTAGGAGGCGGTGTCCGGGTCGTACCCGCTGAACAGGCCGTCCAGGTCCTCGGTGTCCCGGTAGTGCGCGTTCAGCAGGAACGGTGCGTTGGTGTACGCCTGCACGTACTCCCGGAACTCCAGCCCGTGGGACAGGATGTGGTTGATCACGCCGCCGAGGAAGGCGATGTCGGTGCCCGCACGCAGGGTGACGTGCCGGTCGGCCAGCGCGCTGGTGCGGGTGAACCGCGGGTCGATGTGGATGACCTTGGCGCCGCGCGCCTTGGCCTCCATCACCCACTGGAACCCGACCGGATGGGCCTCGGCCATGTTCGAGCCCATGATGACGATGCAGTCGGCGTTGGCCAGGTCCTGCTGGTAGTCGGTCGCGCCGCCGCGTCCGAAGGAAGCTCCCAGACCGGGAACGGTGGCGGAGTGTCAAATACGCGCCTGGTTCTCGATCTGGATCGCGCCGAGAGCGGTGAACAGCTTCTTGATCAGGTAGTTTTCCTCGTTGTCGAGGGTGGCACCGCCCAGACTGGCGAGACCCATGGTGCGGCGGAGCGCGCGGCCGGCCGAGTCGGTGTCCTGCCAGCCCCTGCGACGCGCGTCCAGCACCCGGTCGGCCACCATGTCCATGGCCGTGGCGAGGTCCAGCTCCTGCCAGGCCGTGCCGTACGGCGGCCGGTACAGCACCTTCCGCTCACGCTGGGGCCCGGTGACGAGTTGCTTGCTGGCCGAGCCCTTGGGACACAGGCGACCTCGCGAGATCGGGCTGTCCGGGTTGCCCTCGATCTGCAGGACCCGCTCGTCCTTCACATAGACGTGCTGGGAGCAGCCCACCGCGCAGTACGGGCAGACGGAGGCCACCACGCGGTCCGCGGTGTCCGTACGGGGCGCGAGTGCCGCCGAATGCCGGGACTCGGCCGCCTTGCCCCGCCCCAGCCGGTCCGCTCCCGTGATCTGCCGGTACACCGGCCAGGTGCCGATCCACCGCCTCAGGCCCATGTGCCTGCTCCTTCTTCGGGGGCGTCCACCAGTACCGACCGTAACGTGAGTGCGGGGTTCCGCAAGTCGGCACGGGGGCCGGCGCGGCGGATGTCCGGAAGTCGCACCGGGAGCGACCGGCCGGTGTGCCCCCGGGGCTGCGACCGTCTTCCCCTTGCCGGACCCCCGGCGGGTCCCGCCGCGAATTCCCGCCCGCTCACGGAGAGGATCCCGTCGAGCCCCCTTCGGTGGCCGGCCCACCGCCCACCGCCCACCGCGCCGCCGACCGACAGGCGGACGAGGCTCTGGACGGCGCCGCTCCTCGTTCGTCAGGTCACCACGGCCCACGACCAACCGCACGGCCACGGAAGGGGAAGCGCTCCGATCCGCCGGACACGCCGTAGGCCGCGGTGGGCCGCGCGCCCTGCCCGCACCCGCCGCAGCGGCCGGCCTCGGCCTCCGTCGCCACGCTCCCGGCACACGATCCGCTGTCCGGCACGTCGTTCACCTCGTGTGCATGTGAGGTCGGGGTCACCGGTCAGTCGGCGGCTGCCGTGCCGACACGAAGAGGACCCACTCTCTCGCAGGACCACCCACCCCCTCTCAGAGGAGATCCGCGTGACTCGCTCCACGAGCGCCCGGTCGGCCGTGCTGATCGTGATCACGGCCCTCACCGCGGCGGCCCTGGCGGTGCCGGCCCAGGCCGGGGGCCGCCACCGCGTCTCCGGCGATTCACTGCCGTCCATCACCCCCCGCGCGGAGACGCCGGTGCTGCACGACGACGACGAAGGCGGCAACGCCGACGCGGACGACCCCGCCATCTGGCGCAACGCCGCGGCCCCTGGCCGCAGCCTCGTCGTCGCCACCGCCAAGGAGGGCGGTCTGCGCGTCTACGACCTGGACGCGCGACTGGTGCAGTCGATGGCCGCGCCTCCCGCCGTGGGCGAGGACGACGCCCCGGGCCGGTTCAACAACGTGGACCTCCTCCACGGACTGCGGCTCTCCTCGGGGAAGGCGGACCTGGCCGTCGTCAGCGACCGTGGCCACGACCGACTGCGTTTCTACCGCATCGACCGCGACCGCACCGGCGGTCCGCTGACCGACGTCACCGACCCCGCCTCGCCGCCTGTGTTCTCCCGGAACCAGGCCGAGATCAACGACCAGCGGACCGCCTACGGTCTGGCGACCTGGACGGACCCGGCAACCGGGAAGTCCTACGCCCTGGTCAGCCGCCGCGAGCGCACCAGCATCGCCCTCCTGGAGCTGCTGCCGACCGCGGACGGCAAGGTCACGTACCGCAAGATCCGCACCCTGGACCTCCCCTCCGCCTTCCGGCTGCCCGACGGCACCTCGTGGTCCCCGTGCGGCGAGCCCGGCGAGCTGCCGCAGGTCGAGGGCATGGTCGTCGATCCGGCCAACGGCATGCTCTACGCCGGCCAGGAGGACGTCGGCATCTGGCGCCTGCGCGCCGACCTCACCGGCACGCCGAAAATGATCGACAAGGTCCGCGAGTACGGCGTCCCCGGCACCTACGACGAGGAGACCGAGGAGTGCACGCCGGGCGCCGACCCCGGCTACGGCGGCACGGAGATCTCCGCGGACGTCGAGGGCCTGACGCTGCTCACCGAGTCCGACGGCGACGGCCACCTCCTCGCCTCCAGCCAGGGCGACAACACCTTCGCCGCCTACGACCGCGAGCTGGAGGACGCCAACGAGCACGAGGGCGGCTTCCGGGTCACGGCCGCGGGCGACACCCTCGACGGCTCCGAGGAGTGTGACGGCGCCGCGGTCCTGAACGCCCCGCTCGGCTCCACGTACCCGAACGGCCTCCTCGTCGTCCAGGACGGACACGACACCCCCGGCGACGGCGACCGGGACGCGACCAACTTCAAGTTCGTCGACCTCGGCAAGGTCATGGACGCCCTCGACGACTGACCCTCACCCGGCGGGCCGCCCGGCTTCCGGCCGGGCGGCCCGCCACCCGTGACCCGCGCGGGCCTTCCCGCCGTAGGGTGGAGGAAGGCGGCGAAGCGGCGGTTCCCGAGTGCATGACGGACGGTCAGGCGCCGGTGGTCGAACAGCCGGCAGATGCTGCGTCCGACCTTCCGGCGGTAGCGGCCCAGGCGTTCGCCCGGCTCGATGCCGCGTCCACGGTCCTGGGTGTGACGTCCCGGCGCCGCGACCAGCGGCGGGGCTCGGGATGGTCGCAGCCCTCGCCCACGCGGAGCTCGGCGGGTCGACTGCCGGGCCCGGCAGGACCCCGGCGCCGGCCCCACGGTGGTCGCCGACGACGGCGACCGGGGCACCGGCCTGGCCATCCCGTACTGCCGCCGGCACCAGGACGAGGCACTGCCGGTCCGGAAGGAGGACCACAGCGCCTCCCACCGCCGCGTCCGCGCCCGCGTCGAGCACGCCTTCCCCCGCACGAAGAGCTGGAAGGTCCTGCGCGTCTGCCGTCGCGGAGGCGACGGCGTTCACCGCGCCATGCTCGGCATCGCCGGCCCGCACCACCTCACCCGCACCGGACGACAGGAGGACGAGCAGGTCATCCGGCATGTCACTCGGCATTCGCAGGGCACCGTCCAGGAGGCCGGGACGTCGGCCGGGACTGCCTGCAGTACCTCGAATGGCGGGCCGCCCGGCGCCGGGTGAACATGGAGGCGGCGCCCCGCTTCGGCCCGGACTGGCGCCCGGGCTTCCCCCCTTCGCTTCCGCCCCCGGCGGGCCCGGCACCGGTGTTCTCCTTGCCCAGTTCGAACTCCAGGAGTCTCCATGTCCCAGCCCCGGCAGCAGCAGGCCCCTCCCGGTGTCACGTCCGAGATGACCCCGCGCCCTGACCACGGTGAGAACAGCTACCGCGGATCCGGGCGGCTGGCCGGCAAGGTCGCGGTGATCACGGGCGGGGACAGCGGTATCGGACGCGCAGTGGCGATCGCCTACGCCCGGGAGGGCGCGGACGTGCTGATCTCCTATCTCGATGAGCACGAGGACGCGCAGGAGACGGACCGCTGGGTGAAGGAGGCGGGCCGCAGGTGCGTGCTGGTGCCCGGTGACGTGGCCGATCCGGCGCACTGCCGGTCGATCGTCGACACGGCCGTGGAGGAGTTCGGCCGGATCGACGTGCTGGTCAACAACGCCGCGTTCCAGATGACACGGGATTCCGTCGAGGACATCCCCGACGAGGAATGGGACCGCACCCTGGCGATCAACATCAGCGCCTTCTTCCACCTGACCAAGGCCGCCGTTCCCCACATGCGGCCCGGATCGGCCATCATCGGGAGCACCTCGGTCAATTCCGACAGCCCGCCGCCACAGCTCCTCCCGTACAACGTCACCAAGGCGGGCGTCGCCAACATGGTCGGTTCCCTGGCCCAGATGCTGGCCTCGAAGGGCATCCGCGCCAACAGCGTGGCTCCCGGCCCCGTCTGGACGCCGCTCATCCCCGCGACCATGCCACCGGAGCAGGTGGAGAGCTTCGGATCCCAGGTACCGCTCGGACGGCCGGGCCAGCCCGCCGAGTTGGCGCCGGTCTACGTGCTGCTCGCCTCCGACGAGGCCAGTTACGTCTCCGGCGCCCGGATCGCGGTCACCGGCGGGCAGCCGATCCTGTGAGTTCCCGCGGCGAGCACCTGTACCCGCTGCGGCTGACGGTCACGGCGAAGCCGCTGGTGTTCGGCGGACACGCCATCGCCCGCCGCCTGGGCAAGACGGGCCTCCCGGACTGGAGCGTCGCCGAGACCTGGGAGTGCAGCGACGTCGACGGCAGCAGCGGTGTGGTGACCGCCGGCCCCCTGGCCGGCCGGTCCCTGCGCCAGGTCGTCCAGGACCATCCCGAGGAACTGATGGGCGCCGGCTGGTCCGGACGGTACTTCCCCGTGCTGACGAAGTTCATCGACGCCACCGGAACCCTGCCCGTGCACCTGCACGCCGACGACGAGACCGCCCGGCGCCTGGAGGGGCAGCCCAACGGCAAGACCGAGGCCTGGCACATCCTGGACGCCGCCCCCGGTGCGACCGCCCTGTGCGGCGTCAAGGACGGCGTGACCCCCGGCCGGCTGCGGGCCGCACTGGAGGCGCAGGACTTCGACGCCGTCCTGCGCCGCCTCCCGGTGCGCGCGGGCCAGACCCTCTACGTACCCGGCGGCACCCCGCACAGCTTCGGGCCCGACACACTGGTCTACGAGATCGAGCAGACCTCCGACATCCAGCAGCACGCGATGCGCTGGAACATGGAGGACGGCTCCCCGGTGGGCGAGGAGGAATTCGGCTCCCACCTCGACATGCTGGTGCGGCAGGCCGACCTGACGACCCGACCGGACTTCACGCCCGGGCTGGGCATCGCCGTCGGCGACGGGGTGGAACGGGTCTTCCTGTGCGCCGGCCCGTACTTCGCCCTCGAACGCTGGCGCGCCGCGGCCGCGGAGCCGCTGCGCCACCGGTTCGCCACCGCGCAGATCCTGTCCAACGTCGGCGCCCCGGTACGGGTGCGGACCGACGGCAGGAGCGAGGAACTCGGCCGGGCAGAGACACTCCTGCTGCCCGCCGCCTGCGAGGAGGCCGAGATCACCGGGCCGGCCGATGTCCTGTTCGGCTACCTGCCCGACCTCGCCCATGACGTGCACGGCCCCCTGCTCGAAGCCGGCTACCCACTCCACCTCATCGACGCCCTCGGCGCCGGCACGCACAGCCACGACGCGAACACACGGGAGCCCTGCGCCTGAAGGGCGCTGCGGTAGGTCCGGAAGATCACGCAGCGCTCCGCACGCCGGATCGGCAAGCGCCGCCGGTCGTCGGGAAACCGGCCGAGGGGAAGCTCCCGCCAGGCAGGACCACGGCGGGGCGCCGGCGCTGATCTCGTTCTGCGACCCCCTTCGGCCCCCGGGCAGGACACCGCCACCGTCACCGCCCGGCAGCTGCGCGAGTTGCTCCGGTGACTGACCGGTGCAGGGCGGTGGCAGGTCGGCGCCCCGGACGTCCTCGTCACCGCGGACGCCGGCTACGGCGCATCCCGCCCGGTCGACCGTGGCCACGCTGCGGCGGGCTGCCGGCCTCGACCCCGACGACCCGCGGCCGGGTGAGGTCGTAGGCGAACTGTCCCTGAAGGGCGACGACTTCCGCACGCTGTGGGCGCGCCACGACGGGCGCACCGAGACGCGGGAGGCCAAGCACTTCCGCCACTTCCAGGTCGACGACCTGGAACTGCACTACGAGTCCTTCACCGTCGGCAGTGTCCCCACCCGGCAGCTCGTCGTCCACCAGGCCGAGCCGGGCACCCCGCCCGCCGACGCCCTCACCCTGCTCGGCCCGCTCAGCGCCGACGCCCCCGGCAGCCCACCACTCCCTCCCCGACCACAGGAAAACAGACCCCTCATGCACATCGACGACACCACCAGCGCGGCCGTCCTCGACCAGCTCCGGCGCCGCCCCGCGGACGAACGGCGCATCCTGTTCACCGGCGCGACCATCGTCACCGTGGACCCCGGCCTCGGTGTCCTGCACGACGCCGACCTGCTCGTCGAGGGCGACACCATCACCGCCGTCGGCCCCCGCCTCGACGCCGGCGACGCCGTGGTCGTCGACGCCACCGGCACCGTCCTCAGCCCCGGCTTCGTCGACACCCACCGGCACGCCTGGGAGGCCCAGCTGCGCCGGATCATGCCGGACGTCGACGACCTCGGCGCCTACGTCATGTCCACCCTGGCCGGCTACGCCACCGTCTACCGGCCCGAGGACATGTACACCGGCACCAGGCTGGCCGCCCTCACCGCGCTCGACAGCGGCATCACGACCATGCTCGACTTCTCCCACAACTCCCGCACTCCCGAACACTCCGACGCCGCCGTCGAGGCGCTCCGCGACACCCGCATCCGCGGCGTGCACGCCTCCATGGGCCCGCACTTCGGCGACTGGGACAAGCAGTGGCCCGGCGACCTGACCCGCCTCAAGGAGCAGTACTTCAGCAGCGACGACCAGCTGCTGACCCTGCGGCTGGCGACGCTCGCCACCGATGAGATCGCCGGACCGGCGCTCGCCTACGGCCCCGAACTCGCCCGCCTCGCCAGGGACCTGGGCATCAAAGTGAGCGTGGACGCCGTCTTCGGCACGGCCTCCTCCGAGGCGGTCCTGCGCTGGGCCGAGGACGGCATCCTCACTCCCGACGTCACCCTCATCCACGCCACCGGACTGACCCCCGAGGCATGGAGGACGATGGGGGAGACCGGCACCACCGTGGCGCTCGCCCCCACCTCCGACGCCCAGATCGGCCTGGAGACCGCGATCCCCGCCGTCGACGAGGCCCTGTCCGTCGGTATCCGCCCCGGCCTGAGCATCGACGTCGAGGTGGCTCTGGTCAGCGACATGTTCACGCAGATGCGGACCCTGCACGCCATCCAGCGGATGCGGGCCGCCAACGCCGCCCACGGCACCGACCGGCAGCCCCGCCGCATCACCACCCACGACGTCCTGGACTTCGCCACCCTCCAGGGCGCCCGCACCAACGGCCTGGACGCCCTCACCGGCTCGCTCACCCCGGGCAAGAAGGCGGACCTGCTGGTCATCCAGGCCGAGGACCTCAACAACATGCCGCTCAACGACCCGATCGGCACCGTCGTGCTGGGCTCCGACGCCCGCAACATCAGCGCCGTCCTCGTGGACGGCGAGCCCCGCAAGTGGAACGGCCACGTCCTCGACGTCGACCTGCCCGCCCTGCGCCGCGAGGTCCACGCCTCGCGCGAGTACGTGCTGAACACCCCGGCCGCCGCCTGAGCCGCCCCCTCCCAGCGCCCCCGGCAGTGCCGTCGGCCGCTCGTGCCGCGCACACGGGGCCGCCACCACACCCTTCCCCGGGGCTCCCACGTCCCGCCCCGCCCCACCCCTCAGGCACACAGCCGGCACGGGTGCCCACGGGCAAGGGAAGCGGCGGCACAGCCGGGTGGGCAGCACGTCGTGGCCGTCGAAGGACCCCGTCGGGCTCCGGGTGGCCCGGTCGGCCACCGCGTGCGGGGCGGGGGCCTGTCTGGAATCCCGGGCAGAAGTTGTTGATCAAGTGACCGTCGACTTGTCTGCTCACCGGCCGGATCGTGGGGAAGCGTCAGTCGCGGCCGGGGATCGCGTCGGACGAACTGTGGTCGCTCAGCGAGCCGTTACTGCCGGAGCCGGAGCCGGAGCCGGAGCCGGGGCCGGAGCCGGTGGCGGGCCGGCCGCGGGTGCCGGCCGGCAAGCCCTGTGCGGGATCCCGCCCGTGCTGCACACCCGCCCGGACGTCGGGCCGCACATCCCGCACGACGATCACAACGGACGGCCTCGGAGGAGGTCGCGAACTTCCGGCACCGGATGGCACGGCAGCCGAACGGACTCGCGAAGGCACCTCTGACCAGCAGAAGCAGCGGACTGCCACTGGAGTAGTAGGACCAAAGACCGGTGGCGGTTCCGACCGCAGGGGTGGGTAGGCCGGGGCGGTGCGTCCGTACGGTGGAGGCATGCCTGAGACTGCACCGACGACGTCGTTCGACCTCGATGCCTATCTGAAGCGGATCGGGTGGGAGGGCGAGCGGCGGGCCGACCTCGCGACGCTGCGGGGCGTCCACACGGCCCACGCGCTGACCGTCCCGTTCGAGAACCTGGACCCCGTGCGGGGTGTGGTCCCCTCCCTCGACCCGGCCGACCTGACGGTCAAGCTCGTGCACGGCCGCCGTGGGGGCTACTGCTACGAGCACAACACGCTGTTCGCGGGCGTCCTGGAGGCGCTGGGCTTCCGGGTGACCCTGCTGACCGCGCGGGTCGTGGTCGGCACCGACCGCTTCGAGAGCCGCCCGCGCACGCACATGGCGCTGCTCGTCGAGGTCCCCGGCGAGCAGCGGCCCCACCTCGCGGACGTGGGATTCGGCGCGGTCGGCGCCCTGTTGGAGCCGGTGCCGCTGGTGGCCGGCACGGAGTTCCACGACGCGGGCCGCCGGCACCGGCTGGTGCACGCACCGCACGACGGCCCACTGGAGATGTGGGTGCTGGAGGCGTACGGCACGACCGGAACAGGCGGGGCGGACGGCTGGGAGGCGCAGTACGCCTTCACGGTGGAGCCCTTCGAGCAGCCCGACTTCGAGGTCGTCAACTGGCACATCGCCACCCACCCCCGCTCCCCGTTCAGCCGCCGTCCCTACGTCCAGAGCCTCACCCCCGGCCGCCACCTGCTCCTCGACGGCCGCCGCCTCACCGAGACCCGTGCCGACGGCACGGTCACGGCACGGGAGTTGACCGACGAGAGGGAGGCACGACGCCTCCTCGACGAGGAGTTCGGGATCGACGTACCGGACGGCGTCCGGCTGCTGGGCCAAGGACTGGAATCGGAATGAGGTCTCCGGAGTCCGGGGTGACGGGGTGTCAGTTCGCGTTGGCGCGGCCCGGGACCCGTGGAAGCCGGACTCCGGACCAGGCATCGACTTCGCACTGTCCGTCGGCGTTGTTCCCTGCGGCCACGACTGTGCCGTTGGCACGCAGGCCGAGGGTGTGCGTTGAACCGGCCGCCACGGCGACGATGTCGTGCCAATCGCCGACGTCGCACTGTCCGTGGCTGTTGTCTCCCGCTGCGAGGACCCGCCCGGACGCAGTGACCCCGACGGTGTGGTAGCTGCCCGCGTCGAGTGCCACGACGTCTTCCCACTCGTCGACCGCGCACGCCCCTGTTGCCCGGTCTCCGGTCGCCACTGCCCGCCCGTCGGCCCTGAGGCCGACGGTATGGAGATACCCGGCCGAAATGGCGGTCAGGTCACGCCACCCTTCAACGGCACACTGCCCTCGTCGGTTGTTCCCCGCGGCCAGTGCGGAACCGTCCGACCGGACGCCGACCGAGTGCCAGTCACCACACGAGAGGACGACCGTCTCGCGCCAGGACCGCACGTCGCCCTGTCCTTCCGAACTCCGGCCAACTGCCAGCACGCGGCCATTCGCGAGTAGCCCGAGCGTGCGGCGCCAGCCCGCGGCCACGGCCGTGACGCCTCGCCATCCGGCGACATCACACTGCCCATCGCCGTTCCACCCCGTCGCCAGCACCGTGCCGTCCGACCGGAGTCCCACCGTATGAGACCTGCCCGTGTTCGTCGCGGCATGGACGTTGCCGGCTGCCACCGCGACGACATCTTCCCATCGCTCGACACGGCATTCAGCGGCTGCGGTGTTGCCCACGGCGAGAACGGTTCCATCCCGGCGCCGTCCGACCGAATGACGCCTTCCGGCCGCCAGCGCGGGCGAGTCGGCGAGCATGGGCGCCTCCTTGTGCTCGGCGCGAGTTCGCGACATGGGAGTCCACCTTACGTTGGCCTGGAATCAGAGCGGGGTCCTCAGTCGCCGCCGGCAGATGACGGCGCAACCGAGTGTGATGAAGACCTGGTGGAGGTCGTCGCGGATCTCCCAGCGGACGCGTAGGCGGCGCAACCGGTGCAGCGGTGCGATGGCGCCTTCCACGACCCAGTGGTGTACGCCGAGTCCGGAGCCGTCTCCGGTGCCGCGTCGGGCGATGTGCGGGGTGATTCCGAACCGGCGGACCCGGTCGCGGTAGCTCTCGTGGTCGTAGCCGCGGTCGGCGTGGAGGTGCTTCGGGCGGCGCGGCGGTCGGCCGCGTCCGCCTCGGACCGGCGGGACGGCTCGGATCAGTGGGATGTGACCGTGACGCGGCGGGAGCCGTGGGAGGTCGGCGACGAGCTGTGAAGGGGGATCGAACCGCTGCCGCCCGGGCATGAGCGGCGCTTCCGGCATCCGGGGCGCAAGCGGATCGATGACCGCAAGGCGCTGCAGGAAGTGCTGTTCGTGCTCCGTACCGGCATCCAGGGGGAGCACCTGCCGCAGGAGTCGGGGTCCGGCTCTGGCGCCATCCGCCGGCGGCGGCCGGCCGAGTGGCAGCGGGGTGGGGTGGGGGAGGAACCGCGGCGGTTACTGCTGGACCGGTTACGGACGGCCGACCGTCTGGTACACGCTGCCGTCCCACTGGTGAGGAGGCGTTGTTCGGAGCCCGCACTGTTCCGTCCGTTGACAGGCGGTGGATGACACCGAACCGGCGCTGAGGACGCGGACCCGTGTGCTGGTGCCCCGGGGCCCGGCCTGCTTGTCGTGGCCGGGTGGCAGGGGCGTGCTGGGACGAGCGCCGGTCAGCGGCGGATGAGGCCGAGGTCGGTGGCGGCGGCGACGGCTGCGGTGCGGGAGTCGACGTTGAGTTTGGCGTAGATGCGGGCGAGGTGGGACTTGACGGTGCCTTGGGTCAGGTGGAGGCGGTCGCCGATGGCCTGGTTGGACAGGCCGTCGGCGACCAGGGTGAGGACTTCGGTCTCGCGCCGGGTCAGAGCGGTGCCGGGGGCGCGCAGCCGGTTCATCAGCCGGTCGGCGACGGTGGGCGCGAGCGTGGTGCGGCCCGTGGCGGCGGTGCGTACGGCGGCGGCCAGGTCCTCGGGAGGGGCGTCCTTGAGGAGGTAGCCGGTGGCGCCGGCCTCGATGGCGGGCAGGGTGTCGGCGTCGGAGTCGTAGGTGGTGACGATCAGCACCCGGGGGGCTCCGGGCCGGGCGGTGATCTGGGCGGTGGCTTCGGCGCCGCCCATGCCCCTGCCGAACTGCAGGTCCATCAGCACGACGTCGATGTCGCCCTGGGCGGCGCGAGTGACAGCGTCCTCGGCGGTGGCGGCTTCGGCCACGACGACGAGACCGGGCTCGGTCTCCAGCACGGCGCGCAGCCCGGCCCGTACGACGGGGTGGTCGTCGGCCAGGAGCAGGCGGACGGGGGTGTCGGTCACGGGCGGGCCTCGGGCTGGGACTCGGTCGGCCGGGTGAGGGGCAGTCGGGCGGTCAGGGCGGTGCCGTGGCCGGGGGTGGATGCGAGGGTGAGGGTGCCTCCGAGGGCGCGGGCGCGGGCGCGCATGGCGGCCAGCCCGAACCCGCCGGCCTTGAGGTCGGGGACGGGCAGGCGGGCGGGGTCGAAGCCGCGTCCGTCGTCGACGATGCCGAGGGCGACGTGGTCACCGAGGTAGCTGAGGGTGACTTCGGCGGTGGTGGCCTCGGCGTGCTGGACGGTGTTGGCCAGGGCGGACTGGGCGATGCGTAGCAGGGCGACCTCGTGCGCGGTGGCGAGCGGGGCGGGGTCGCCGGTGAGGCGGAAGCGTGCGGTGAGCCGGTGGCGGGTGGAGGTGGTGGCGCACAGGCGTTCCAGGGCGCCGGCCAGGGTGGTGCCTTCCAGCGTGGGCGGGGTGAGGGCGGCGACGAAGCGGCGGGCCTCGGCGAGGTTGTCGACGGCGGCCTGTCGCGCCTGGTCGACATAGCGGGCCGCGCTGTCAGGGGCCTGCGGCAGTGCGCGTTCGGCAGCACGCAGCAGCAGCTGGATGCTGGAGAGGCCCTGGGCGAGGGTGTCGTGGATCTCGCGGGCCAGGCGGTCCCGTTCGGCGAGCACACCGGCGGTGTGCTGGGCGGCGGCCAGGTCGGCGCGGGTGGCGGTGAGCTCCTCGATCAGTCGGCGGCGGTGTTCGCTCTCCCGGTACAGGGCCTGGTACCCCCCCACCACCGCGACGGCCACGGCGGCGCCGAGGGCGGGGCCGATGGCCATGGCGGGACTGAAGGAGGGCTGGTGGGCGGCGAAGCCGGCGATGGCCGCGGCGGCGGTGGCGGTCACCGCCGCCCATCCGGCGCGGCGGGGCAGTAGGTGCAGGTGGAGGAAGTACAGCGGGAAGGCCACCCACACGGCGTCGGGGGACAGGGCGAGCAGCACCAGCCAGCAGGCGCCCACGGCGGCCAGCCACAGCGCGGCGGCCCGCCGTGAGCGGCGTACGCGCGGCAGCGTGGGCCCGACCGTGTACACCAGGCCGCACGCTGCCGACGCGGCAACGACCCACCCGGCGTGGGGCCGGTCGTCGGTCACGGCCCGGCCGGCGGCCAGGGCGAGCAGACCGATGACCAGCAGGTGCAGGCACCAGGCCAGGGCCCGGGTGGTCGGGGTCGGAGCGGGGGCGGTGGTCTTCACAGTGCGTCCCAGGTTACGGAGGCGGGCGCCCTGGGGCTTCCATCGAAAGTTACAACCTGCGTGCCGTCCTTCGGCCCGCGAAGTGCCGTCCTGCGCCAGACGCGCGCACGGGAGGCCGACGGCGACGGTGGGGACGTACCGCTTCCACCGCTGGAAAGGACAGACCAGGGCCGTGTTCGTCGCCTGGAGAGACCTGAAGTTCGCCAAGGGGCGCTTCGCCCTGATGGGGAGTGTCATCGTGCTGATCACCCTGCTGGTCGGGCTGCTGTCCGGACTGACCGCCGGACTGGGCCGGCAGAACATCTCCGCGATCACATCCCTGCCCGCCGACAAGATCGCCTTCCAGGCTCCCGGCGGCGGGCAGGACCTGTCGTATGCCGACTCCACCGTCACCGAGCAGCAGTGGCAGCGGTGGTCCAAGGCGCCCGGCGTCGAGAGCGCCGAACCGCTGGGGATCACCACCACCAAGGCCACCGCCCGGGACAAGAGCACCGGGGTCTCGGTCTTCGGCGTCGAGCCCGGCTCCCGCCTGGCCCCGCACAGCGACAAGATCACCGACAGCACGGCGGTGCTGTCCACCACAGCCGCCGACGACCTCGGCGCGCGGGCCGGTGACTCCCTCACGCTGGCAGGCCGGCAGCTGGAAGTGGCCGCAGTCCGGGGCGACGCCCACTTCAGCCACACCCCGGTGATCTGGACCAGCCTGGACACCTGGCAGAAGACCGCGCCGCCCACCGACAGCGGCCGGGGTCCGAGCGCCACCGTCATCGTCCTGAGCACCGACGCCGGAGTCGATACGGCGGCCGTCGACCGGCAGGCCGGCACCACAACGGTCTCCACCGGCGATTCGCTGTCCGCCATCGGCTCCTACGCCTCGGAGAACGGCTCCCTGCAGCTGATGCGCGGATTCCTGTTCGCCATCTCCGCCCTCGTCATCGGGGCCTTCTTCACCGTCTGGACCATCCAGCGCAGCGGCGACGTCGCCGTCCTCAAGGCCCTGGGCGCCTCCACCGCGGGCCTCCTCAAGGACGCCCTCGGCCAGGCCGTCGTCCTGCTCGCCGGCGGCACCCTGCTCGGCACCGGCCTCGCCGCCGCCCTGGGCGCACTCGTGTCCGGCTCCGCCGTGCCGTTCCTCCTCACTCCCGCGACCGTCCTGCTCCCGGCCGCCGTGACGATCGCCCTCGGCGCGCTCGGCGCCGCCCTGTCCATCCGCCGCATCACCTCCGTCGACCCGCTGACCGCCCTGGGGAGCGCCCGATGAGCCTGCACCTGACCGACATCACCCTCACCTATCCCGACGGCGACACCCGCCTGACCGCCCTCGACCACGTCACCCTCGATGTCCCCAAGGGCAGCCTGACCGCCGTCGTCGGCCCCTCCGGCTCCGGCAAGTCCAGCCTCCTCGCCGTCGCCGCCACCCTGATCACCCCCGACACCGGCACCGTCACCGTCGACGGCCGGACCACTACCGGCCTGACCCGCGGCGAACTCGCCGAACTGCGCCGCCGCAAGATCGGCGTCGTCTTCCAGCAGCCCAGCCTGCTGCCCTCCCTCACCGCCGCCGAACAACTCCAGGTCATGGCCCAGATCGACGGCCGCGAACCCCGCACCGCCCGCTCCCGGGCCATGGAACTCCTCGACGCCGTCGGCCTGGCCGACCAAGCCGGCCGCCGCCCCCACCAGCTCTCCGGCGGCCAGCGCCAGCGCGTCAACATCGCCCGCGCCCTGATGAACGACCCCACGGTCCTCCTGGTCGACGAACCCACCAGCGCCCTCGACCACGAACGGGGCGCCGCCGTCATCGACCTGATCACCCGCCTCACCCACCAGCAGGCCACCGCCACCGTCCTGGTCACTCACGATCCCACCCACCTCACCGCCGTCGACCAGATCACCGAGGTCCACGATGGAAGGCTCGTCGTCTCAGCCGCGGCTGCCTGAGCCGCGAAGAAGCGCGCAGCCTCGAACACCGCCGCTGCCGGGCGGGAGCGCACCACGTTCCGGGCCGGAACAAGCCGTGCCGGCCCCGGCTTCGGGCATCACCGAGCTGTTGCACCCGTCGCGGCATCGTTGCGGCGGACTTCTCGGGCCCCAGGTCACCCCCAGGGCGCTGTCACCTGGTGAAGCGTAGGAGTGCCCGACGGGGTGCCGGGCGTGGTGAGGTCGGGTCTCGGGCCGGTGTTCGGGCATCGGCGGGCCGGCCGGCGGCGCCGGTGACCTGGTTCCGGATGGCGAAACGGAGGATCATCTCGGTACCGGTGTCCCGGTGCCGACGGCGGCGCGCTGTCCACGGACGCCCCTCCGTGGCGTGCGGCCTGGCCCGCGCTGCCGGGAGAAGGGACACCACCGGGGCGGTGCGGCCTGTGCGGGCCGCCCGACCGGCTCGCAGCCGCGCCCGCAAGGACCGGCTCGGCGTTACTCGGCACGGTAAAAGCGGTCAGGGCTCCCGCTCCACCTCCGCTGAGGGCCGCGAGCGACGGAACCAGCACAGGACGGAACGGCCCGCCGGCCGGGCTGATGGACCGTCATGCAGTGCTGGTGTCAGGGCTTTTTGCTCGTGCCGTCGTGGGAGCCTGAGCCGCTCTTGTCGGATTTATGGGCGCCGTCCGAGCCCTTTCCCGAACTCGAATGGGAGTCGCTTCCCTTACCGCTCCTGGCCTTCTCGTCCGTGAACCACACTTCGGTGCTGGTCCTGCCCGCCAGATCCGTGTGGGTCCTCTCGTGACGCGTATGTGTTGTTCCCTTGCTGTCGGTCTGGCTCTCCGACTTGTAGTGCGTGTTCCCTTTCTCGGTCTTGTAGGTGATGTCTGTGTAGGTGGTGCTGCCCTCGGTCCACTTGGTACCGCGAACGTCGACGTTCCCCCTGGAGTCGGTCGCGTCGTGGTGAAGCTTCCCGTCGCTGGTCCTGTACTGGCTTTCGGAGGTGACCCGGGTGACGTCACCGTTCTTGTCGGTCCACGTCGTCGTTCTGCTGTACTGGCCGTCCGACTGTTCCTTCGACCACGTGTCACGCCTCTCACCGTTCTTGTCGGTCGACCGCTCGTGGCTGTACCCCTTGTCGTCGGTCCGCCTCCCGGTCCGGTCCGCCGCGCCGCCCTTCGCCCCGCGACTGTCCTCCCGGTGCCCCTCCCCGCGGTCGGCGGCACCGGAGCGCGGCGCGTCCGACCGGTCAGTGGTGTTCTCCCGGAGGTCCCTCGTCTCCACCATGGTGCTCTCCGTGCGGCTCGCCGGCGTCGGTGTCCGGGGCCGGGAACCATTCCTGCGGATCAAAGCCGGACGGCCACTCCACCGCTGACCGTTCGGTCGGCTCCGGCAGGTCCTGGCCGCCCCCGCTGTTCGTCATCAGCTCCGCGACGATGCGGCGGACGGTCGCCGCCTGTGACCATGTCTCGGCAGTCAGCATCTGCTGCCCGAAGCACAACGCCGTGCGGTCGGCGACGTCCCTGAGCCTCGGGGTCATCTCCTCGCCGGTATCCGAGTCCGGGAACTCCACCAGTTGGTAGGCGGCGTCCTTGCAGACGTCCCAGCACGCCGGGTTGCCCGCACTGTCCGAAGCGCGGTCGGAGTCGCGCGCCCGGGCCCACAGGCCGGCGAACTGACCCGAGGCGACGAGTCCGGCGACCGGCCAGCGGCACAGGCACGGTTCCGGCCGGTCCGCCCAGATGCGGGCACATACCTGGAAGGGGCCGGGGGAGCCGCCCTGGAGAGCGAGGAGCAGCCGCCGGAGCTCCGCCACGATGTCGTCGGCCCGTTCGCCGTCGAGGTGCGCATCGATGGCCCGGCCGATGAGGTCCGCCACCGTGGTGGTGTCGCCGTAGCGCCAGCCGGCCTGCGCGCCACGGACGTCGGCGAGCCGCCGGGAGGCGTGCCGGGCGAACCTGTGGAGCACGGCCACGGGATCCACCTCGTGGGCCAGCCGGACCCGGATGGCGGCGCGCACGTCGGGCCAGGTGCGCGCCAGGCCGCCGGGGTTCAGGACCGCGGACAACACGGCGCGCGCGAATGCCCGCATCACCGCAGGGTCGTCCGCCAGGCGACGGGCGCTCTCGCACGCCGTCGTATCGGTCAGGCAGCCGGCGTCGCAGTCGCCCGACGCCGGCAGGTGCACCGCCCCTTGCGCACTCATGTGCGCGCGGACCTCCGCGTCGGTCGGCCAACTGCCCGAGCCGCCCTTGGTCCGCCGCACCTGGATCAGCAAGGGGGCGTCCTCGTCGTCGGTGAAGACGGCGGCCCGGCCGACGGGAAGACTCGCCATCGCGACATCCTGACGGCGCGTCATCACCATCGCGTCACCCAGGACCCGACGGTCGTCCCCGGAGACGATGCGGTGGGCGACCTTGAGGTTGGTGTTCTTCAGTACGTCACGGGCGACCTTGGTGGGAATCTGGTCGACCACGAGAACACCCTGCCCATAGGCGCGGATCTCGGACAGAAGGCCGGTGAACGTCTCCACGGCCTTGCCCCTGACGTCCGCTTCCGTCTCCGGCCGGGCCGCCCTGGAGCCGGTGTCGGCGAGCAGCCGGTGGGCCTCCTCCACAACGAGGAGGTGCCGCAGTCCTTCCGTGTCGCCCCCGGTGCGGCGTTCCTCGACCAGCCGGATCATCAACAGGCCCATCATGAACGCCTTGTCGTCGTCATCACCCATGCCCTCGAGCTCCAACACGGTAGGCTGTCCGAGCAGACCGGAAACGGGCAGCGAGTGCCGGGTGTCGAGCATGCGCCCCTTGCCGCCGGTGCGCAGGGTGTTCAGCCGGGTGCACAGTGCCGCGCGCATGTCGCCGGCGACCTTCTCGTCGTAGCCGAGCTGTGGGACGGTCTCCTCCACCTTGCGGATCAGGTCGGTCAACGTGGGAAAGGCGTCGTGACGGTCGGACGCGGCATCCAGGCGCCGATTGACGCCGGTGGTGATGTCCCAGCCCCGGTCGGTGTACACGTCGTGCAGGCTCGTCTCCAGGATCTGCGGCAGAGGCGTCCACATGCCGAAACTCGCGTTGAACACCGAGCGCAGCAGATCGAGGTGGACCGCCACCGGGATCCCCTCCGGCACCTCGAAGGGGTTGAGGCGGAACGGGGAGACGTTCTCATTGCCGAGCGTGAGGACACGCAGTGCCGGGCCGAGCCGAGGATCGCGCAGGAGCGCACGGTACTCGGTCTTCGCGGGCTCCAGCACGAGGAACGGCACGCCCCGCTCGGCTGCCTGGCGCAGGAGGGAGAAGACCGTATTGGTCTTGCCGGAGCCGGTGACGCCGGTGACGAAGGCATGCCGAGTCAGCTTGTCGGGCTCGAACCCGTATCCGGTCGGAGTGATGGCGGAGCGTTCGACGACCGAACCGAGCACGAAGGCGTCCCTGCCCAAGGGCGGGGGCACCGTGTCGAAGTCGGGGATCTCCCGGATGCCGAAGCCGTGCGCCTCGGTCTCGGGGAAGCGTACGTACGTGGCCAACTGAGCCGACGTCAGCAGCGTCTGGTGGTCGAACGGCCGGTGGTACAGGCCCGGGGCCGGGCTTCCGTCCACAGGGTCGGGCAGCATCCATGCCGCAGCCAGCGCCGGAACGTCGTCACGCTCCCACACCCGCACCGGCTCGGGCAGCGAGTCGGGCCCGGAGAACACGCCCCGCCACAGGCTGCTGACCTCTGCGAAGCCGTCACGGTCGGACAGCAGATACACGGCGGTCCGCCAGGCACCGGTGCCCTGCCCTTCGCTGAGGAGGTGCAGTTGCCCGGCGAGCAGTGCCAGGTAGTGCTCGGAGAGGGGACTCGGCACCCCGTTCAGTTGTACACCCGTCTGTACCGAGCGCATCTCGTTGATCAGACTCATCCGCAGTCCGCGTACGGATTCCTCGGCCACCGGCTGCGCGAGGACCAGGACGCTCCAGCGCGCGTTGCCCAAGCCTTGGACGAGCCGGTCGAGTTGGCCGAGTCCGTCCGAGTCCGCGGGAGCCTTGAGCGTGGGCATCCCCAGGGCCAGGCCGCCGATGGGCCAACCGCCGGTGTCCGGTTCCTCCGAGGTGAGAACGACAGCGGGGTGCAACGCCCGCAGAGCGGAACCAGCAGGCGTCCGTTGCGGTGGGCCGACGGCACCTGACCGCCAGCGGGGAGCCAGGTCCCGATCCGGAGCCTTACCCTCCCGGGCTCACCGCCGACCAGGAATGCCATCGGAACCCTGTACTGGTGCAGCCCGACGAGCAGATCCCGGGTGATGGGGACGACTGGATCCTTCGCACCGGGTCGGCGCCCTTTGTCGAACCGCCCGATGCTCTCGACCCGTACGAGGGTCCGCAGCCCGGGCGGCGCCTCGGTGTACGTGCCGGAGCCCGGCTGTCGCGGCGGTTCGGAGTCGGCGCGCTGCAGGTAGTCCAGGCTGCCGACGGTTAGACGCTCGATCATCACGGTCGTTCGTTCTCAGGGAGTCTCCCAGCCCGGCGGGGGCCCCGTGTCCGCGGTCAACATGGTGTAGAAGAGCCAGGCGATCCAGACGGCGATCGCGGCCATCAGAACGTAAGCGAGGATCAGGACCGGCTTCGGCACGCCCTTGGCGCGCACATGCGCTCCGGTGGTCAGGTTCTCCAAGCGGGAGACGCGCAGCGTACCGGACCTCATCCGTCCGCGGGCGCTCACCCAGTCACCCTCGCTGATGGAGCCCTCGAAAGTGCGGCCCCGCATTTCCACCGGCACGAGCAAGGTGCGGTTTCCGGCGTTGTCGTACCGCTCGATGCGAAAGGTCCAGATCGCCTCTGACTCGTTCTCGCCGCGGTACTCGGAGCGCACCTGCACCGCGCGTGCTTGCCCCTCTGCGACGGTCGTACCGTCCGAGACGGCTGCCGGGCCGAGGGAATGGCGCAACGGCGGGTGGCTGCCACCGTCAAGCGGAGACACGCCGTAGCGGATCGGGGACCGCCAGGAACCGTCACCGGGACGGCTGCCCTCCTCGGGGAACGGTCGCGACGACGCCCCTCCGGTGGAAGGTGGTGCACTGGGGCGGGGCGGGGCCGCGAACACGCTCTGGCCACAGTGCTCACACACCCGGTCACCCGGCGCAAGCGCTGCCCCACAGTGAGCGCATGCCAGAGAACTGGCCATAGGACGATTTTACCGCCGCACGGGAGTTCCCGCAGACAAGGAGCGGGTTTTCCGTTGCCCGGTCGCCTCCGATCCGACCGCCTCCCGCCTGACCGGCACCCCACCGCCTCTGGCGACGTGCTGCTGAGTGCACAACGGACAGGGGGTGAACGACCCCCCACCTCATGTGTGGTTTCTGCTGGTCAGACGCGGGGGAAGGCCGCGGCGGCGCAGGTGGAGGAGCGCGCGGCCGAGCCGGAGCGGGTGCGGGCGGCTCTGGCGGAGACGGAAGAGGTGCTCCGGTGCCGGGCGATCGGTCTGGAGCAGTATCGGGAGGCGCCGGCCGAGGCGGACGCGGCCACCGTGGTGACCGACGGGTGGTGCCGAGGAAGCCGGTGGGGCCGCGCCGGGCGGTGCCGCACCGCCAGGATTCCGCCGGCATCGAGGTGCTGTCGGTGGACCACCGGGCGTTGAGGGGCGCCGCCGGGGAGGCGGGAATCGACGGGTCCGGTGCCCGGCGGGCGGCGGTGGCGTCCGCCTTCACCGACTGCGGGTCCACCACGCCCGCGCTCGGCTCCTCTTCACGGCCCTCCGAGCGGCGGACGGCCCGCGCGGCCGGGCGTGCAGCTCGGCCGCCAGGCCGAGGCCTCGCCAGCGGGCGAAGAAGGCACGCACCCGCGCCAACGATCCCGTCAGCGCGTGACATCCCCGCTCTCCACCGAGCCCGGAGCAGTTCACACCGGCTCGATCGCATTCCATTCCCACGGCCGCCTCGGCCCCGACGCGAAGATCGTCGGTGACCGCGACGGCCCCGGCCGGGCCATGGTCGTCTTCCATCGCGTCCTGCCGCTCGATGCAGTGCGGCCCTGAGCGACCAGCCGTCCCGTCACCGGCGATGGTTCCCCGTGTCGTGAGTGAGGCGTGCTCCGGGAGGGAGCTTCGCCCGGGCATGAGGTCTCCGGGAGTTTCCGGCGGCGGAGAAGGCCAGGGCGGCGCGGGCACGCCGGGCGGCGCGATGCGTCCCGGTGGGCTGACGGTGCCGAGGGATCCTCCACGGCCGTTGAGCGCCGGAGTCGTACGACGAGACGGCTGCCGTGCGACTGCCGCGCGACCGGGTGTGTTCGCACCAGGAGCGCAGGGAGCCCCGGGGGGGGGGGGGGGGGGGAGGGGGGGGCCCCCCCCCCCAGGGGGTGTGTGTGGTGGGGGGGGGGGGACGATGGCCCAGGGGGGGAGTGTGGCGGGGTCGCGGCTCTCCTC
>NZ_JBVITR010000038.1:50351-70577 GCF_055574875.1 Streptomyces sp. NPDC034670
CCCGTCGGGGCAGGGTGACCAAATGGGTCCCCTGCCCCGACGGGGCTCGGTCGGCCGGGCGGCGGGTCACCGGCGCCCGGCCGGGGCCGGTGCCGTGTGCGGCGCTCTCCGGCTCAGCCGAAGTTCACGTCGCTGCACCACATGTAGGCCTGGTCGAGGTGCGAGGCCTGCCAGATCACGAACAGGACGTGGTGTCCGGTGTAGCCGGAGGTGTTGACGTTGAACCTGATGTCCTGCGCCGGGGCGAAGCGGCCGGTCTGCGTGATGAAGTCGAGGTTGCCCCAGCCCAGGGTCTGGGTCTTGGGGTTGAAGCCCTGCTTGCTCACGTAGACCCTGAAGTAGTCGGCACCGTGGGACGCCTGGTCGTGCAGCTGGACCGTGAAGTTGTTGCTGACGTTGGTCGTCTTCCACTGCCCGGGCTTGTTCAGGCTGGCGTTCCTCGAGAGGTTGTTGCTGCAGAGCGTCCCGTCGGGGGTCCGCGCCTGGAACTGGCCACCGAGGCCGTCGCGGAGCGCGCTCATCCAGTTCCACATGGTGTCGGGGTTGGCCTGGAACGCCTGGTAACACATGGGGTCTTCGGTCTGCATGGCCGGACTCATGTGGTTGCTGCCCCACGTCTTCCAGCACTGGTACGCGCGGGAGGCGGGGTTGACGATGGTGCCGTGAGCCTGGGCGGGGGCCGACCAGGCCAGTGCGCCGACGATTACGGCGAACACCATGACGAGCGCCTGGAGGGGCCGGCGGAGGAACGACCGCGAACGCCCGGTTAACGGACTCTGATTGCGCATGTGGGGGGAACTCCTTCCAGTGGTAAGACTGTCGTGGGAGCGCTCCCAACAGTACGTCCTCTGAGTGAAATGTCAATGAAACAAACGAAGTTGATCACATAGGTGGGAGCGAGCGGGGGATCTGCCGTGAGCCGGGAGTCGGAACCGTTCCCGGGACCGGAGAGCGAGGATGCGGCCTGGACCGGTGGGCCGGGCGATCTCGGCGGATCCGACCGCGACTCGTCCCGCCTGCGGGCGAAGCTCCTCCGCCCGCACCCGGGCAGCAGCCTTCCGCTCCTTTGACCATCCCAGCCATCGACTGCGTCGGCCGACTTCTCTTCACCGGGCCAGGGGTGAGCCAGCGAACCCTGTCACGGCGACACCGGGAACATGCCTGACCGAAGAAGCCCGGCCCTCACATCCGGAGGGGCATCGGCCTACCATGACGCCGCGTCAACTCGCGGTCTTGCAGATCCGGACCAGCAGGGGAGACTGCCTTTACGACCGGGCCCGCCCGGCCCCGGCAGCACCACGCCAAGCAGGTCGGTCCACCGTCACTCCACCGAGACGAGGTCTCATGAACCGAAACCGAGCCACCGTCAGCGCGGTCGCCGTGGCCCTGTTCACCGCCGGCCTCACCGTCGGCCCGGCAGCCGCCGCCACCGCCGCCGAGGCGAAGGCCCGCGTGGGAGCCGACTGGGCGACCCAGTCGATCGTCTTCACCGCCGCTGCGGGACAGACCAACAACCTCAACATATTCTCCATGTACACCAGCGACGGGATCCGGCGGATCGGCTTCAGCGACGTGGTCCCGCTCGAACCGGGCGACCACTGTGCGTACTCCAGGCCCGAGGACACCACCTCCGTCGTCTGCGAACTGCCCGCCGACAGCCCCCGGCCCGACAGGATCGACGTCTTCCTCGGCGACGGCAACGACACGATCGCCGCCTTCACCCCCGGGATCGGCACCGTCAGCGGTGGCCCCGGCGACGACGAACTGCACGCCCACACCGCGCGCACGGTGCTGGGCGACGCGGGGAACGACATGGTCATGGGACCCGCAGCCCTGCACGGCGGCGACGGCATGGACCACCTGATGGGTGACAGCAGCAACCAGCAGATGTGGGGCGGCCGGGGCGACGACATGATCGAGGGCTACGGCGGTGACGACATCGTGCACGCCGGCCCCGGCGACGACCACGCCATGGGCGGGGACGGCCGCGACATCCTCCTCGGCGGCCCCGGCAACGACACACTGGACGGCGGAGGCGGCGACGACCTCGTCTGCGGTGGCACCGGGAAGGACGCCCTCGAAGGCGGACCCGGCCGCAACATCGTCCTCCCGTAAGCGCGCCTCCGTGCCCGAAGGCCCTGGCCCGCGGCGCGGACAGCGTCGCGGGCGCCGAGCCACCGCCGTCGGCGACCCGCCACCCGAGCCGCGTCGACCGCGAACGCCGCAGACGTCGGCCCCGCGCGACACGAGGTGACCCGGCGGAACCGGACCGCCGGGCCTGTCGGTCGGCGCGGGCACGAGTCTCCACGTTGCTCGGCCTACCCGATCCCGTGGAGACCCGGCAGGCCAACCAGACCGGGGACCCAATCCGGTGAGCCCAGGAGGTCACAGCACGGGTCCGTCTTCGAGGATCAGCAGGTGGTGGATCACGGCAGGGCGGTGCGTCGTCATGAACTCACCGATCAGGGGTGGGAACTGCTCGCTCCGCCGATACCGAGAGCTGCCACGGGCCGGCCACGCGTGGACGACCGGCGGGTCGTCCACGGCATGGTCCACGGGATCCGTACCGGGATCTCGTGGCGTGACCCGCCGGAACGCCCCGGGCCGTGGCGGACGGTCCACACCCGCTTCGCCGTTATGCCCTGGACGGTGTGTCCTCTAAGTGCTGGTTCTCTCCGCCTGAGGAATTGACCAAAGAACAGGATCATGGAAATCTCACACTTTACGCGTTCTCGCATCGCCCCTGTTGCGGCAGTCCTCGGGGCAGGCGCACTGCTCGGCGTGGTCGGCCCATTCGCGAGTAAATTCGACAACCCGGTCCTCCAGGCCGTAGGCGTCGTATTTTCCGTGGGATGGTCGTGGGCGTGCTTCGCCTTCCTGGTCGGTTACTCCCGGCGGTCAAGAATTGAGGCATCACTGCTGGCGTCGTCGGCGCTGGCAGTGGGCGTGGCCGTGTATTACCTTTTCAAGTTTCTGAGCCCCAACGTTCCGGCCGGGGGACAGGTCATCTCCGGTGCGGGCGACGGCCTCCTCTCCAGGGCCCTGTTCTGGGGGGCAGCGGCATTCGCTTTCGGTGCGCCCGTCGGGCTCCTGGGGAGTATGGCGAGAACGCCCGGCCTCGGCGGTCTCGGGTTCCGCCTGCTCGTCCCGTCGATCGCCTTCTTCGAGGCATCCCAGCGGCTGGCGGCGGAGGCGGGCGGCTCGCAGGGCCGGGTCGTCGACATGGTCCGGGCCTCGGTGCGCGCGCTCTCGGCCGTGGCCGTCGTGCTGCTCGTGGGCCATGCAATGTGGAACTGGTGGTACGGCCGGGGCACGCGGCAGCCTGCCCCGGCGAAGCGCCTCTGACGCATCACCGGTACACAGTCCGGGCGGCCCGGTCAGCGGCGGCGGTGAGGGGTGCGACGGGGCCGACCCCGGGGGCGTGGCTCTGTTCACCCGGTTGTGGCAGCATCCTCGATGCCGGGGTCGCCGACGGGAAGACGGGCCTGGTGGACTCACGGCATGACGACACTGCCGCGCCGTTTCCTGAGTGCCCTCGACCGCTTCAACGCCGCCCACCCCTGGGACCACAACGCCCACTACCACCGGTGGATCATGCGGCAGCTCCCCGGAAGCTTCCGCATCGCCCTGGACGTCGGCTCCGGCACCGGCGACCTGGCCAGACTCCTGGCCACGCGTGCTGCAGCAGTGGACGCAATCGACTCCGACCCGGAAATCGTCGCCCGAGCACAGGAGTTGACCCCTCCGGACGCTCCGGTGACCTTCACCACCACGGACGTGCTCACCGGGATCCCTGCTGCTTCCTACGACGTCATCACCTGCGTCGCCGCCCTTCACCACCTGCCGTTCACCGACGCCCTCGCCCACTTCCGCCGGCACCTGGCACCCGGAGGGACTTTGGTGGTCGTCGGCCTCTGGCGTGCGCACACCTTCGGCGACCATCTGCTCGGTGCCGCCGCCCTTCCACTGAATGCCGCCACGGGCTGGATCAAGAACAGGGGCCGCACGGCATGCCTGCCGGCCTCGATGACGGCACCGGTCCGACCGGCGACCATGAGCTTTCCCGAGATCGTCCGCGAAGCCCGACGCATACTGCCCGGTGCGCGACTGCGCCGCCGACTGTTCTGGCGCTACACGCTGGTGTGGCACCAGGACTGAACCCGGAAGCCACGCGAGCGGTCCGTCGAGCCTGTCCTGACCCACATGCCGTCCGTCCGCCCCGCCCACGGCCGACTCGTGATCAACCCCGGCAGCATCGGCACGCCCTGCGGACGAACCGGAGCACACCGGGCCCTCCTGGGTCCGGGCGTCGAACTCCGCACCACGCACTTCGACCTCCAGGCCGCAGCCACCCGGCTCAGCCAGGAATCGTCCTGCCCCGGCATCACCGAGTGGGCCGACTACTTCCTGCACGCTCGCGCGACCGACACCGACGCCCCCGCAGTCCGTGACACTGGCTCCCCTCCACGACAGCGGGCAGCCGCACACCGACCACACGATCAACGCCACCCACCAGTCCGGAGGGCCGTGGACGGCCATGCGGTTTGGTGCGGCCGCGGTCAGGACGGCGGAGGCCGGCGCGTCGCCGGAGGCGAAGCCGGGGAGCCCGGCCGGGGCGGCCCGGTCGGCCCGGGCCGCAGTACTGCGGCTGAGGGAGGCGTCGCGCACGGCGGCCACGGCG
This sequence comes from Streptomyces sp. NPDC034670, assembly GCF_055574875.1. Taxonomy (NCBI): domain Bacteria; kingdom Bacillati; phylum Actinomycetota; class Actinomycetes; order Kitasatosporales; family Streptomycetaceae; genus Streptomyces; species Streptomyces sp. NPDC034670. Next base: position 55,033 of record NZ_JBVITR010000038.1, read on the forward strand.
GCCGTCGTCGCTTGCCGCACCTCGGTCTCCGCGACGGCCATGAGCGTCCCGGTCCAGCGGGTGTCGGCGCGCAGACGCTTCCACGGGCGTAGGCCACGGTGGGGCCGGTGATCAGGTGTCTGCCGAGGGCGATACCCGGGTCGGTCGCCGTCCCGTCCGGCACGGCATCGTCCGGCACGACGTGGTGGACGAGTCCCCACCGCTCTGCCCCGACGGCGCTGAACCGGCCACCGAGCGGCGTCAGGCCCGTGGGTCAGCGCCCTGCGGGTGTCACGGGTTCCAGGTCATGGTGGCGTAGACCCGGTCGAAGCGCCGTGCGGCCAGGTCCTGCCGGGCGATCGACCATGAGTAGCAGGACATCTCCAGACCGTCGATCCCGTGCATCCACTGGGCGAGACACACCCAGTCCTCGGGACGTACGTCCGTATCGGGCGTCGGCAGTTCGCCTCGGGCCACCGCTCGTGCCGCCTCCCGTCCGGCCGCCACGCTGGGGTCCTCCGCCCAGTCCTCGTCCTCGGCGTATCCACCGAGCTGAAGCCCGCGTCCGATGTCCTCGCCCGGCATCTCCGCCCACACCTCGACCAGTTCGTGTGCGTGAGGGTGCTCCGGGTGATCCGCCCAGTTCATAGGGTGCCCGGGAGCGTACACCGAGGTGTAGTACGGCAGGGAGACGCCGGTGCTCAGGCGGAGCAGACCTTCCGGGAGATCCGTTTCGTAGGGGTAGTTCTCCCATCCCGGGTCGAGGTCCACGGGGCGTTCCTCGACGGGCGTGCCGGCGGGAACGTGGAGCGCGGTGCCCAGGTTTTCTTCCCCGATCCGGTCGGGGTCGGGGTTGGCGAACAGCAGCAGGTGGCCGTCGGCGGGCAGGTCGAGGTCGGTCGCTCCGGCGGGCAGCGCGGCGAGGTCGATGGTGGCGGCGAGCTTGCACCAGGGGTCGGGGGCGTCCACGGGGAGCATGAGGGGCCCGCCGAGCCGGCCCACCACCGGCCCGTCCACCATGGAGCCCAGCAGGGCGCAGGGTCGGGCGGTGGCCACCCACCGCGCGATGTCGTCCGGGGGGATGCCCTCTGCGAGGGCCCTCTCACGGAACTCGTTCAGTGTGTCCAGGTTTTCGGGGGACATGGGGAGTCTCCTTGCGGCCAGGCCGGTTCGATGGGGGAAACGCGCCGGGGGAGCGGCGGATCGTGGACGGTCAACGGTGCAGCGTGACGGTCACGCCGCGTGCCCTGAGTTCGGTCACCACGGGATCGGGGACACCCGACGGCGAGGTCGCGTTCCGTTCGGCCAGGTGGACGTGTGTCAGCGCCGGCATGTCGAGCAGCTGCCGGATGTCCCCGAGCGACCGGCAGTGGCGCAGGTCGAGCTCGGCGAGGTGGGGCAGAGCGGTGAACAGGGTGATGTCCTTCAGCGCGGCCCAGCGCGGGCCGGCCACGGTGAGCGAGCTGAGCCGTTCCACGGGTATGTCCTCGACCAAGGGGCCGTCGTTCAGGGTCCGCAGGGTCAGTTCACGCAGGCCGGAGCAGTCCCGGAGGGCGCTGAGCGATTCCAGGTCCTCCATGTACAGCAGGGTCAGCGTGGTCAGTGGGGATCCGGACAGGTCACCGAGGTCGCGGACGGCGGAGCCGTTGATCATCAGCGTGCGCAGCGCGGGCAGGCGGCCGAGACCCCTGAGGTCGGCCAGCGCGGAGCAACTGGTGAACGTCAACGCCCGCAGTGCCGGCAGCTCACCCAGACCTTCGGTGGTGCGCAGTACCGGGCTGCCGTGGATCCCGAGCTTCTTCAGCCGGGGGTGACCGTCCAGCCCTTCGAGCGTCGTCAGCTCGTTGCAGTTGTCGAGTTCGAGGGACTCGAGTCGAGGGAGAGCCGCGAACGGCGAGAGGTCGTGGAGCTGGTCGCCGCTCAGCTGGAGGTGGGCGAGGTTCGGCAGTCCGGCGAGTCCGTCCAGGCCGGTGAGAGACCCGCAGGAGCGGAGATCCAGGGATTCCAGAGCGGTGAGCGCCCCGCTCAGCGGACGGAGGGAGCGCACCTGGGTGTGACTCAGCCTCAGTCGACGCAGACTGCTGAGGGTCAGCAAGGGCTCGAAGTTCTCGACGGCGCCGCACCGGTTCAGATCGAGGCGGGTGAGCCGGGGAAGACGGCCGATCGGGGTGAGGTCCTCCACGCTCGTGCAGCCGCCGAGATCGAGGTCCGTGAGGCCGGTGAGCTCACCGACCTCGGTCAGGTCGGTGAGCTCGTCGCACTGGTAGAGGTCCAGCTTCCTGAGCATCGTGAGATGCCGCAGACCGTGCAGGGAGGACGCGTGCGGCAGCCGCAGTTCCGTCCTGCCCTCCTGACGGAACGCCGGAGCGAGCAGGTGCTCGGCGAAGCTGTCCGGGTCAGGGTGCGTCCTCCACATGCGGATGAGGAACTTGGACGCGTACGGGTCCACAGGGGTGAACCGGGCGGCCAGTTTCAGGGCATGCCCACCGTCACCCGGCGCGGACAGGGAAACCAGTTTCCTGACAGCCTTGCGCGCGCGGTACGCCGGGGCATCCAATTTCTCGCAGAAGCCGAACGGGTCTCCGTCGGCGATCGCCCACAACCGGAGCAGTTCCTCGGTGGAGCAGTCGGAGACGCCGCTGTACCGCACGGCCAGATCCAACGCCTCGTTGCCGCCGCCGGACGCTGCCGGCAGCATGAGCTCCCTGACCGCCTCGCCCGCTTCGGCAGCGCTCGCGGTCTCCAGGAGCGTCCTCAACTGTGCTACTCGCGCCGTTGTGCTGTCGCCCTGCGGGTCATCGGCGGGCGCCCCGGGGGGAGTTGTTCGTGTCATGGGAGGACTGTAGGGGCCGGGTGTGACAACGTGATCGGCGAATGGTCCCTGACCATGGTGGTTCCGCGTACACCGACGGCTACGCCGGATCCGGCACGGGGCGCGCGGGGAGGCCGCCGTCCTTCTCGCGGCGCAGTTCCTTGACCAGGGTCAGCGAGAAGGCGTGGATGTGGACCACGGTCGTGCGGGCGTTCTCCCGCACGGTGGACTTCGGGACCGGGTCACCCGTCGGGGACGCAGGAGCGACAGGTTGCCCCACTCGGCGGGATGTCCACCTGTCCGTGCACCACCCCCGGAGGTCGCCGTCTCCGGGCTCGTGAACGGTCCCGGGGACGTCTCGGCCCGCATCCTGCGCCGGGACTTCACCAGCCGCGTGGATCGAGCGATCACGGACGGACACTTCCGGTCCCCGTCGTACCTCGCGGCATCGTGCGGCGGAGCACCGCTGTCGGTCGTCCGGCAGTACGTCGAACGGGCCTTCCCCGTGATGGTGGACATGCTTCGTTGATCACGCGGCGGGCGTGAACTCAGCAGCGTGGTGGCGTCGTTCGTGTTCGTTGGGGCCGGGGTGGCCGCAGGCGGAATGCCGACGGCGGGTGTGGCAGCGGGTCAGCCGGGCGAAGACCTGGTTCCTGCAGGTGACAGGGGCGCCGTAGTCGCGGGCGTCCTGGAGGGTCTCGCGTTGGAGCGACGCGTGGAAGCTCTCGCAGGCGGCGTCGTCCGCGCTGGAGCCGACCGCGCCCATGGACCGGGTCACCTTGGGCTGGTCGCAGAGGCCGGCGAAGGCCCTCGAGCCGCATGGCGCTCCGTGGTCGGAGTGGAAGACGGGGCCTTCCAGGCCGCCGCGGGTGCGGGCGGCCATCGGCAGCGCGTCGGCGACCAGGCCGGTGCGCGTGTGGTCGGCGATGGACCAGCCGACGACCTTCCGGCTGAAGCAGTCCGGCACCGTCGCGAGACAGAGGACCCGCCGTCCGCCAGGGGCAGACAGGTGATGTCTCCCGTGTAGGTGCGGCCCGGCTCGACGGCGGTGGAGTCCCGCCGGAACAGGTCCAGGACCTGGGAGGCAGCCGGGTCCGGGACGGTGGTGCGGACGCGTCTGCGCAGGCGGATGCCGGTGATCGCACAGGGCCCGGCGGAGCCGGTCGCCGGTGTGGTGCTCGATCTCCCCGGCGAGGGTCGGCACGTGGATGCCGTCGATGGCGGTGGCCACAGCCGGCGACGCGGTGGGGGGAGGGGCGGGGAACAATCTGCGGGCGGGCATGGTCGGGGAAGGTGTGGTCGTGGAGGGGACAGTGTCCCCGGGCCTCACCTATCGCCTGCAGGGACGATCGTTCGGCTGAAGCCCTGCAGAGCCTTTCGCCGCGTAGGCGACCGCCCTTCACGACCACATCCTCGTCCGCGCCCTCCGCCCGGCTTTCGCCGGCCGGAGGGCGCGGAACGTCGTCCGGCCGTGTTCTGCCAGCGGCCGTGACGTTGCCCTGATCATCGCTCCCGTTGGCTCCGTCCATGAGGGAAGGCATCGGCAAACGGGTCCAGGTGGTCGTGGTGCCGGCCAATGACTCGGGTGGCGACAGCGCCGGCCGCCCGGTAGCTGAATGAGACCGCCACGACCCCGCCCGCTGCTCCCTCCGACGGGCGAGCAAGTCGGCCGGTCAACAACCTGATCATTGCCCGCGTGGGGACAGGACGGCACCGGCGGCCGGGCGATGTAGCAGGGGCAGCGGTGCTGCGCTTTGCTGGTAACCGTGGTTTGTCCGCACGTTCTCGACGGCGGTCCGCTGGGGCGTCTGTCATGCGCGGAGGCGGATACATGCGCTGAGCAGCGGAAAGGGACCTGTTCGTGGGGTATGCAGCCGTGCCGGAGCCTGGCGGCCTGCCGTGGGGCGGCCCGGCCGAAGGTGCCGGCAATGGCTGAGGATGCGGCGTCCTCGCTGGTGCGGCTGATGCAGGCCGGGCACACCGTCACGCTCGAGCAGCTTCCTCGATTGGTTGCCGAGTACGCCGCTGTGGCCGGTATGCATGCCACGGCCGTGTTCCTGGTGGACATCCAGGAGACGGTGTTGCGCCAGCTGACGGGACAGGGGCTGGATGCCGGGGACGGCGGGCAGGAGTTCTCCGTCCAGGGCAGTCTGCCCGGCCAGGCCTTCCAACGCGTGGACCTCCTCGCCAAACCGGACAAGGCCGGCGGTGATACGGGCCGGCGCCGGTGGTGGGTGGCCATCACCGACGGTGTGGAGCGGCTGGGGGTGCTGCGGGCCGACACCGACACCGATGACGAGCCGACCCGTCAGGCACTGCGCGATCTGGCCTCCATGATCGCCCTGCTGCTCCTCAGCAAGCGTTCCTTCAGCGACTCCTACGCCCGCCTGGTGCGCACCGAGCCGATGAACGTGGCCGCGGAGATGCAGTGGAACCTCACTCCGCCGCCCGCCTACGCCGGACAGGAAGCCACCGTGGGCGCCGTGATGGAACCCGCCTACCGCGTCGGCGGTGACGCCTTCGACTACGCCGTGGCCGGCACCACGCTTCATCTGGGCGTCTTCGATGCCATGGGCCACGACACCACCGCCGGGATCACCGCCAATGTCGCGGTGGCCGCCTGCCGCAACGCCCGCCGCCAGGGCGCCACGCTGGCCGACACCAGCCGGCAGGTGGAGGGCATCCTGATCGAGCAGTTCGGTACCAGCCGCTACGTCACCGGCATCCTCGCCGACCTCGACATGGAAACCGGACGGCTGACCTGGATCAACCGAGGCCACCACCTGCCGATCCTGCTGCGCGGCAACCGGTGGGCCACCGAACTGGCCTGCCCCCCGGCCGGCCCCATGGGCGCCGACCTCGGACTGGTGGTGACCGAGGCCACCGAGCAACTGGAGCCCGGGGACCGCCTGCTGCTGTACACCGACGGCGTCATCGAGGCCCGCGACGCCCAGGGCCAGGAATTCGGGCGGGACCGTTTCATCGAGTTCATCCTGCGCCACCACTCCGGCGAGCACACCCTGCACGAGACGCTGCGCCGGCTGATGGCGGCGGTGCTGGACCATCACGACGGCAAGTTCGACGACGACGCCACCGTGCTGCTCACCGAGTGGCGCGGCGGCCACCAGCAGGAGCTGACCCCGTGATCCGCGGCCCGCACAGAAAGAAGCGGTCGTGAGCGTCGACCGACCCGCCTCCTTCGACCGGCACGACACCTTGGAGCCGCGGGTGCGCCCACCGCGCGCCGACCGCTCCCTCGTGAGGGTTCCCGGCGATCTCGACCTGCACACCGCCTCGCGACTCGCCACCGTCCTGCAGTCGCTCCTGCACGGCAGCAGCCACAGCGCGCTCGTGGACCTGTCGGGCGTCGCGTTCCTGGACTCCACCGGGCTGACCTGCCTGACAGCGGCCTACCGCACGGCCGGAGACACCGGCGCCGCCCCGGTGCTGATCGCACCCAGCGAGCGCGTACGGCGCATGTAGGCCCTGACCGGCACCGATCAGGTACTGCACAGTTATCCCACCGTGGACGCCGTCCCTGACGGACCACTGGGACATTCCTGACGGAAGCGGAAGCTGACCGCCGGCGGGACAACCGAACGGCACCGGCACCGACGCCGGCATCGGCAACGTCCGGAGGCGCACCGTGCGTCCCCCAGGGCACACCCGGGACCCTGTGCAGAGCCCGACCGCCCTACCTGGTCACACGTCAAGACGCACCCGGCAACCGGCTCGGCCTCTGTGCGCTCCGCGCCCCGGCCACAGCGAGCTGATGCGAAGTCGCCCACGTCCGCTCCTGAATACCGTTGCTGCTGGCAGGCGGTTCAGACAGCAGCGCAGCAGGACACCTGGCTGCCCCGGGGCACCGATCGTGCGGTTGGCGGCCGTGGTGGCCGACCGCCAGGGCCACTGGGCCCCGGGGAATGCGGCGGCCCTCCCGGCTGCGGTCCGGGCCGTGATCCTCACCGTTCTGTTCATCGTCCCCGAGATCAGGAGGACCACGATCCAGGGCGGCGGTCCGACGGCCCCCCCAAGCCCAGTCGGCGGTCGGGAAGCTGCCCGGTTACGCGCCTTCAGGACGACACTCCGTCGATGTGGGCGCCAGCACTCGAGATACAAGCGTGGCTTCGGGCGTTTCTCCTTTCCAGCTCTCGGTGGGTCCAGGATGATCCAACCTGCGTCCGCGCAGCACAGTGCTGCGCCGCCCGACCGCTGATGAGGGAGACCGAGATGGCCACCGGCACGGTGAAATGGTTCAACGCGGAAAAAGGCTTCGGCTTCATCGAGCAGGACGGCGGCGGCCCTGATGTGTTCGTCCACTACTCGGCCATCGTCGGCGGCGGATACCGGGAACTGCATGAAGGCCAGAAGGTCCGCTTCGACGTCACGCAGGGGCAAAGAGGGCTGCAGGCCGAGAACGTCACGCCGGCCTGATGACACCGGCTTGCGCCTGCGAGCGTTCCTGGCCCGTCTAGGGTCTGTTGAAAAGTGCTGGTCAGAGCCGGTGTGGCCCTCAGGTGCGGCTATGGGACGGTCCGGCGGTGGTGCGCCAAGTCCGGGCAGGCCCACACCGGCGCGCTGCGCCGCCGACGGCCACGGCCGGGAGACGAGCGGCATCCGGACGAGGTCTTCGTCAAGATCAACGGCGAGTTGAAGTACCTGTGGCGGGCCGTCGACCAGGAGGGGATGGTGCCGGACATCCTCGTGCAGGACCGGCGGGACACCGCCGCGGCCCGGCGGTTCTTCCGCCGGCTGCTGAAGAGGACCGGTACGGTGCCGCGGGTGATCGTCACGGACGAGCTCCGCTCCCACGGTGCAGCCCACCGCGAGGTCCTGCCCTCGGTGGAGCACCGCTGTCAACGTCCTTGCTCCATGATCGCGAGCAAGCGTGCTACCGGTCTGCGTCAGGGGCCAGCAGGATCGGCAGGACCCGGCGCAGTTCGCGTTCCCAGTACGGCGGACTGTGGGTGCCCCGGTAGAAGTGGGTGGTGACGTGGACGCCGGCTTCCTGGAGGCGACGGGCCACGGTGCGTGACTCGTCGCCCATCACGGCCTCGGTCAGCGAGATCACCTCGTCCGGGTAGAGCGGGGCCAGGTCCGCCAGGCCGGGGATATCGGGGTCCGGCTCGGTGCCCGGCGGGTCGAGGGCGCCCGGGGTGCCGTCCCCGGCGGCGATGTGGACCCGCGTACCGCGGAGCCGTTCGGCGAGGTGGTAGGGGTCGTTCTGCTGCCAGACGTGGCGCTGGCGGACCGGGTCGCCCCAGATCCTTCGCCACGGCACTCCGAGGTACTCCGCGCCGCCGCTGACTGCCTCGGGGTACTGGAGGGGGTGGAGGAAGCCACCGAAGCTGGCGGCGGCCCCGAACGTCCCGGGACGGCGTGCCGCGTACTTGACGGCCCCGTACCCGCCTTGTGACTGCCCGGCGATCGACCGCTGCCGTCCGGCCCCGTAGTCGCGCTCCAGGAGGGTGAGCATCTCGTCGAGGTGGAAGGTCTCCACGGCCGGGGCGCCACCTGTCCCGTTGTTCCACCAGTCGCTGTAGAAGCCGTAGAACGGCATCTGGGGCATGACGACGAGCGTCTTGCGCAGTTCGGGCCATTTCTCGAGGTGGTACTCGTCGGTGTAGCTGCGGTGGTCCCCGCTGCCGTCGGGCAGCAGGTAGAGCGTCGGCCAGTGGTCGTCGGGGCGCCGCGAATTCCAGCCGTCCGGGGTGAGCAGCCGTACCTTCCCGGTGCCTGCGAGGGCCGGGGACTGGATGGTCAGGTCGAGCAGCCGGGGTCCGGTCCGCTCCTCGCCGACGACGCGGGCCGGGCGTTCGGAACGACTCGCCGGAGATTCCCGGGACGCCGGGGCGGTCGCTGGAGCATCCGTGGCGGGGATTGCCGCTGCGGGAAGCAGCCCGACGGCCGGCACAAGAGCGGCCACCAGGACGACGAGACCGCGACGGGTGCGTATGGTCATCCCCCCAGGGTGACCGGGCCAGGACGCACCGGCATCCGGCAGGTCACGGATGTTGACCCGGACGGCCCCCTCAAACGCTCCGAACGACGACCGGCCCCCCTTGTGCGGTTGTGCCTCCGCTTGCCGTTCGGTTTCCACGAGGTCGAGGAGCTGATGCTCCAGCGCGGCATCGGCCGCGGCGTCATCGTCGCCCACGAAACCATCCGCCGCTGGTCCGTGAACAGACCTTGTCCCCGGCGCCGGCGTCAGGACCGCCACCAACCTGTCCGAACAACACGCCTAGCCGGTCTCAGCACGGCCGGCGCGGTGGTGCCGCCGCTGCGCTCGCTCATCAGCCCGCCCCGCGAGGGACCCGGTGAGCAATTGGGATTCCCGTGCGGGAGTCTCGGGGCGGCCCTCGCCCGCGGCAAGAGGGCTGCATTGCCGCGCGGCGCCCGGGGCGGCGCACCGCCGCGTCCCGGGCGCCAGGCATCCGGCGTCAGGCCACGGTCACCTCGTGCCGCACGACCGCGTCGAACAGGTATCCCTCGGTGTTGTGGACGGAGACGTCCGGCTGGGTGCGGCCCGCCGTGTCGGTGGCGCGGGCCAGCAGGTGGGCGGTGCCCCGGGTGAGAGGCTTCCAGGTGACGGACCAACGGGTCCAGGTGTCGGCCCGCGGCCGGTCGTGCAACCGGGCCGGCCGCCAGCTCGACCCGCCGTCGGTGCTGACGTCGACCCGCGCGATCGGGCCCGCGCCCGACCACGAACGGCCGGTCAGCACCTGGCTCCGGCCCGCCGTGAACCTCGCGCCGCGCGCCAGCTCGAAGGAGCTCTTGAGGGTCTGCCGGGTCAGCGGCGCACTGCCGCCCTCGGGGTGGGCGGGCCCGAACAGCCGGTAGAAGGCGGTGTTCCACGGCGAGAACAGCGGCTGCGCGGACACCTCGATGTCGCCGACCCATTTGATCGACGCGATGCCCACCCAGGAGGGCACCAGCACCCGCACCGGGTACCCGTGGTCGGGCGGGAGCGGCTCACCGTTCATCTCGTAGGCGAGCAGGACGTCGTGCAGCGCCTTGGGCAGCGGCAGTGGCCGCCGCACCCTGCCGAGGCTCTCCCCGCCGCTGACGTACCCGGCGTCCAGGCCGCGCGGCTGCACGTCGACGGCGTACGGGGACAGGCCCGCCCGGCGCAGGACGGTGGACAGGGGCACGCCGCGCCAGCGGGCCACCCCGATCGCGCCCAGCGTCCAGGGGGTGCCGCCGACCGTCTCGCCCTGCTGGGTGGTGTAGCCGCTGCGCCCGTTGCCGGCGCACTCGACGAACGCGGTGCGGGTGACGGACGGCAGCCGGCGCAGGTCGTCGTAGCCGAACTCGGTCGCCCTGTCCTCGCCGGGCCCGCCGCGCAGTCCGCTGCCCCACAGCCGCAGCCGCCAGTCGCGCGCCTCGAGGAGCGGTGTGGTGGTGTGGTTGCGCACGAAGAACAGGCCGTTGGGGGTGTGGTGACCGGTTCCGCGCAGGGCTTCCCAGCGGGTCTCGGCGTTGGTGCCGCGGCGGATGAACACCTCGGGCGGCAGCGGTTTGACGATCGTGTCGCCGTCGGCGGCGCGGGCCGGCGCGGACAGGGGCAGCGCGCCGGCCGCGCCGGCGGCGAGCAGGGCGAGCAGGAGGCGGCGGCTCACGCCGTCCGCCCTGGCCTCGCCGGCCAGCCACTGGCGCAGCCGGTGCCGGTCGTAAGCGGTCTCGTCGGGGCGGGATGAGGGCGCTGCGGATGAGGGCATGGCGGGGTCCTCGTGGTCGTAGGGCCGCAGGAGGCGACGGTGCGCGGCGGGCGGGAGCGAGGGGAGCCCGCAGGACGGGCCGCCGTGAACGGCGGGCCGGAGAGAAGTGCCGCGGGGAGGCGCGTCGGTCAGCCGGGGAAGCGACACGGCGCGGCGGCCACGCGGACGAGATCCACGGTGCGGCGGCGCGTCAAGGACTCCAGCGGTGGCATGGCGCGATGCAAGCACGCGCCGTCCGGACGTGTCAACGCACCGTCAGGTCCGCGCGCCCGCCGCTTCGGCGGACCCACAGGTCCCGGGTGACGGCCCTGCGTGCTCAGCATGTGAGATGTTCCCTTCTTTTCCTACGGACTTGGTAGGGAAACCTTGACGGTGTCCGCGGGGGTGCGCAGCATGAGGGGCATGTCCCCCGTGCAGCAGCGACTCGTACGCCGTCGGCATGTCGACTTCGGTCATGTCGTCAGTGCCTCCTGCTGTCGCGCCTGAGGCGCGGCTCGCACGTCCGACCGCGCACCCCGGCCATCCTTCCCGGCGCCCGCGCACCACCGTGCGTCCGCCGGGACCCGACACCGCATCCGAGGGACGACCGCCATGACCACGGCACTTCCGCACCCGACCGCCTCGCTCCGTCCGTCGCTGTCCGACACGCACCACCTCCACCTGGTGGCCGACGAGGTGCGGCGCCACGCCGAGGACCCCACGCCCGCACCGCTCGTCGGCTACCTCCTGCTGGTCCCCCGGGGCACCGATCCCACCGAGCTGTTCGTGAAGGACCGGCCGTTGCCCGGGTTCCGCCTGGTGCACGCCGGCGACGCGACGCCCGTGCGGCAGCCGGCGGACGACGCCGTCCGCATCGACACCGCGCGCCGCACCGCCGAGGTCGACGGACGCGAACTCGACCTGACCCACCTGGAGTTCGAGCTGCTGGCGCACCTGGTGCACCACCCCCACCTGGTGCAGTCGCGCGAGCGGCTGGTGGCGGCCGTCTGGGGGTACCACCACGTCGGCGACGGCCGCACGGTGGACGTCCACGTCGCGCGCCTGCGCCGCAAGCTGGGTGCGGCCCACCGGCACCGGATCGTGACCGTCCGGAGCATCGGCTACAAGTACGTCCCCGACCACCAGGACAGCCCCCACGCCGCAGCCCGCGGCCGATCCTGAGGAGAGCACCGCCATGTGCCCTGCCGCCGCGCCGACCCGCCCCGCACCCCCGGCCGAACCCGTCGCGCACGGCCGGGCGCACTGGCTGCGCGTGGCCCGCGAGGCGGCGGACGACCTGGCCACGGACACCGTGATCCGGGACCGGGCCGGCAAGGCCCCGGTCGACGAGGTGTCCCGGCTGCGCGAGGCGGGACTGCTGACCCTCCTCACGCCGGCCGAGTCGGGCGGCGCAGGCGAGGACTGGGCCACGGCGTACGCGATCGTCCGGGAGATCTCCACCGCCGACGGCGCCATAGGCCAGCTCCTCGGCTCCCACTACTTCCTCTCGTGGAGCGCCCGGTTCTTCGCGGACCCCGGGGCGGCCCTGCGGACGGCGGAGCGCTCCGCGGCCGGACAGTGGTGCTGGGGCGGCGGGTTCGCCCCGCAGGACCCCCCGCTGACACTGGCCCGCACGTCCCGGGGCCTGGTGCTCGGCGGCCGCCAGAGCTACCCGACCGGGGTGCTGGTGGCCGACCGCGTCGCCGTGCGGGCCGTACGGGAGGACACCGGCGAACCCCTGGCCGTCGTGGTGGACCCGGCCCGCCGGGGCGTGGTGGTCGACGCGACCGGCGACACCTTCGGGCAGCGGCTCGCGGCAGGCGGCAGCGTGGAGTTCGACGACGTGCCGGTGGGCGGCGACGACATCCTGGGCTCGCTGTCCGCGGACGAGGACCACCTGGCCCCCCGGGCCGCCCTGGCCGCGCCCGTCGCCCGGTTGTTCTCCGTGCAGTTGCTGCTCGGCATGGCCGAGGGAGTGCTGGCCGAGGTCCGCGAGTACAGCAGGGCCGGGCACCGGCCCTGGCAGCCCGTCCCGTCGGCCGGCTTCCCCGACGATCCCCAGGTCCTCACCGCGTACGGCGAGCTCACCGTCCTCACCCGCTCCGCGTCCGCGCTGAGCGACCAGGCCCTGGACGCCGTGCGGCACGGGCTGGAGCGCGGCGAGGACCTGACCTACGACGAGTGCGCCGACGTCTCCGCGCTGGTGTCCATGGCCGAGACCGCGGCCTCCCGGGCGGCGCAGGAGTCCACCACCCGCGCGCTCGACATCGTCGGCCCGCGCTCGGCGTCCGCGCGGCTGGGCTTCGACCGTTTCTGGCGCAACGCCAGGACGCACACCCTGTACGAGCCCGTCGCACACCGGCTGCGCGACGTCGGGGACTACTTCCTCAACGGCGCCCACCCCCCGTTCGTCCTGCCGGCCTGACCCCCGGGGCCGGGCCGGCAGGACCCTTTTCGAGGACGTGTCGTGACCTGGTCCACCACACTCACCGGACTGGCCGCGGGCCTGGTCATCTCGGTGGCGACCACGCCCGCGGGCGTGTCCGGCGCGGTGTTCCTGCTGCCGGTGCAGCTCAGCGTCCTCGGGGTGCCGAGCCCCGCGGTCACGCCGACGAACCTGCTGTTCAACGTGGTGGCCGGGCCCGGGGCGCTGCTGCGGCACCACCGCACGGGCCTGCTGCGCGACCCACTGACCCGCCGTCTGGTGAGCGGCACCCTGCCCGGGGTCGTCGTGGGCGCCGCCGTACGGGTGTTCGCCGTCCCCGGGGCCACCGTCTTCCGGCTGCTGATCGCCGTGCTTCTGGTGCCGCTCGGGCTGTGGCTCGTCCGGCGCACCCTCCGCCCCACCCGGCCGGCCGAGGACGCGGAGCCGTCACCGCGCGCCGTGACCGGACTGGCCCTGGCCGTCGGGGTGGTCGGCGGGATCTACGGCATCGGCGGCGGCTCCCTGCTCGGGCCACTGCTGGTCGGGCGGGGCATGTCCGTCGCGCGGGTGGCGCCCGCCGCGCTGGCCTCGACCTTCGTCACGTCCGTGGCCGGCGCGTGCGCCTTCGCGCTGCTGTCCCCGGCGGGCGCCGGCGACGTGGCTCCCGACTGGTACCTGGGGCTGGCCTGCGGGCTGGGCGGCCTGATCGGCGGCTGTCTCGGCGCGCGGCTGCAGCCGCGGCTGCCCGAGACCGGGCTGCGCCTGCTGCTGGGCTCACTCGCCACCGCCGTGGGCGTCCTCTACGCCGCGCAGGCGCTGAGCTGACCACCGTCTCCGCGCCCCCGACCGCGGGTGGAGGGCGGGCGGAGGCGGTACGGGACAATGACCGCATGCGGGTCTCAGCCAGGGCGGACTACGCGGTACGCGCCGCGCTGCAACTCGCGTCGTCCGGGGACGGCGGGTCGCTCGAGGCCGAGGCGATCGCCGGCGCTCAGGACATCCCGCACAAGGCCCTGGAAGAGCGTCCTGAACGCCATGCGCCGGGGTGGCCGCGTTGGCGGATGCCCCGAAGGCCTGGGTGAATCCCTGATTCCCGCCCACGGCCAGGGGCTTCTCACCCTGTGAGCGAGTGACGTCCATCATATGAACTGCCTCTTGGGGTGGGGGCCGCTTTCTGTCACGATCCCTATCAGCCAGGTAGGAAAACTAGGGTTCCGCAGGGGGTGGCCATGACCGCGCGTCCGTACGCCGTCGTCGCGTGCCCCCTGCTGACCTCGCGCCGCCACATCGACTTCGGCCGCGCGTCCAGCGCCATCTGTCGGCCGGCCTGAGGCCCCGCCGGGACCGCGTCCGCGGCCGGCGGCGCCCGCCCGCTCCTCGCACCGCACCTGCCCACCGAGGCCACGGCCGCCTCCCCGCATCCGGAGGCCGGCCCGACGGCCGTGCAGGCGCACGCCCATGAGCCACGCCCGTACGCCGGCCTCGCCCCGGTCCCCCTTTCCCGAGAGGACACCTCCGTGTCTGTCGCACGACCGTTCACCGCCCTGCGCACCCTCGCCGTCGCAGCCGCGCTCCCGCTCCTGCTCACCGCCTGCGGCTACGGTTCCGAAGCCACCGACGACGGCAGGCGGAGCGAGGGCGCGGCGGACGCGGAGAAGCTCTCCGCCGCCGAGGTGAGGATCGGCTACTTCCCCAACCTCACCCACGCCACCGCCCTGGTCGGCGTCCAGGAGGGCCTGCTGCAGAAGGAACTCGGCGGCACCACGCTCAAGGCGTCCACCTTCAACGCCGGCCCCTCCGAGATCGAGGCGCTGAACGCCGGCTCCCTCGACATCGGCTGGATCGGCCCCTCCCCCTCCATCAACGGCTACACCAAGTCGAACGGCAAGAACCTGCGCATCGTCGGCGGTTCCGCCTCCGGCGGCGTGAGGCTCGTCGTCAACCCGGACAAGATCAAGACTCTGGACGACCTCGAGGGCAAGAAGATCGCCACGCCGCAGCTCGGCAACACCCAGGACGTCGCGTTCCTCAACTGGATCGCGCAGAAGGGCTGGAAGGTCGACGCGCAGAGCGGCAGGGGCGACGTCTCCGTCGTCCGCACGGACAACAAGACCACCCCGGACGCCTACAGGTCCGGTTCCGTCGACGGCGCCTGGGTGCCCGAGCCGACCGCGTCCAAGCTGGTCTCCGACGGCGCGAAGGTGCTGCTCGACGAGGCGGACCTCTGGCCCGACGGGAAGTTCGTGATCACGAACATCATCGTGTCGCAGAAGTTCCTGAAGGAGCACCCGGACGTCGTCGAGGCCGTGCTGCGCGGCTCGGTGCGGACCAACGAGTGGATCAACGCCCACCCGGAGAAGGCGAAGGCCTCCGCCAACGCGGCGCTGGAGAAGCTGGCGGGCAAGGCGCTGCCCGCCGAGGTCATCGACCCGGCCTGGGAGTCCATCACCTTCCTGGACGACCCGCTGGCCGCCACCCTCGGCGCCCAGGCGGAGCACGCGGTGCGGGCGGGGCTGCTGGAGAAGCCCCGGCTGAAGGGCATCTACGACCTCGCTCCGCTGAACAAGGTCCTCCGCGCCGAGGGCAAGGACGAGGTCGACGACGCCGGCCTCGGCGCCGGATGACCGCGGAT
>NZ_JBVITR010000039.1:0-10021 GCF_055574875.1 Streptomyces sp. NPDC034670
AATGCGGCCGGGCGGGAGCCGGTGCCGGCAGTCTCCACGGCCGCGTGGCCGTCCACGCCGCCACCGAAGGCGACGAAGGCCCCCCCCCCCCCCCCCCCCCCCCCCCCCCCCCCCACCCCCCCCCCCCCCCCCCCCCCCCCCCCCCCCGCCCCCTCCTCCCCCCCCCCCCCCCCGCGGTGGGAAAGGGCCGCTCGGGCCGCTCGGGTCACTCGGTGATGTCGACCTTCCCGTTGGCCGGCTCGGCCGGAGCGGGCACCTCCGGCGTGTTGCGCCGGGCGAGGCCCTGGAGGAGCTGCGCGAGGTCGACGCCGGTGGTGGAGCTGAGCAGTTCCACGCCCTGGGCGACGTTGTCGGCGACCGTGCGCGGGAGCTGCCCCGCGCCGTCCGTGGAGATGACGGTCAGCTTGTCCACGGCGGCCAGCGGCTCGGCCGCCTTGCCGACGACCTGCGGCAGCACCTCGACCAGCATCTGGAGCACCGCCGCGTCGCCGTACCGCTCGAAGGCGTCGGCCTTCTTGTGCATGGCCTCGGCCTCCGCCGCGCCCTTGGCGGCGATGGCGGCGGCCTCCGCGTCACCCTCGATGCGCACGGCGTCGGCGAGCGCCGCGCGCTGCGCCTTCTCGCCCTCACCGGTGAGCCGGGCCCGCTCGGCCGCCGCCTCGGCCTCCTTGACCGCGGCGATGCGGCGGGCCTCGGCCTCCTGCTCGGCCTGGTAGCGGGCGGCGTCCGCGGGCTTGCGGACCTTGGTGTCCAGCTCGCGGTCGGTCAGCGCGGCCTGCCGGGCGGCGACCTTCTCCTGCTCCTGCAGGACCTCCTGCCGGCGGGCGGCCTCGGCGAGCGGGCCGGCGGCCTCGGCGCGCGCGGCGGCCTCGTCCGTCTCGGCCTTGATCTCGGCCTGCTTCAGCGCGAAGGTGCGCTGGGCGATCGCGATCTCCTCCTCCGCCTTCAGGCGGGCCTGCTCGGAGGCGCGCCGGGCGACGGCCTCGGCGATGTCGGCCTCCTGCTTGGCGCGGGCCGCCTCGGGCCGGCCGAGGTCCTCCAGGTAGGAGCCCTCGGTGCTGATGTCCTGGATCTGGAAGGCGTCCAGCACCAGGCCCTGGCCGGACAGGCTGGCCTCGGCCTCCTCCGCGACCTGCCCGGCGAAGGCGGCGCGGTCGCGGATGATGTCCTCGACCGACATCCGGCCGACGATGGAGCGCAGCGCGCCGGACAGCACCTCCTGGGTGAATCCGACGATGCCCTCCTGCTGCTGCAGGAAGCGCTGGGCGGCGGCGCGGATCGAGTCCTCGGTGCCGCCGACCTTGACGATGGCGACACCCTCCAGGTTGGCCTTCACCCCGCGCAGCGTGACCGCGCCCCGGACGGCCACCGGGATGTGCCGGCTGGACAGGTCGAGGGTGAACTTCTGCTGGACGAACGGCACGACGAAGACACCGCCGCCGACCACGACCTTCTGGCCGCTGTTGTCGGTGAAGACCCGGCCGGTCTCGGGGTCGGTCGACTTCTTGCCGCGCCGTCCGGTGACGATGAACGCCTCGCTGGGTCCCGCCACCTTGTAGCGGGTGACCACCACGAGGGCCAGCAGGACCAGGAGTACGACGACTCCCACCACGGCGATCAGTACTGGGCTCATGCTGGTGATATCTCCTCAGCCCTCCCGGGGGACGGCGGCTCGGATCGGATCGGGAACGGACGCGGGAAGGAGCGGAGCGCCGAAGGAGGCGGGCCGCGGCGGCGTACCGGTCAGCGCTCGACCGGCCGGACCGCGACCGAGGTCGCGGACAGCGCCGACTCCACCCAGACCTCGGTGCCCCGCGCCACAGGCACCGGACACTTCGCGGCCAGCTTCAGCGGCTGCCCGGCGAGGTGCACCAGCACCTCGCCGTACCCCTCGGCGGGGATGGCGGTCACCACGGAGCCGGAACTGCCGACGAGGTCGTCGCCCCGCGGCGTGGCGCCGGGCTGGTCCCGCATCAGGGCGCGGCTGAGCCGCCACGTCAGCCAGCCCGCGCCGACCCCGGCCACGGCACCGGTCACCGTGGCGCCCACGGCCCCCAGTTCCGTCGTGCTGAGCACGATCGCGCCGCCGAAGCCGAGCATGGACACGAACCCGGCGATCACCGGCAGGGACAGCCACCCGTCGAACACGCCGTCCAGCGCGCCGTCGAGGACGCCCTCCAGGATCCCGTCGAGGACCAGCGAGAGCAGCAGCAGAACCAGCCCCGCGATCCCGAGGCCCACGAACCATTCCATCGGGTCCCCGCTTTCGCTCGACGGCCTCCCCGCGGAGGCATGCTCTCATGTGGTCCGGCCACGGCACATTGCCAGAATCCGGCAATCTTTACGGGTTGTTGATGCCGTCTTCCCCCGGACCCTCGGGTTCCGCCGCCGTTCGGGCCGCGGCGTCGGCAACGTGAGGGTCGAGTGTGCCGCGCAACGGCCGCCGCCCCGGCCCGGAACCCGGGAGGCAGTGGTGCGGCGCGGAATTCGTTGCCCGACTCCGGCAGTTCACGAGAGCGTCGCGGCCGCTTCTGCCCGGAGCGGCGCCGCGGTGCCCCGCTCCCCTCGGACCGCGTGGCGCCCGGGCCCGGCGTGCCGGGCGGGTCAGGTGGGTGTCGTCCAGCGCGGCGCCGTCTCGGCCCAGGCGGTGGCCCAGCCGGCCAGGTTGCGGCGGCGCAGGACGAGGGTGGCCAGGGCGTGGGCGGCGGCGCCGGTGAGGGTGACGCCGATGGCGGCGAGGAGGGCCCAGCCCATGCTGCGGCTGCGGACCTGCTCGCGCGTCAGCGGCGGCTCGGTCGCCTCGCCGTCGGTGGTGACCCAGACGCGGACCTCGTTGCCGGCGGGCAGGCCCGGCGGGACCTCCGCCCGCGTCGTCCGGGTCCGCCCCTCCCGGGTGGTGAAGCGGACCTCGACCGGGTAGCGGGTGTTCTTCTCCTCGTCCGATCCCGGCTCCGGGTGGCGCGGGGCGTCCCGGGTGAGGGTCGCGGCGGTCTCGTACCGGGTCAGGGCCTGGTGGCGGGCGGTGTCCTCGTAGTGGCGGTGGGCGGCGTCGGCCACGAGGACGGCGGCCACGGGTGCGACGGCCAGGACGGCGAGCAGCAGTCCGAGGCCCAGCCACGCCTGGAGCGCGTCGGTGCGGCGGCGCAGGGGGTTGCGCCGCCAGCGCCACAGCAGGGGGCGTGGGGGCGGGCCGGGTGGCTGCTGTGCCGGTGGTGTCTCGCCCGCCACGTCGTCGCTCCTTCCGGGGTCTCGGGTCGTGCCGGCAGGTGGGGGGAACGGAGGGGGCCGGTCCGGGCGCCGGGTCAGGCGGTGCCGGTGGCCGAGGGGTGGTGGTGCTCCGCGGCCAGGAAGCTGGCGGCGCCCCGGACGGCGGCGGTGTGCGGGGACGGCACCGGCTGCACCGGGCAGCCGAGCCGGCCGGGCAGGCCCTGGGTGATGTCGGGGCGCAGGGCGCCCCCGCCGGCCAGGAGGATCCCGCGGCGCAGGGCGGTGCGGGTCAGGGAGGTGCGGTCCTGCCGCAGCATCGCCGTCACCATGTCGACCACGGCGTCGGTGAGCTGCTCCGGGGCCGTGTCGTCGGTCAGGTCGCCGGTGCCGAGCGCGGTGCGGCGTGCGTCGGTGACCGCGCCCTCGGCGAGCAGGACGACCTCGGTGAGGTGCGCGCCGATGTCCACGACCAGCAGCGGCCGGGTGTCGTCGGCGCCGGCGGCCAGAGCCACCGCCCGCGCGCCCGGGACGGTCAGGACGGCGCGCGGGCGGAGGATCTCGACGGCCGTCCGGGCCTCGGTCCGGAAGGCGAGCCCGTCCAGGACCGGCGCCGTGACGACGACCAGGGGGCGGCCGAAGCGGGGCAGACGGGGTCCGAGCAGCCGGTCGAGCATCCGGGCGGTGCCCGGGGTGTCGACGATGGTGCCGCGCTGGATGGGGTGGAGGGCGCCGTTGCCCGGGAACGTCACCGTCGGCACGTCGAGCACCATCCCCCGTCCCGCGATCCACGCGCGCGTGCGGGCGCTCCCCAGGTCGAGCGCGATCCCGGAGCACCGGCGGCACAGCGGCCAGGGGACGTGCCGCCCGGTCGCCGGGCGCGGGCGCCGTATCACGGTCATCGGACAGCCTCCTGTGCGGGCGGACCCGCGGGCGCGGGTTCCGGGTGGAAGGCAGTGGCCGCGGCCGGGTCTCCGGGGAGGCGGCCACGGCCGTGGGACTGCCGGTGTCCGGGGCGCGCGGCGCGCCCCGGCCGTGGCGCGGTCATCGCGCCGCCTCCCGCACCTGCTGGCAGCGGGCGCAGTAGCGGGCCTGCGGGACTATCAGGAGGCGTTCGCGCTGCACGGGGCGGCGGCACAGGTGGCAGATGCCGTAGGTGCCCGTGTCCATCCGGGTGAGCGCCGCCTCGACGTCGGCCAGCACCATGCGGGCGGAGGCGGCGAGTTTGACGCGCACCTCGATCTGGCCGGCGCCGTGCGCCTCCTCCCCGTCCGCGTCGCGCGTGGCGTCGGCGGGGAACGCGGAGTCGGCGGCGAACTGCCGCAGCTGCTCCTCGCGGAACAGCCGCTGCTCGTGCAGGTTGTCGCGCAGCGGGGGGGGGGGGGGGGGGGGGGGGGGGGGGGGGGGGGGGGGGAGGGGGGGGGGGGGGGGGGGGGTGGGGGGGGGGGGAGGGGGGGGGGGGGGCCCCCCCCCCCCCCCGCGCTCACCGATGGTCTGGTGGGCCACCACTTCACCCCTTGGGTTAAGCGGGAGGGGGGAACGGATCAAGGGCGCGGTCAGGCCGCGCGGCTCTGGCAGGTCACGCAGTGCGGGGTGTGCGGGAGGATCTCCAGCCGCTCCGGCGGCACCGGCTTCGAGCAGCCGAGGCAGGTCCCGTAGGTGCCGTCCTCGAGGCGGGCGAAGGCCTCCTCGATCTCCTTGAGGGCGCGCTGGATGGCTTCCCGCTGGTTGGACATGAGGTGGTCCTCGGCGCTCTGCCCTGTTTCGTCCAGGGCCTTGAGCTGGGCGAGGCGCGTACTGCGGGCGTGCTCGAGGCGCTGACGGATCTCGTCGGCGGCGGGGTGGTCGGGGCGCAGTTCGGCGCGGGGCAGGTCGATCGACACGGGAGGTCCTCCAGGCAAACGGACGGGTGATGCTCCCACCATCGCCGTTGCCTTGCCCCCCGCCCATCGGGCGCGGTACCCATCTGTGCGGGGTCACAGGACCCACCCGGTGCGGCATGGGTCCGGTGGACCGCCGGAAATGGGCCGCGGGGCCCATGGACCGGGGGCAGGGGGGTCGTGCACGCTGGCCGCTGCCCACCGGGACCGGGGGCCGCGGCCGCACCGGACGGCACGGTGACCGACAGTAGAGGTTGACGAGGAAGAGGAAGGCGTGACCTCCGTGTCCCTTTACTGGCGGATCTTCGGCCTCAACGCGGTGGTGCTGGGCGCGGCCACCGCGCTGCTGCTGTGGGCTCCGGTGACCGTGTCGGTCCCGGTGCTGCTGACCGAGGCGGTGATCCTCGTGGGCGGCCTGGGCGTGATGCTCGTGGCCAACGCGGCCCTGCTGCGCATCGGGCTCGCCCCACTGGACCGGGTGACCAGGCTGATGAGCACCGTCGACCTGCTCCGTCCCGGTCAGCGCCTTCCCGTACGGGGGCGCGGCGAGGTCACCGAACTCGTCAGCACGTTCAACGCGATGCTGGAGCGGCTGGAGCGGGAGCGTGCCGCGAGCAGCGCCCGCGCCCTGTTCGCCCAGGAGGCCGAGCGGCGCCGCATCGCCCATGAGCTGCACGACGAGGTCGGGCAGAGCATGACCGCCGTCCTGCTGGCCCTGAAGCAGGCCTCCGACGAGGCGTCCGAACCGCTGCGCGGGGAGCTCCAGCAGGCGCAGGAGATCACCCGGGCGAGCCTGGACGAGGTGCGCCGCCTGGTGCGCCGGCTGCGGCCGGGCGTCCTGGACGACCTCGGCCTGGTCAGCGCGGTCACCTCGCTCGCCACCGAGTTCGCCACGCACACCGGGCTGCGCGTGACGCGTCGCTTCGACGCCGATCTTCCCCCGCTCGACCACGAGACCGAACTCGTGATCTACCGTGTCGCGCAGGAGGGCCTGACCAACGCCGCCCGGCACGCCGAGGCGCGGAACGTCACGGTGAGCCTGCGGGGCGCCGGCGACGCCGTCGTCCTCGAGGTGAGCGACGACGGCCGCGGCATCGGAGCCGCCCACGAAGGTGCCGGAATCCGCGGTATGCGGGAACGGGCCCTGCTCATCGGGGCCACACTGGACATCGCCCCCGCGACACCGACCGGTACGAGGATCAGGCTGGCCGCGCCCGCCGTCAGGAAGCAGTCATGAGCCACGAGACCCACCCGACCACGATCAGGATCCTGCTCGCCGACGACCACGCCCTGGTACGGCGCGGCGTCCGGCTCATCCTCGACCGGGAACCGGACCTGGAGGTGGTCGCCGAGGCGGGCGACGGGGCGGAGGCGATCGCCATGGCGCGCACCCACGAGGTCGACCTGGCCGTGCTGGACATCGCCATGCCCCGGCTCACCGGCCTGCAGGCCGCGCGCGAGCTGGCCGCGGTGCGCCCCGGCGTGCGGATCCTGATGCTGACGATGCACGACAACGAGCAGTACCTGTTCCAGGCGCTCAAGGCCGGTGCGAGCGGGTACGTGCTGAAGTCCGTCGCCGACCGCGATCTGGTCGCCGCCTGCCGCGCGGCGATGCGGGACGAGCCCTTCCTCTATCCTGGCGCGGTCACCGCATTGATCCGCAACTACCTCGACCGGGTCCGTGACGGTGAGGAAGCCCCTGAGCAATTGCTGACCCCGCGCGAGGAGGAAGTGCTGAAGCTGGTCGCCGAGGGACATTCCTCGAAGGAGATCGCCGAGCTGCTGTTCATCAGCATCAAGACGGTGCAGCGCCACCGGGAGAACCTGTTGCACAAGCTGGGTCTGCGGGACCGCCTGGACCTGACCCGCTACGCCATCCGCGCCGGACTCGTCGAGCCTTGACCGCAGACCGGACGGGTCCAGCCGCCCGCCTTCCGTTCCACACCGGTGTGGCCTTCGCCACCCTGGCCGCCGTCCTGCTGACCCTCGTGCCCGGTTTCACCCGAGACACCCGGTCCGCCCCTTCCGCGTCCTCACCGGCCCCCGTCCCCGCGATGCACCCGCCCGACACCCGTCCGTCCACCGACGACGCCTACGTCGGCGCGGGCACCGTCTTCATCAGGCCGCAGCGCGACGGCGGGGAGCGGACGACGTCGGCCGGCCCGCCGCTCCCCGCGCCCCCGCCCGCCCCCCGCATCCCTCCCCGGCCGGCCCGGCCCGCACCGGTGTCCGGTCACGTCCCGACCGACGCCGCGCACGTGCCGTCGGACCTCGGCCGGGCACCGCCCGTGCACTCCAGCGCCTGAGATTCCCGCATCCCTTCTCTCCCCCCGCCGCGCGTCCCACCGGCCGCGGCATGCCTGCTGGAGGCATTCGTGAAACGTCCCGCCCGCTTCAGGGCGTTGTTCGCGCTCGCCGTGATCGCGGTGTCCGTGTACATCGCCGTCACCGTCCCGGTCCGCCTGGGCCTGGACCTGCGCGGTGGCACCCAGATCGTCCTGGAGACCCGCTCCACCGACACGGCCAAGGCCGACGGCGAGGCCACCGACCGCACCCTGGAGGTGCTGCGCGGCCGGGTCGACGCCCTCGGCGTCGCCGAACCCACCATCGTCCGCTCCGGTGAGAACCGGATCATCGTCGAGCTGCCCGGCGTCCAGGACCCGCGCAAGGCCGCCGACGTCCTCGGCCGCACCGCGCAGCTCTCCGTCCACCCGGTGCTCGGCCCCGCCGCGGCGGACACCAAGCCCGAGAAGGGCGAGCAGGTCCTGGCCGACGAGGCCGGCGAGCGGCTCCGGCTGGGCGCCGCGCGGCTCACCGGCAAGGACGTCGAGGGCGCCGACGCCCAGTTCGACCAGCAGAGCGGCGCCGGCTGGCACGTCACCGTGGACTTCAAGGACGACAAGGGCTGGGCCAAGCTGACCGGCGAGGCCGCCTGCAACCCCGCGGGCGACCCCAAGCGCCGCGTCGCGATCGTGCTGGACAACAAGATCATCTCTTCGCCGCAGGTCGACCCGTCCGTCTCCTGCAACGTCGGCATCGCCGGCGGGTCCACGCAGATCACCGGCTCCTTCAGCAGCGAAGAGGCCCGCGAGCTGGCCCTGCTCGTCGAGGGCGGCGCGCTGCCGGTGCCGGTCGAGACGGTGGAGCAGCGGACCGTGGGCCCGACGCTGGGCGCCGAGGCCATCAAGTCGAGCGCCTACGCCGCCGTCCTCGGCACCGCGCTCACCGCGCTGTTCATCATCGTCGTCTACCGGCTCATGGGCTTCCTGGCCACCGTGGCCCTGGCCTGCTACGGCGTGATCTCCTACGCCGCCCTGGCGGGGCTCGGCGCGACGCTGACCCTGCCGGGCCTGGCCGGTTTCGTCCTGGCCATCGGCATGGCCGTCGACGCCAACGTGCTGGTCTTCGAACGGGCACGCGAGGAGTACGGCAAGCGCAACCGGCCCAGCGGCCGCTCGGCCCTGACCGCCGGCTTCAAGGGCGCCTTCAGCGCGATCGCCGACTCCAACATCACCACGCTCATCGCGGCGGGGCTGCTGTTCCTGCTCGCCTCCGGTCCGGTGAAGGGCTTCGGCGTCACCCTGGCCATCGGTGTCGTCGCCTCCATGATCAGCGCCCTGGTGATCACCCGGGTGCTGGCCGAGTTCGCGGTGGAGCGCCGCTGGGTGCACCGCCGTCCCAAGATCACCGGTCTGGCCTCGATCGGCCGGGTGCGCGCGTACCTCACCCGCCGCAACCCGCAGCTGATGCACCGTCCGCGCCGGTGGCTGCTGGTGTCCCTCGTCGTGCTGGTCATCACGGGCGCCGGCATCGTGGTGCGCGGGCTGAACTTCGGCGTCGAGTTCACCGGCGGCCGGCTCATCGAGTACACGACCACCCGGACCGTCGACCCGGACCGGGCCCGCGAGGCCCTGGCCGACGCCGGCTTCCCGCAGGCCGTCGTGCAGTCCTCCGGGGACAACGGGATCACGGTGCGCACCGAGGAGCTGAGCAACGCCGAGGCGGTCCAGGTGGCCGAGGCCATCGACGAGGTCGGCGGCGGGGCGGAGAAGGTCCGCGACGAGCTGATCGGCCCGAGCCTCGGCGACGAGCTGCGCCGCAACGCGCTGATCGCGCTGGGCCTGGCCCTCGGCGCCCAGCTGCTGTACCTCGCCTTCCGGTTCCGCTGGATGTTCGGCACGTCGGCGGTCGCCACCCTGGCGCACGACGTGGTGATCCTCACCGGCATCTTCGCGTGGCTGGGCAAGCCGATCGACGGGGTGTTCCTGGCCGCCCTGCTCACCGTGATCGGTTACTCGGTGAACGACTCCGTGGTGGTCTTCGACCGCGTCCGGGAACTGTGGACCAAGGACCGCAAGGCGCCGCTGGCCCAGTCGACCAACCTGGCGATCCTGCAGACGGTGCCCCGCACGGTCAACACCGGTATCGGTGTGATCTTCATCCTGGCCGCGCTGGCCCTGCTGGGCGGTGACTCGCTCACCGACTTCGCGCTCGCCCTGCTGATCGGCATGCTGGTGGGCACGTACTCGTCGGTCCTGACCGCCTCGCCGCTCGCCATCGAGCTCGACGCGCACTCCCGCGGTGACAAGGGCGGCCGGGACCGGGGCCGCAAGCGCGCCGGTTCCGGGCGCGGCAGGTCCGGCGCCGGGGAGCGCCCGTCCCGGGCCGAGGTCACCGGCAAGGAGGCCACCGGCAAGCGGGTGTGACCACCGGGCGGCTCCCGAGCGGGGAGCCGCCCCGTCCGCACGGAGCGCCGCCGTCCGTCCCGTCCCGGGGCGGGCGGCGGCGCCGTGCGGCGGGCCGGCCGTGCGCCACCGGGCGGCTCCGGCCGGGGCGTGGGGGGGGGGGGGGGGGGGGGGGGGGGGGGGGGGGGGGGGGGGGGGGGGGAGGAGGGAAAGGAGAGATACGAAAGGACAATCGCCCCCCCCCCCACCAGA
>NZ_JBVITR010000039.1:10031-16105 GCF_055574875.1 Streptomyces sp. NPDC034670
CTTCCGTGTTAGTACGGTTAGCCTGTCTCGGCCCCGCCCGGAGAAAAAACGAAGCCCCCTACGCCGCCGCCGGTGCGCCGCGCTCCCCGTCGGGGGTCCGGTCGCGCTCGGGGTCCCGGTCCCGGGCCCCGTCCCGTTCCCGGCCCGGATCCCGGTCGTGGTCCGCCTGCCGGGGGGCGAACCGGCTGCGGTGCAGTTCGGCGTAGCGGCCGCCGGCCGCCAGCAGCTCCTCGTGGGTGCCGCGTTCCACGACGCGGCCGTCCTCGACCACCAGGATGAGGTCCGCGGTCCGGACGGTGGACAGGCGGTGGGCGATCACGAGCGCCGTCCTGCCCTCCAGCGCCTCCGCGAGGGCCTCCTGCACGGCCGCCTCGGAGGTGTTGTCCAGGTGCGCGGTGGCCTCGTCGAGGATGACGACCCGCTGCCGGGCCAGCAGCAGCCGGGCGATGGTCATGCGCTGGCGTTCGCCGCCGGAGAGCCGGTAGCCGCGTTCGCCGACCACGGTGTCCAGGCCGTCGGGCAGGGACCGCACGAGGTCGTCGAGACGGGCCCGGCGCAGGGCGTCCCACAGCTCGGGCTCGCCCGCCTCCGGGCGGGCCAGCAGCAGGTTGGCGCGGACGGTGTCGTGGAAGAGGTGGCCGTCCTGGGTGACCATCCCGATGGTGTCGCGCAGCGAGGCGGCGGTCAGGTCCCGGACGTCGACGCCGCCCACGCGCACGGCGCCCGCGTCGACGTCGTACAGCCGCGGCAGCAGCTGCGCGACGGTCGACTTGCCGGCGCCGGAGGAACCGACCAGGGCGACGGTCCGCCCCGGTTCGGCGCGGAAGGAGACGCCGTGCAGGACCTCGGTGCCGCCCCTGGTGTCCAGGGAGGCGACCTCCTCCAGGGAGGCCAGGGAGACCTTGTCGGCGGCCGGGTAGCCGAAGCGGACGTCGTCGAACTCGACGGAGACGGGTCCGTCGGGGACCTCGCGCGCGCCGGGCCTCTCCTCGATCAGGGGCCTCAGGTCCAGCACCTCGAAGACCCGCTCGAAGCTGACCAGGGCGCTCATCACCTCCACCCGTGCCCCGGCCAGCGAGGTCAGCGGCGCGTACAGGCGGGTCAGCAGCAGGGCCAGCGACACGATCGCGCCCGGCTCCAGGGCGCCGCGCAGGGCGAGCAGGCCGCCGAGTCCGTAGACCAGGGCCAGCGCGAGGGCGGAGACCAGGGTGAGGGCGGTGATGAACACCGTCTGGGCCGTGGCGGTCCGCACGCCGATGTCGCGGACCTGGCGGGCGCGCTCCGCGAACTCCTCCGACTCCTGCTCCGGGCGGCCGAAGAGCTTGACCAGGGTGGCGCCGGGCGCGGAGAAGCGCTCGGTCATCCGGGTGCCCATGGCCGCGTTCAGGGCGGCGGCCTCGCGCTGCATCCGGGCCATGCGGCGGCCCATGCGCCGGGCCGGGACCACGAAGACCGGCAGCAGCACCAGGGCGAGCAGGGTGATCTGCCAGGACAGCGCGAGCATCACGGCGAGGGTGAGCAGCAGGGTGACCAGGTTGCCGACGACGGTGGACAGGGTGGTGCTGAAGGCCCGCTGGGCGCCGATGACGTCGTTGTTGAGGCGGGAGACGAGCGCTCCCGTACGGGTCCGGGTGAAGAACGCGACCGGCATGCGCTGCACGTGGTCGAAGACCGCCGTCCGCAGATCGAGGATGAGGTCCTCCCCGAGCGCCGCCGACAGCCGGCGGCCGAGGATGCCGAGGGCCGCCTCGGCCACCGCGATCAGCGCGATGAGCAGGGCCAGGCGGACGACCACGGCCTCGTCGCCGCCGGACACGATCGTGTCCACGACGCGCCCGGCGAGGACGGGCGTGGCGACGGCCAGCAGCGCGGTCGCCGTGCCGAGCAGCACGAACAGGGTCATACGGCGGCGGTGCGGGCGTGCGAAGGCGCCGATGCGCCGGAGCGTCGCCCGCGCGAAGGGGCGGCGCTCGTCCTGGGCGTTCACGACGCTGTGCAGCTGCGTCCACGCTGTGGTCTCCATGCTCATGGAGGGGAACCTAGGACCTCTACCAAGGTTGAGGTCAAGGGCGGCTCCTCCGCCCGCCGCCGCGGCCGGGAGCGGTGACGCCGGGCGGCCGGAGGCGGTCGGGCGGCGGGGCGGGCGGGTTCCGCGGCGGCGGGCCCCCGCGGGGACGGTGCGGACGGACCGCGCGGATGCGGCAGGATGTGCGGGCGTGCCGACCGCGGGTCAGAACGGGTCCGGCACACCCCACTTACCGGAAAACGAGCAGGTGACGACACGTGACACGACTTCACATACCGCCTTCGGCCAGGGTGTTCGCCGGAGGTGGGCGGTGACCCGCGCGCTCACCGTGGACGATCTGGTGCACGCCGGCATCGCCCTCGCCGCCGGCCTGCTGGCGGCGTTCCTGCTGCGGATGCTGCTGCGCTGGCTCGGCCGGCACGCCGCACGCACCAGCTGGCGCGGGGACGACGTCCTCGTGGACGCGCTGCGCATGGTCGTGCCGTGGGCGGCGCTCGCGGGCGGCGCGGCCTCCGCGGCGGCGGCGCTGCCGCTGACCCGCACCGTGCAGCACAACGTCAACCAGGTCCTGACGGTGCTGGTCATCTTCGCCGCGACGGTGTCGGCGGCGCGGGTGGTGGCCGGCCTGGTGCGCTCGGTCACCCAGTCCCGCTCCGGCGTCGCCGGTTCGGCCACCATCTTCACGAACATCACCCGGATCCTGGTCCTGGCGATCGGCTTCCTGGTGGGGCTGCAGACGCTGGGCATCTCCATCGCCCCGCTGCTCACCGCCCTCGGCGTCGGCGGTCTGGCGGTCGCGCTCGCGCTGCAGGACACGCTCGCCAACCTCTTCGCGGGCATCCACATCCTCGCCTCCAAGACCGTGCAGCCCGGTGACTACATCCGGCTGAGCAGCGGCGAGGAGGGCTACGTCGAGGACATCAACTGGCGCCAGACGACCGTCCGCGAGCTGTCCAACAACCTGGTGGTCATCCCCAACGCGCAGCTGGCGAAGACGAACATGACCAACTTCATGCGCCCCGAGCAGAAGCTGACCATCCTGGTGCAGGTCGGGGTGTCGTACGACAGCGACCTGGAGCACGTCGAGCGGGTGACGAGGGACGTCGTCACCGAGGTGATGACCGAGATCACCGGCGCCGTGCCGGAGCACGAGCCGGCGGTGCGCTTCCACACCTTCGGCGACTCCCGCATCGGCTTCACCGTCATCCTGGGCGTCGCCGAGTTCAGTGACCAGTACCGGATCAAGCACGAGTTCATCAAGCGCCTGCACCGGCGCTACCGCGACGAGGGCATCCGGATCCCGTCGCCCGCGCGGACGGTGGCGCTCCAGCAGGGCACGGTGGTCATCCCGCAGCAGCGCGGCACCGAGAGGGAGCCGGACGACATGACCGCGGCCACGCCGATCTGACCGGGCCGCGGGGCCTCGGCGGGGCGGGGCCGTCCGGCCGCGCCCCGCAACCGCACGACCGCTCCCGGGCGGCGCGCCCCGCCGGGCCGGCGGGCCCCCTCGGCCCGGCGCGCCCGGCCCGGGCATCCGGCCGACGCGCCTCCGGGGCCGCCCGCCGGGAGCCCCGCGGAGGTCTGGCCCGAAGTGGGTGCGGACCCCTGTCGAGCCGCGGCCGGTCACGGGATATCTTGATGTCGAGCAATGTTGCAGACGTGGAGCGGAGCACCCGGTGACTGACTCGACCATCATCTACACGCACACTGACGAGGCCCCGGCCCTGGCGACGTATTCCTTCCTGCCGGTGGTCCAGGCGTACGCCTCGCAGGCGGGCGTCGCCGTGGAGACGCGCGACATCTCGCTGGCCGGACGCATCATCGCCGTGTTCCCGGAGTACCTGACCGAGGACCAGCGCATCCCGGACGCCCTCGCCGAGCTCGGCGAGCTGGCCAAGACCCCCGCGGCCAACATCATCAAGCTGCCGAACATCTCGGCGTCGATCCCGCAGCTCAAGGCCGCCGTCGCCGAGCTGCAGGGCCAGGGCTACGCGCTGCCGGACTACCCGGACGACCCGAAGACCGACGAGGAGCGCGAGATCCGCGCCCGCTACGACAAGGTCAAGGGCTCGGCCGTGAACCCGGTGCTGCGCGAGGGCAACTCCGACCGCCGCGCCCCCGCCTCGGTGAAGAACTACGCCAAGACCCACCCGCACCGCATGGGCGCCTGGACCCCCGAGTCCAGGACCAACGTGGCGACCATGGGCGAGAACGACTTCCGCTCCACCGAGAAGTCGGTCGTCATCGCCGAGGACGGCGCCCTGCGCATCGAGCTGGCCGGTGACGACGGCACCACCACCGTGCTGCGCGAGTCCGTCCCCGTCCTCAAGGGCGAGGTCGTCGACGCCTCCGTGATGCGGGTCGCCGCGCTGCGCGAGTTCCTGACCGCGCAGGTCGCCCGCGCCAAGCAGGAGGGCGTGCTGTTCTCCGTGCACCTGAAGGCCACGATGATGAAGGTCTCCGACCCGATCATCTTCGGCCACGTGGTGCGCGCCTTCTTCCCGAAGACGTTCGCGAAGTACGGCGAGAAGCTCGCCGCGGCCGGCCTCTCCCCGAACGACGGCCTGGGCGGCATCTACAAGGGCCTGGAGAACCTGCCCGAGGGCGCCGAGATCAAGGCGTCCTTCGACGCCGAGCTGGCCGAGGGCCCGGAGCTGGCCATGGTCGACTCCGACAAGGGCATCACCAACCTGCACGTCCCCTCGGACGTCATCGTGGACGCCTCCATGCCGGCCATGATCCGCACCTCCGGCCACATGTGGGGCCCCGACGGCCAGGAGGCCGACACCCTCGCCGTCCTGCCGGACTCCAGCTACGCCGGTGTCTACCAGGCCGTGATCGACGACTGCCGCGCCAACGGCGCCTACGACCCGTCCACCATGGGCTCGGTCCCGAACGTCGGCCTGATGGCGCAGAAGGCCGAGGAGTACGGCAGCCACGACAAGACCTTCGAGATCCCCGCCACCGGCACCGTCCGCCTGGTCGACCAGGCCGGCGACGTCCTCATCGAGCAGGCCGTGTCCGCCGGTGACATCTTCCGCGCCTGCCAGACCAAGGACGCCCCGATCCGCGACTGGGTGAAGCTCGCCGTCACCCGCGCCCGCGCCACCGGCGACCCGGCCGTCTTCTGGCTGGACGAGACCCGCGCCCACGACGCCAACCTCATCGCCAAGGTGAAGCAGTACCTGCCGGAGCACGACACCGAGGGCCTGGACATCCGCATCCTGTCCCCCGTGGAGGCGACCAAGCTGTCGGTGGAGCGCATCCGCCGCGGCGAGAACACCATCTCCGTCACCGGCAACGTACTGCGCGACTACCTGACCGACCTGTTCCCGATCCTGGAGCTGGGCACCAGCGCCAAGATGCTGTCGGTCGTCCCGCTGATGGCGGGCGGCGGCCTGTTCGAGACGGGTGCGGGCGGCTCCGCGCCCAAGCACGTGCAGCAGCTGGTCAAGGAGAACTACCTGCGCTGGGACTCGCTCGGCGAGTTCTTCGCGCTGGTGCCGTCCCTGGAGCAGTACGCCGAGGCCACGGGCAACGCCCGCGCCAAGGTCCTCGCCGACGCCCTCGACCGCGCCACGGCGACCTTCCTCAACGAGGACAAGTCCCCGACCCGCCGCGTCGGCGGCATCGACAACCGCGGCAGCCACTTCTACCTGTCCCTGTACTGGGCCCAGGAGCTGGCCCGGCAGACCGACGACGCGGACCTGGCGAAGGCCTTCGCCCCGCTCGCCGAGACGCTCGCCGCGAACGAGCAGAAGATCGTCGACGAGCTGATCGCCGTCCAGGGCAAGCCGGTCGAGATCGGCGGCTACTACCAGCCCGACCCGGCCAAGGCCGCCGCGGTCATGCGTCCGTCCGCCACCTGGAACGAGGCGCTGGCGTCCCTGAGCTGACGCGCACCGCCCCCGGGCTCCTCGCGCTCCGCCCCGGCCGGGTCCTGCGGGCGGGGGGGGGGCAGGGTCGCGGGTCCCCGCCCGGCAGGCCCGGAGGGGGGGGGCCCAATCCCCCCGGGGTTGTGGAAAGGGGGCGAAGAAAAAACCCACCT
>NZ_JBVITR010000039.1:16115-30237 GCF_055574875.1 Streptomyces sp. NPDC034670
AAGAAGGGTGATGGTCTCCTCGAGCAGACACCCCCCCCCCCCCCCCCCCTCCCCCCCCCCCCCCCCCCCCTCCCCCCCCCCCCCCGGAGCCGTGTCCGCGGCTCCCCGCCGGCCGGTCCGGGCGGGGCGTGCCCCGGTCCCCGCGCGTTCGTGAACGGGGTATGAAGAAAGCGCCCACCTACTGAGACGCCGTCTCATTTCGCATGCGCCTCGTCCTACCATCGTGGCGGTGACGCGCCGCCACGGCACGTGTCACCGGCCCGACAGAACGTGCCGGAAGCCGACGCCCCGCGTCGGCACGACGTCCTCCCGGCACCCGCCCCCGGGGACGTCCGGCACGCCCCCGCATCCGACGGGCACGTCCGCGGACCCGCGCGCCCGCCGCGGTCCGCGCGCCCGCACCGCGCACGAGGAGCACCATGAGCCAGCCCACCGAACCCGGTACCGCCGACACGCCCGAGGGGACGCCCGCCGGCCCCGCCGCGCCGGCCTGGTCGTTCGAGACGAAGCAGGTCCACGCCGGCGCCGAACCCGATCCCACGACCGGGGCACGGGCCACGCCCATCTACCAGACGTCCTCGTTCGTGTTCCGGGACACCCGGCACGCCGCCGACGTCTTCTCGCTGGCGGAGCCGGGGAACATCTACACCCGCATCCACAACCCCACCCAGGACGTCTTCGAGCAGCGGGTCGCCGCGCTGGAGGGCGGGGTGGCCGCGGTGGCCCTGGCCTCGGGCCAGGCCGCCCAGACGCTGGCCCTCCTGACGCTGGCCCGGGCCGGCGACCACATCGTCTCGGCCGCCTCGCTGTACGGCGGGACGTACAACCTGTTCCGGCACACCCTGCCGAAGTTCGGCATCGAGGTGTCCTTCGTCGAGGACCCCGACGACGTCGAGGCCTGGCGCGCGGCCGTCCGGCCCGGCACCAAGGCGCTCTACGCCGAGACCCTGGGCAACCCGCGGAACAACGTGCTCGACGTGCGGGCGGTCGCGGACGTGGCGCACGCCGCGGGCGTGCCGCTGATCGTGGACAACACGGTGCCCACGCCCTACCTGCTGCGTCCGATCGAGCACGGCGCGGACATCGTGGTGCACTCGGCGACCAAGTTCCTCGGCGGGCACGGCACCACGATCGGCGGCGTGGTCGTGGACGGCGGGACCTTCGACTTCGGCGCGCACGCCGAGCGGTTCCCGGACTTCACCGAGCCCGACGCCAGCTACCACGGCCTGCGGTACTGGCCGGCGCTCGGCCCCGGCGCGTTCGCGGTCAAGCTGCGGGTCCAGCTGCTGCGCGACCTCGGTCCGGCGATCTCCCCGCACTCCTCGTTCCTGCTGCTGCAGGGCGTGGAGACGCTGAGCCTGCGCATGGAGCGGCAGACGGCCAACGCTCAGGCGCTGGCCGAGTGGCTGGAGCAGCGCGACGAGGTGGCGGCGGTGCACTACCCGGGCCTGCCGTCCAACCGCTGGCACGAGGCGGCGCGGACGTACCTGCCCCGCGGTGCCGGCGCGGTGTTCTCCTTCGAGCTGAAGGGCGGTGTCGAGGCGGGCAAGCGGTTCGTGGACGGGGTGGAGCTGTTCAGCCACCTCGCCAACATCGGCGACGTGCGCAGCCTGATCATCCACCCGGCGTCCACCACCCACAGCCAGCTGAACGAGGAGCAGCTCGCGGCGACCGGAACCGCACCGGGCCTGGTGCGGCTCTCGGTCGGCATCGAGAGCCTCGCCGACCTCAGGGCCGACCTGGAGGCCGGGTTCCGCGCGGCCAAGGAGGCCTCCTGAGCACCGTCCTTCCCACCGGGGCCCCGCTCCCCCTCCCGCCGGCCACCGGGGCCTGGCAGGAGGGGGACCCGCCCGGCCGGCGCCGGTGGCACCCGCTCGGTGAGCCCCTGCCCCTGGAGGCGGGCGGCGAACTCCCCGGCGCCAGGCTGGCGTTCGAGACGTGGGGGCGGCCGGCACCGGACGGGTCCAACGCCGTGCTGGTGCTGCACGCCCTCACCGGCGACAGCCACGCGGCGGGACCCGCCGGACCCGGTCATCCCACGCCGGGCTGGTGGGACGGCCTGATCGGGCCCGGGCGGGCGCTGGACACCGACCGCTGGTTCGTCGTCGCCCCGAACGTGCTGGGCGGCTGCCAGGGCAGCACGGGGCCGGCCTCGCCGCGCCCCGGCGGGCGGCGCCGCTGGGGCGGCGCGTTCCCGTACCTGACCGTGCGGGACCAGGTCGCCGCCGAGGCCCGGCTGGCCGACGCCCTCGGCATCGAGCGGTGGGCGCTGGTGGTCGGCGGCTCGATGGGCGGGATGCGGGCCGTGGAGTGGGCGGTGTCGTACCCGGAACGGGTGGAGGCGCTGCTGCTGCTCGCCACGACGGCGGCGGCGAGCGCCGAGCAGATCGCCTGGTCCTCCCTCCAGCTGCACGCCATCCGCAACGACCCGCACTGGCAGGGCGGCGACTACCACGACACCGGCCGCGGCCCGCACGAGGGGCTGGGGCTCGCCCGCCGCATCGCGCACGTCACCTACCGCAGCGAGCCGGAGCTGTCCGCCCGGTTCGGCCGGGCGCCGCAGGGCGCGGAGGACCCGTGGAAGGGCGGCCGGTACCAGGTCGAGTCGTACCTCGACCACCACGCGGCCAAGCTGGTCCGCCGGTTCGACGCGGCCAGCTACGTGGTCCTGACGGAGGCGATGAACGGCCACGACGTGGGACGCGGCCGGGACGGTGTCCGTGCCGCCCTGCGCCGGGTGACCGCGCGCACGCTGGTGGCCGGCGTCGACTCCGACCGCCTCTACCCGCCGTCCCAGCAGGCCGAGCTGGCCGCCCGCATACCCGGCGCCGACCGGCTCAGACTCCTGGAGTCGCCGTACGGGCACGACGGTTTCCTCCTGGAGGCCGAGCAGGTCGGCGCGCTGGTGCGGGAGTTGCTGCCGTAGGGAGCGGGGACGGCGGGACCGGGGCGGAGGCGTTGTCAGTGCCGTGTGGCACCTTGATGCCGTGCACCACCGACCACACCTCCGGAGCAGCCGCATGACCGATGTCCCGCCGTCCTTCGCCCTCCTCCCCGGCGACGCGGACTCGCCCGTGATCCTCCACGTACCGCACTCCTCGCGGGAGATACCGGCCGCCGTGCGGTCCGGGATCGTCCTGGACGACGCCGGGCTGGAGCGGGAGCTGGACCACATCACCGACGCGCACACGGCCGAGCTGGCCGAGGCGGCGGCCCGCGCGGCCGGGCGCACGCCGTGGCGGTTCGTGAACCGGCTGTCCCGGCTGGTGGTCGATCCCGAGCGGTTCCCGGACGAGCGGGAGGAGATGCTCGCCGTCGGGATGGGCGCGGTCTACACCCGGACCACGCACGAGGAGGTGCTGCGGCCCGACGGGTACGACGCCGGGCCGCTGATCGAGCGGTACTTCCGTCCGTACGCGGAGGCGATGACGGAGGCGGTCACCGGACGGCTCGCCGCGACCGGGCGGGCCGTGATCATCGACGTGCACTCCTACCCCCGCGCGGCCCTGCCCTACGAGCTGCACGGCGAGGGGCCGCGGCCCGCGGTCTGCCTGGGCACGGACCCCTTCCACACCCCGCCGGAGCTGCTCGACGCGGCCCGCGAGGCGTTCGCGCCGTGCGGGGAGACGGGGCTGGACAGCCCGTTCGCCGGGACGTACGTGCCGCTGGAGTTCTACGGGAAGCGGGCCGAGGTGACCGCGCTGATGGTGGAGATCCGCCGGGACACCTACATGAGCGAGCCGGGCGGGCCGGCGGGGCCGGGCCTGTCCCGGCTGGCCTCGGCCCTGGGAGCGCTGGTCGACGCGGCGACGCGCTGACGGCCCCGGACGACGAGAGGTCCCCACGGGCTCTCGCCCGTGGGGACCTCTCCCACCGTCGGGACGACAGGATTTGAACCTGCGACCCCTTGACCCCCAGTCAAGTGCGCTACCAAGCTGCGCCACGTCCCGGTGCGGTGCACGCGGCGAGCCGCGTGATCACGGGGATCAACATTACCCCATGCGGGCGCACCCGGACGCCGGTCCCCTCCTCGCGCGACGGCACCGGTTCCGCCGCCACGGCCACGGTGAGGGCCGCGGGGCCCGCCGGGCGTGCGCCGGGTGGTCAGAGGCCGTTCCGGCCGCCGTACACGGCGTCGACGATGTGCTCGGCGATCGCCAGACTGGCCGTGGCGGCCGGGGAGGGCGCGTTGCGGACCGCGGTGACGCGGCCCGCGGTGTGGATGCGGAAGTCGTCGACGAGGGTGCCGTCCCGGTCCAGGGCCTGGGCGCGGACGCCGGCGCCGCCGCGGACGACGTCGTCGGCGCCCACCTCGGGCACGTACCGCCCGGCCTCCTTCATGAAGGCCGCCTTGGACAGGGAGCTCCGGTACTCCTTGACGCCGGTCCGCCAGTGCCGGGCGGCCATGCGCCAGACGCCGGGGTGGACGGCCAGGCCGGCGAGGTCCCGCGGGGAGACCCTGCCGAGGCTGTACCCCTCCCGGGCCAGGGCCAGGACGGCGTTCGGGCCGACCTCGACGGAGCCGTCGACCCGGGGGGTGAAGTGCACGCCGAGGAAGGGGTAGCGGGGGTCGGGGACCGGGTAGACGAGGCCGTTGACCAGGTGGGTGCGGTCCGGCCTGAGCAGCATGTACTCGCCGCGGAACGGCACGATCCGGGGTTCGCCGCCGTCCCCGGCCAGCCGGGCCACCGTGTCCGCGTGCAGGCCGGCGCAGAGGATCAGCCGGTCGACGCGCACCCTCTGCGGGGCGTCGGCCCGGGAGGCCCCCACCGGTGTGCCGGTCACCTCGATGCCGCCCGGGACGGGGGTGACCGAGGTGACCGGGAAGCCGAGCCTGACCTCGCCGCCCGAGGCCTCGATGTCCCGGGCGAACTCGCGGGCCACCGCCCGGTAGTCGGTGATCGCGGTGCGCGGCGAGTGCAGGGCCGCGATGCCGCCGGCGTGCGGCTCGATCTCCCCGATCTCCTCCCGGGAGATCTTCCGCAGTTCGGGCACGTGGTTGTTCCGGGCCCGTTCGTGGAGGTTCTCCATGCGGCCCAGTTCGTCCTCGCGCACCGCCACCACGAGCTTGCCGATCTCCCGGTAGGGCAGCCCGCGCTCCCGGCAGTACTCGCGCAGCAGGGACACGCCCCGCACGCACAGGCCGGCCTTCAGGCTGCCCGGGGGGTAGTAGAGGCCGGCGTGGACCACTCCGGAGTTGTGTCCGGTCTGGTGGACGGCGACCTCCCGCTCCTTCTCCAGCACCACGACCCTGGTGCCGGGGCGGCGCAGGGCGATCTCCCGGCCGGTGGCCAGGCCCACGATGCCGGCACCGACGATGCCGACCGTCTCGTCAGCCACGGAACTCCTCCTCGTTCCCCATGGTTCCCCATGGTTCCCCGACGCCTCCGCCGCTTCCCGCCGCTTCCCGTCGTTTCCCGTCGTCGTCCCCGCGCCCCGACCGTACGGTGCGGGCACCGGGGGCGGCGACGGGTGCGGGGGCGGTGCCCGGGCCGCGGAATCCGCCGGGGGCGGGCGTCGCCGGGTCCGCGGACGCGGCGGGAGGGACGTCCGCCGGAACCCGGCGGGGGCGGCGCGGCGCGCGCTCTGCCCGCACGGGGCGTGTGCGCGGCCGTACCGGGCGGTGGGCCGGGGGTCAGCCGCGCAGTGCCTCGATCACACTGGCGAGGTGGGCGCGGACGGCCTCCTCGGCCGCCTTCGGGTCCCTGGCCCCGATCGCCTCGATCATGGCCAGGTGCTCGTTCAGGGACTGCTGCGACCGCCCCGGCCGCAGCGCCAGCTGGAAGCGGTGGCGCACCAGTTGGGCGTTGAGCCGCTCCAGGAGCTCCACGGCCGTCCGCTGGCCGGAGAACTCCCGCACGCGGACGTGCAGTTCGTGGTTGAGGTCGGAATAGGTGAGCGGTTCGCCGTCGGCCACGGCCTTGGTCATCGCCGAACCCAGGGAGGCCAGTTCGGCCAGCTGCTCGTCGGTCGCCGCCACGGCGGTCTTCGCCGCGCAGAGCCCTTCCAGCACCATCCGGCATTCGGTGATGGCGACCGCCTCCTCCACGGTCACCACCCGCACCCGTGAGCCGCGGTTGCGGATCCGCTCGACCAGCCCCTGCGCCTCCAGCTCGATCAGTGCCGCCCGGATGCTGGCCCGCGTCACTCCGAACTGCTCGGCGAGCTCGTTCTCCACCAGCCGCTGGGCCGGCGCCATCTCGCCCTGCAGGATCGCCTGCCGCAGCTGCGCGAGCGCGTACTGCTTCGCCTGCTCCCCGGAGTTCGGACGGGCTTGGTTCGGCATCGTTGCTCTCCCTGAGTGAGTGCCTGTCGAACGTAAACTAGCGAAACAGAATTGTCAACAATTTTGTCCGCCCACTCGCGGCGTCCCGGGTCTCTGCTCGCGGCGTCCCGGGTCCCCGCTCGTGCGGTACGGGGCCGACGCACGGACGTCAGCCGTCAGCCGGGGGCGCGCTGGTCCCCCGGATCTCCAGCGCCGGTGCCACGAGGTGGAGTTCCCCGGCGCCGCCGGGCGCCTCGAGCCGGTCGAGGAGGAGGCGGGCGGCGCGGTGACCCACCTCGTGGCCCGCGTTGTCGACGGTGGTGAACCACAGGTGGCGCAGCCGGGAGATGCTCGTGTCGTCGTAGCCGGCCACCGACAGGTCCCGCGGGACCCGCAGCCCCAGTTCCTCGGCCGCCGACAGGACGCCCACACAGGTGAGGTCGTTGACGGCGAAGACGGCGGTGGGGCGGTCGGGGCGGTTCAGCAGCCGGACGGCGGCGCGGTAGCCGCCCTCCTCGGTCATGTCGCCGGGCTCCACCACCGCCCGGTCCGCCAGGCCGTGGTGGTCCATCGTCACCTCGAAGCTGCGCCGGCGCAGCTCGCCCACGGCGCCGTACCCGGCGACGTGCGCGATGCGGCGGTGCCCGAGGCCGACGAGGTGCTCGGTGACCAGCCGGGCGCCGTGCTCGTCGTCGCCCGCGACCACGTCCACCCCGGGCGGCACCGGTTCCCGGCCGCCCGCCAGCACCACCGGTATCCGCCCGGCGACCGCTTCGAGCGCCGCCGGGTCGGGCAGCGTGCCGACCACGACCAGGCCCTCGACCCCGAGTTCCAGGAAGGGCTCGGCCGGGTCCCGGCCCGTACGGCGGTTGAGGCGGGCGTCGGCGAGCAGCATGCGCAGGCCGCTCGCGCGCAGCGGGGAGTTGAGGCCGTCGAGCAGGTCGACGAACCAGGGGTTGCGCAGGTCGTCGAGGAGGACGCCGATCAGGGGCGAGGCACCGGGATCCCGGTGGGGGACCGTCCCTGCGCGGGCGGAGCCGGGAGCCGGGGGGAGGGCGCGCCGTTCGCTCAGGCTGCGCGCGGCGGTATTGGGCCGGTAACCGAGGTCGCGCGCGGCCCGCAGCACCGCCTCCCGCTTCTCCGGGCGCACCCGGTCCGAACCGCGCAGCACCAGGGAGACCAGCGACTTGGACACGCCGGCTCGTGCGGCCACATCACGGATCGTCGGCGGTTTCACGCGTTGGACCGTTCCACGCCGCCCGTCCTCCTGTCAAAGCCTTGACACCCCTGGTCACAGCCGATCAGGGTGACGTGGACAGATCCTGGAACGGTCCAAGAAGGGCTCTCATGGTGGATACGCTCGGTGTCGCCGTCATCGGATTCGGCTGGATGGGACGGGTGCACACCCAGGCGTACGCCCGCGTGCTCCACCACTACCCGCACCTCGCCCTGCGTCC
This sequence comes from Streptomyces sp. NPDC034670, assembly GCF_055574875.1. Taxonomy (NCBI): domain Bacteria; kingdom Bacillati; phylum Actinomycetota; class Actinomycetes; order Kitasatosporales; family Streptomycetaceae; genus Streptomyces; species Streptomyces sp. NPDC034670. Next base: position 23,838 of record NZ_JBVITR010000039.1, read on the forward strand.
GGAACTCGTGTGCGTCGCCGAGGAGGTGCCGGGCCGGGCCGAGGAGGCCGCGGCGCAGTTCGGGTTCGCCGCGGCGACCCGCGACTGGCGCGAGGTGGCCGCCGATCCGAGGGTGAGGGCCGTCAGCGTCACCGCCCCGAACTTCCTGCACCGCGAGATCGGCGTCGCGATGGCCGAGGCGGGCAAGCACCTCTGGATCGAGAAGCCGGTCGGTCTGAGCGCCGAGGACGCCCGCGCGGTCGCGGACGCGGTCGCGAAGGCGGGGGTCCAGGGCGCGGTCGGCTTCAACTACCGCAACGCGCCCGCCGTGGAGGCGGCCCGGGAACTGATCGCCTCCGGCGGGATCGGCCGGGTCACGCACGTCCGCATCCGGCTGTTCAGCGACTACGCCGCCCATCCCGAGGGGGCCCTGACCTGGCGGTACGAACGGGAGCGCGGGGGCAGCGGGGTGCTCGGCGACCTGGCCTCGCACGGCGTCGACCTGGCCCGCTTCCTGCTCGGCGACATCGCCTCCCTGACCGCCGACACCGCGATCTTCCTGCCCGAGCGGGCCCGTCCCGCCGGCGCCACGGCCGGCCACTCCCGCGCCGCCGGCGGCGACCTCGGCCCGGTCGAGAACGAGGACTACGTGAACTGCCTGCTGCGCTTCGCCTCCGGCGCGCGCGGGGTGCTGGAGGCCTGCCGGGTCTCGGTCGGCGAGCAGAACAACTACGGCTTCGAGGTGCACGGCACCGAGGGCGCGGTCTTCTGGGACTTCCGGCGCATGAACGAACTGGGCGTCGGCCGCGGCACGGTCTACCAGGACCAGCCCGTCAGCACCGTCTACGTCGGCCCGGGCCAGGGCGAGTTCGGCGCCTTCCAGCCGGGCGCGGCGAACGCCATGGGCTACGACGACCTCAAGGTCATCGAGGCGTACCGCTTCCTGCGCTCCGTCGCCGAGGGCGTCCCGCACGGCGCCACCCTCGCGGACGCCGTGCACAGCGCGGCCGCGCTGGACGCGATGGCGCGGTCGGCCGGGAGCGGGGCGTGGGTGACGGTGGACGCTCCGGCGTGACGGTTCAGCGGGCCGCGTTCTCCCGGCGGCCCAGCCAGACCTTGAGCGGCACCAGCACCAGCCACCACCACATGGCGGCGGGCCCGACGAGCAGGACGAGCGGGATGGTCACCAGGAACACCGCCACCGTCGCCCCCAGGTCGACGGCGTAGAGCGTCTCGTCGCGCACGGGTGCGGCTCCGCCGCGCAGCCAGGGACGGCGGGCGACGAGGGCGGCCAGCGCGAGGTGGACGGCGCCGAGCGAGGCGACCGCCACCGAGTAGACGATCACCGAGACGCGTTCGTCGCCGTACTCGGAGACCAGCGTGGTCGGGAACGGCAGCAGCGCCGCGAGGCCCAGACCGAGCACGGTCAGCCCGATCACGTCCCCGTCCACCTGCTGGACGGTGCGGAAGATCGCCCGGTGGTCGCGCCAGAAGCCGGCCAGCACCGCCAGGCTGATCCCGTAGGCGCCCAGGTTGGGCAGCGTGTCGCCCAGGGCCTGGTGGAACTCCTCGGAGTCCAGCCCCTGCGGCACGGAGATGTCCAGGACCAGCAGGGTGATGGCGATGGCGAACACGCCGTCGGCGAGCGCCACCAGCCGTTCGGGGCCGCCTTCCGGGATCGGTTTCCTCATGCGCCCGACGGTAGGCGGGCCCGGCCCGGCGCACGGGAGTACACGCCCGGGCCGGGGCGCGTTCGGCGCGGGCTCTCACCCGGCCAACGTCAGGGGCGGCATGTTGTAGGGGGTGACCACCTGGATCGGGGAGAGGGGGGTGGGCCCGGCGGGCGGCAGCGCCCCGTGGGCGCGCATCACGACGTGGCAGGCCTCGCGCAGGTCGTGGCGCAGGTCGTGGTGGAGCACGGCGGACAGCCGGTGCTCGCGCAGCAGCCGGGTGTTGTCGTGGTCGAGGTCGTGCGCGACGAACACGGCGCACTCGCGCCCGGCGTCCTCGAAGGCCCGCAGGGTGGCGATGTTGCCGCCGCCGATCGAGTAGACGGCGCGGATGTCCGGGTCGCGCTCCAGGGCGGCCCGGACCAGGTCGTACTGGGTGGCGTCCAGGCCCTGTCCCTCGGCGATCTCGACGAGGGCGCGCCCGGGGTGCCGGGCGCGCATGGCGCTGCGGAACCCCATCTCCCGCTCCTCCTCGTTGCGGAAGAAGCCGCTGGAGAGGCTGGTGAGCACGTTGCCCGGGCGGTCGCCGAGCCACTGCCCCACGAGGTACGCGGCGGTCGCGCCGGCCGCGCGGTTGTCGCTGCCGACGTAGCCGGCCCGGGCGCTCGCGGGCAGATCGGTCACCAGCGTCACCACCGGGACGCCCGCCGCCGCGAGCCGGCCGACGGCGGCGGTGACCTCGGGGACGTCCGGGGCCTTGAGGATCACTCCCTGCGAGCCGCGCCGCCCGATCCGGTCGAGGACGGCGACCAGCTCCGCGACCGGGCCGGTCTCGCGGAAGTGGAAGCGGGAGCGGACCACGGCCGGGTGCAGGGACGGCAGTTCGGCCTCCAGGGCGGCGCGGACGGCGGTGGAGAACCGCTCCGGCGCCTGCATCACGATGTCCACCATGAACGTCCGGCCGACCAGCCGGACCTGGGTGCGCTGCCGGTCCAGGTCGGCGATCGCCCGGTGCACCTCCTGCGCGGTGCTCTCCCGCACGCCGCCCCGGCCGTTGAGGACCCGGTCGACGGTGGCCTCGCTCAGCCCTGCCTGACGTGCGATCTCCCGGATCGGGAAAGGGTGGCCCATGCCTCGGCTCCTGAGGGGTTTTTGATGGCTTCCTGCTGGTTGTTCGAAGGGTTTGTACTGACAAGAATGGCAGAACCGAGTCGCTCCGTGACCCGAAAGGACGAGGATGTCCTCCACTGCCCCCGCCCCCGCGCGGACCGCCCCCTCCTCCGCCGTCTGGCTGTCCGAGCGGGACTGCGACCTGGACGCCTTCCGCGCCCTGGTCGAGCAGACGACCGACCCCGCCGCCCACCCGCACGCCTCCGCCGTCGAGCGGAACGTGCTCCTCTACGACGCCGACCGGCTCGCCCTCGCCGACCGCGACGCGGTCCGGGCCGAACTGGTCCGCGCCCTCGCCGACGGCCCCGGCATCGTGGTGGTCCGCGGCGCCTTCCCCGATCCGGAGGTGGTGGACCGGACCTCCGCCGTGTTCGACGCCCTGATCGCCGAGCAGCGCGCCTCGGGCGCCGCCGCCGGCGACCACTTCGCCGCGCCGGGCGCCAACGACCGGGTGTGGAACGCCCTGGAGAAGGCGGCCCTGCACGACCCGGAGGCGTTCGCCGACTACTACGCCAACGACGTGATCGCCCTGGTCTCCTCGGCCTGGCTGGGCCCCGGTTACCAGGTCACCTCCCAGGTCAACGTGGTCAACCCGGGCGGCGCCGCGCAGACCGTGCACCGCGACTACCACCTCGGCTTCCTGGCGGGCGAGGCCGTCGCCGCCTACCCGGCGCACGTGCACCGCCTCTCCCCCGTGCTCACCCTCCAGGGCGCGGTCGCGCACTGCGACATGCCCGTGGAGTCCGGCCCGACGCTCTACCTGCCGCACTCGCAGAAGTACGAGCCGGGCTACCTCGCCTGGCGGCTCCCCGAGTTCCGGGCGTACTTCGAGGAGCACCACGTCCAGCTGCCGCTCGCCAAGGGCGACGCGGTGTTCTTCAACCCCGCCCTGTTCCACGCGGCCGGCGCCAACCGCTCGGCGGACATCCGGCGCATGGCCAACCTGCTGCAGGTGTCGTCCGCGTTCGGGCGGGCGATGGAGACCGTCGACCGCGCGGCCGTGACGGACGCCGTCTACCCGGTGCTGCTGGCGCGCAAGGCCGAGGGCGCCGGTGAGCAGTGGCTGGAGAACGTGATCGCGGCGAGCGCCGAGGGCTACCCCTTCCCCACCAACCTCGACAACGACCCGCCGGTCGAGGGCCTGGCCCCGCCCTCGCAGGCCGACGTCGTACGGCGGGCGCTGCGCGAGGAGTGGACCGTGCGGGCCCTGCGGGACGCGCTGCGGGCCGGCGCCCGGCGGCGCGAGAGCTGAAGAGACCCGGAAGAGACCGGAAGAGACCCGGAAGGAACCATGGGACTTCTCGACGACAAGGTCGTCCTCGTCAACGGCGGCAGCCAGGGCGTGGGTGCCGCCGTCGCACGGGCCGCGGTCCGCGAGGGGGCGGCGGTGGCCGTCACCGGCCGGCGCCCCGGCCCCGGCGAGGCCCTGGCGGCCGAGCTGACCGCCCGGGGCGGCGAGGCGATGTTCGTCCGCGCCGACCTGGCGGACGCCGAGCAGGCCAAGGCGTCCGTCGCGCGGGTGGTCGAGGCGCACGGCCGGGTGGACTGCCTGGTGAACTCGGCGGGCCTGACCGCGCGCGGCACCCTGCTGGACACCACGCCCGAGCTGTTCGACCGGCACATCGCGGTCAACCTCAGGGCCCCGTTCTTCGCGATGCAGGCCGCCGTCGCGGACATGGTGCGGCGCGGGGAACCGGGCACCGTCGTCAACGTCATCACCTCCTCCGCGCACGGCGGGCAGCCGTTCCTGGCGCCGTACGTCGCCGCGAAGGCCGGTCTGGCCGGCCTGACCCGCAACGCGGCCCACGCCCACCGCTGGGACCGCATCCGGATCAACGGCCTGAACATCGGCTGGACCGCCACCGAGGGCGAGGACGCGACCCAGCGCACCTTCCACGGCGCCGGGGACGACTGGCGCGAACGGGCCGCCGCGCGGCTGCCGATGGGCCGGCTCGGCCGGCCGGAGGAGATCGCCGACTTCGTGGTCCTCCTGCTCTCGGACCGCTCCGGGGTGGTCACCGGCTCCGTGATCGACTGGGACCAGAACGTCCTCGGCGGCCTCGACTGACCTCCCCGCCCCCGCTCGCACACCCCCCCCGTCCCCATCCCCGCACCCCGCACCCCGCACCCCGCACCCCGCACCCCGCACCCCGCACTCCGCACTCCGCACTCCGCACTCCGCACCCAAGGAGCACCCTCCCCCATGCGCATCGGAATCCTCGGTCTCGGCCGCATCGGCGCCTTCCACGCCGAGACCCTCTCGGGGCTCGACACCGTCGGCTCCCTCGTCGTCTCCGACCCGTTCGCGGGTGCCGCGAAGGCCGCCGCCGAGCGGTTCGGCGCCGAGGTCGCCGACTCCCCCGAGGCCGTCCTCGCGGCCGGCGTGGACGGCGTGGTCGTCGCCGCCGCGACCGACGCCCACCCCGGGCTGATCCTCGCCTGCGTCGAGGCCGGCGTCCCCGTCTTCTGCGAGAAGCCCGTCGCCCGCACCATGGCCGAGGGCGTCGAGGTGCTCAAGGCGGTCGGGGACCGGGACGTGCCGGTCCAGATCGGCTACAACCGCCGCTTCGACGCGGGCTTCGTCGCCGCGCGGGAGGCCGTGCGCCGCGGGGAGCTGGGCACGCTGCACACCGTGCGCTCGACGACGCTGGACCCGGCACCGCCGCCGGCCGCGTACGTCGCCGCCTCCGGGGGCATCTTCCGCGACTGCTCGGTGCACGACTTCGACATCATCCGCTGGGTGACCGGCCGCGAGGTGACCGAGGTGTACGCGGCCGGCGGCAACCGGGGCGCCGGCTTCATCAGGGAGGCGGGCGACGCCGACACCACCGGCGCGGTCCTCACCCTGGACGACGGCACCCTCGCGGTGGTCTCCAACAGCCGCCACAACGGGCGGGGTTACGACGTCCGCATGGAGATCCACGGCTTCGCGGACTCCATCGCGGTCGGGCTGGAGGACAAGCTGCCGCTGCGCTCGGTCGAGCCCGGCGTGACGTTCCCGGCGGGTACCCCGCACGACTTCTTCATGGACCGCTTCGCCGACGCCTATCGCGCCGAACTGACCGCGTTCACCGAGGTCGTGGCGGGCTCCCGTCCCTCGCCGTGCACGGTCGAGGACGCCCTGGAGGCGGGCTGGATCGCCGAGGCGTGCACCCTGTCGCTGCACGAGCACCGTCCCGTCAGCCTCGAGGAGGTGCGCAGGGCGTGAGCGGACCGGGCCCGGAGCGCCCTCCGCGCTCCGGGCCCGCGGGAACCGCACGCGCCCGCGGGCGACCGCCCGCGGGCGCCGTCGCCGGCGGATGGCGTTGCGCTCACGGCGAAGGAGGACGCGGGCATGACGGAGCGGGCGGTTCCACCCCGTGTCGCGGCGGCGGAGCGTGTCGCCGCCGCGCCGGGGTTCGAGAAGAGCCGCGTCCCCGAGGACGCGACCGACGCGCTCACCACGCCGTCCGGTTCGGCGATCGTCGCGGCGCGCCGCCGGGGGGAGGGGGGGGGCGGCGCACCACGGACGCGTTTCCTTCGGGGGTAGGGTGGTGGGGGGAGAAGGGGCGGGCCCGAGGGGCGGCGACCCCATCTTATGC
>NZ_JBVITR010000039.1:30247-67286 GCF_055574875.1 Streptomyces sp. NPDC034670
GAACACACCCCCCCCCCCCACCCCTCCTCCTGTTCCGGCGACACCCACGCCTCACCCCCACAGCCCGGGCCCCCCCCCCCCCCCGTCCCCCGGTTCCCGGTCGGCGCCGTGGTGGGCGGAGCGCCGCGGCGGCCCGGGAGGGCCCGGCTCACCGGTACAGCGCCGGCTTCTCCATCAGGTCGACCTCGACCCGGCCGCCGTCCTCCAGGGCGCGGACCCCCGCCTCGCAGACGGCCGCCGCGGCGTAGCCGTCCCAGGTGCCGGGGCCGGTGACCTCGCCGCGCCGGGTGGCGTCGACCCAGGCCTGTACCTCGTCGTCGTAGGCCTGGGCGAAGCGTTCGGTCCAGTCCTGGGCGACGGTGCCGCCCCAGCGGCCGGCCATGTGGGTCACCAGGGCGTGGCCGTCGCCGATGCGGGCGGTGCCGCGTTCGCAGACCGCCTCCGCCTGCACCTGGTAGCCGAAGCCGCAGTTGACGAAGATCTCGACGTCGGAGAGGGCGCCGCCGTCGGTCTCCAGGACGACGAACTGCGGGTCGCGCAAGCCCTCGGGGGCCCCGGAGGAGGGGGTGGGGCGCAGGACCGTGACGGCGGTGATCTCGTGGCCGAGGAGCCAGCGGGTGGCGTCGACCTCGTGGGCGACGGAGTCGCTGATCAGCATGGAGCTGGTGAAGAAGGGCGGGCTGGCCACGTTGCGGTGGCGGTTGTGCAGCATCAGCGGGCGGCCCAGCTGACCGGAGGACAGCAGCGCCTTCAGCTTCACGTACTCGGCGTCGTAGCGGCGCATGAAGCCGACCTGGACCCGGCGGTGGCCGAGGGCCTGTTCGGCTTCCATGACGCGCAGCGCGGAGGCCGCGTCGGGGGTGAGCGGCTTCTCGCACAGGACGGGCAGGTCGTGCTCGAACGCGGTGAGCAGGGCGGCCTCGTGGGCCGGCCCCGGGGAGGCGATGAGCACGGCGTCGACGTCGGCCGCCGCGATGGCGGCGGCCGGGTCGGTGTGGGCGGCGCAGCCGTCGACGCCCGCGGCCACGGCCGCGGCCCGTTCGGCGTCGACGTCCACGACGGCGGCGACCCGCGCCCCGTTGATCACCCGGTCGATGCGGCGCACGTGGTCCGCGCCCATGCGGCCCGTGCCGATGACGGCGATGCCCAGGGGTTCGCGCCGGCTCATCTCTCTGGTCTCCTCTTCGGGTGTCAGGCGCCGCAGGAGCGGAGGAACCTGCGGGTGCGGATCGCGATCGGGAGCGGCTTGTCCGGCTCGCAGGGGTACATGTCCTGCTCGACGATGGCGAAGAGGTCCACGCCCAGCTTCTGCGCGGCGGTGAGGACCGGGCCGAGCTCGGGGACGCCGGCGGGCGGTTCGCACATCACTCCGCGCTGCACGGCCGGCCCGAACGGGATCCCGTTCGCGACCACGTCGGCGAGGATGTCCGGGTCGACCTGCTTGAGGTGCAGGTAGCCGATGCGTTCGCCGTAGGTCTCGATCAGCTTGACGCTGTCGCCGCCGCAGTAGGCGTAGTGGCCGGTGTCCAGGCAGAGGTTGACCAGGTCGGAGTCGGTCGAGTCGAGGAAGCGCTCGACGTGCTCCTCGGTGTCGATGTGGGTGTCGGCGTGCGGGTGGACGACGATGTCCAGGCCGTAGGCGTCCCGCACCTCGCGGCCGAGGCGTTCCATGCCCCGGGTGAGGTGGCCCCACTGCTCGGTGGTCAGCTCCCGGGGCTCCAGGATCTCGGCGGTCTTGTCGTCGCGCCAGAAGGAGGGGATGACGACGAGGTGCTTCGCGCCCATGGCCTGCGTCAGCGCGGCGACGCGGCTGACCTGCTCCCAGGTGGCGTCCCACTCCGACGGGCCGCGGTGCAGTCCGCAGAAGATGGTGCCGGCGGAGACCTTGAGGCCTCGCCTGCCCACCTCGTCGGTGAGGCGGGCCGGGTCGGTCGGGAGGTAGCCGTAGGGGCCGAGTTCGATCCAGGAGTAGCCGGCCTCGGCGACCTCGTCGAGGAAGCGCTGCCAGGGCACCTGCTGCGGGTCGTCGGGGAACCAGACGCCCCAGGAGTCGGGGGCGGAACCGACCCGGATGCGGTCGAGCGCGACTGCCATGTCAGGACTTTCCTTCCGGGGTCGCCGCGGCGGGGGCCGACAGGTCGCCCTCCTCGGGCAGCCCTTCCGTGTCGACGCCGCGGACCTGTGCCAGCTCGTGCTTGAGGGCGGCCAGCTCGGCGCCGCCGGCCATGTGGTTGGTGAGTTCCTCGAGGCTGACCTCGCTGCGGTCGGCGCTCAGCTCCACGGTGCCCAGGCGCAGCACGCTGAAGTGGTCGCCGACCATGTAGGCGTGGTGCGGGTTGTGGGTGATGAAGATGACGCCGAGACCGCGGTCGCGGGCCATCGCGATGTACTTGAGGACGACGCCGGACTGCTTGACGCCGAGCGCGGCGGTCGGCTCGTCGAGGATGAGGACGCGGGCGCCGAAGTAGACGGCGCGGGCGATCGCGACGCACTGGCGCTGGCCGCCGGAGAGCGTGCCGATGGGCTGCTCCAGGTCGTCCAGGACGATGCCCATGTTGCGCAGTTCCTCGTCCGCGGTCCTCTTCATGCGCTCGATGTCGAGGCGGCGGAAGGGCCAGGGCCCCTTGGTCATCTCGGAGCCGAGGAAGAAGTTCCGCCACACCGGCATCAGCGGGACGACCGCGAGGTCCTGGTAGACGGTGGCGATGCCCTTGTCGAGGGCGTCGCGCGGGGTGGAGAAGCGCACCGGTTCGCCGTCGACGAGGAACTCGCCCTCGGTGTGCTGGTGCAGCCCGGAGACGATCTTGATGAGGGTGGACTTGCCGGCGCCGTTGTCGCCGAGGACGCAGGTCACCTTGGAGGCGTGGACGGTGAGGTCGACGCCGTGCAGGGCGCGGATGTTGCCGTAGGACTTGCCGGCGCCCCTCAGCTCGACCAGGGGGCGGTCCCCCTCGGGCGGGGTGTCCGTGAGGACGGCACCGTGGGTGCCGGTCGTCTTGTCGGTCATTGCGGTCACCTCCGGGTCGCCGTGCGCTGGACCCACAGATTGATGAGGACGGCGGCGAGCAGCATCACGCCGAGGAAGGCCTTGAACCAGTCGGGGTTCCAGCCGGCGTAGACGATGCCCTGCTGCACCATGCCGAACATGAAGGCACCGAAGACCGGGCCGATCGCGGAGCCGTAGCCGCCGGTCATCAGGCAGCCGCCGATGACCGCCGCGGCGATGTAGATGAGCTCCTGGCCCACCCCCTCGCCGGACTGCACGGTGTTGAAGGAGAACAGGTTGTGCATGCCGACGAACCAGGCGCCGAGGCCGACCAGCATGAACAGCGAGATCTTGGTGAAGGTGACGGGGACGCCGACCGCGCGGGCGCTCTCCTTGCTGCCGCCGACCGCGAAGATCCAGTTGCCGTACTTGGTGCGCAGCAGGACCCAGGTGGCCAGGGCGGCGAAGACCAGCCACCACACGACCGTGATCTTCACCTGCACGCCGGCGACCTCGAAGGAGGAGGCGAAGATCGCCTTGGCCTGGTCGAAGCCGGCCATGTCGCTGATGTCGTCGGTGGCGACGTTGCCGGTGACGAGTTTGGTGACGGCGAGGTTCGTGCCCTGCAGGATCAGGAAGGTGCCGAGCGTGACCAGGAAGCTCGGCAGTCCGGTCTTCACCAGCATCCAGCCGTTGAAGGCGCCGACGGCGAGGGACACCACCAGGGCGACGACCACGCCCGTCCAGACGTTCAGGGTGAGCTGGTAGCTGAGCATGCTCGCGGTCAGCGCCGAGGTGACGACGGCGACACCGGCCGAGAGGTCGAACTCGCCGCCGATCATCAGCAGGGCCACCGGCAGTGCCATGATCCCGATGGTCGACGACTGGTACAGGATGTTCGCCATCGAGCTGCCGTCGCGCACCGGCGGGGCGGTGAACAGGAAGAACACCGCGACGGCCACGGCACCGAGGAACACGCCGACCTCGGGCCGGGCCAGCAGGCGCAGCCCCAGCGGGCGCCGCACGGTGCGGCCGTCGGTCTGCTTCGGGCCGGGGGCCGGCGGTGTGTTCACCGCCGGCGCAGCCTGGTGGGTCATGCTCATCACCGCGTGCCCTTCGCGGCGAACTCGGAGACCGCGTCGACGTTGGACTCGTCGACGAACGCCGGGCCGGTCAGCACCGGCTGCTCGCCGCCGCCGCTGTAGTTGCCGTTGTTCTTGTAGAGCCACAGGCCGTCGATCGCGAGGTAGCCCTGGAGGTAGGGCTGCTGGTCCACGGCGAACTCGATGTCACCGCTCTGGATCGCCTTGGTCAGCTCCTTGTTGAGGTCGAAGGTGGCGACCTTCGCCTTGCTGCCCGCGTCGCCCACCGACTGCACCGCGGTCGGCGCGAAGGGCGCGCCGAGGGTGACGACGTAGTCGATGGCGGAGTCCTGCTTGAGCTTGGCGGTGATCGTCGACTTCACCGACGGCATGTCGACGCCGTTGACGTTGAGGATCTGGGTCTCGCCCTCGAAGGTCTTCTTCACCCCGTCGCAGCGCTGGGTCAGGCCGACGTTGCCCTGCTCGTGGACGACGCAGACGGCGTTCTTGGCGCCGACCTCGTTCAGCTTCTTGCCGAACGCCTCGCCCGCCACCGACTCGTCCTGGCCGAAGAACTCCAGCAGGCCGAGGTCCTTCCAGTCGCTCAGTCCGGAGTTGAGGCCGACGACGGGTATGCCGGCCGCCTCCGCCTTGGCTATGACGCCCTTGAGGGCGTCCGGCTTGGCGAGGGTGACCGCGATGCCGTCGACCTTCTGGTCGATCGCGTTCTGCACCAGGTTGGCCTGGTTGCCCGCGTTCGGGTCGGCGGAGTAGATGAGGTCGACGTTGTCCTTGGCCGCCGCGGCCTCGGCGCCCTTGCGGACGATGTCCCAGAAGGTGTCGCCGGGCGCCTGGTGGGTGACGAGGGCGACCTTCATGCGGGGCGTCGAGGCCTTGCCCGCGGAGGCGCCGGCTCCGCCTTCCTCGGCCTTCTTGCCCCCGGAGTCGCTGGAGCAGCCGGCGAGGGTCAGGGCGGCTGCCGCCGCGATCGCGGCGAACGGCGCGACTCTGCGGGAGCGGGTGTGAGAAGAGCGGTCCATCGTTCCTGCACCTCACTGTGCTACGCGGGGAAAGGGCGGGGGCCCGGGGATCCGGTGCCCGGAGCCTCGGGGCCCGGGTGGTGTGCCGTGAACACGGCGGTCGTGTTGGGACGGGATCAAATCCCGTGTTGCGTCTGCTGTCAATACTTTGTTAAGACATCATTTCACGAGCTAGTCCGAATGTAAGTACAAACTATTGACACCGCCGCCCTCCGAGACCTACACCTGGGAGGCGGCAGGTCCCGGAACCCCCGCCCACCGCGGCGGGGCGTTCCGGGACCCGCGTCCCCAGTTGCTCGAGGAGCGTCGCTCAATGGCCGACTCACCACAGTATTTCGACCTGATCACCATGGGCCGCATCGGGGTCGACCTTTACCCCCTGCAGACCGGTGTGCCCCTGTCCCGGGTGGAGACCTTCGGGAAGTTCCTGGGCGGCTCCGCCGCGAACGTCGCGGTCGCCGCCGCCCGCCTGGGCCGCTCCGCGGCGGTGATCACCCGCACGGGAGACGACCCCTTCGGCGCCTACCTGCACCAGGCGCTGGCGGACTTCGGCGTCGACGACCGCTGGGTCACGCCGGTCGCGGCGTACCCCACCCCGGTCACGTTCTGCGAGATCTTCCCGCCGGACGACTTCCCGCTGTACTTCTACCGCCGGCCCAAGGCCCCCGACCTGGAGATCCACCCCGACGAGCTGGACCTGGACGCCGTCCGCGCGGCCGGCATCTTCTGGATCACCGGCACCGGCCTGAGCGAGGAGCCGAGCCGCTCGGCCACGCTCGCCGCGCTCGAGGCCCGCGCGAAGGCCGGCACCACCGTCTTCGACCTCGACTGGCGCCCGATGTTCTGGCGCGACCCGGACCAGGCCCGCCCGTACTACCGCGAGGCCCTGCGGCACGCCACGGTCGCGGTCGGCAACCTCGACGAGTGCGAGGTGGCGACCGGGGTGCGCGAGCCCGACGCGTGCGCCGAGGCGCTGCTGGCGGCGGGCGTGGAGCTGGCCGTGGTCAAGCAGGGCCCCAAGGGCGTGCTCGCCGTGCACCGCGACGGCGGCCGGGCCGAGGTGGAGCCGGTGCCGGTCGAGGTCGTCAACGGCCTCGGCGCGGGCGACGCCTTCGGCGGCTCGCTCTGCCACGGCCTGCTCTCCGGCTGGGACCTGGAGCGGACCATGCGCCACGCCAACGCCGCCGGGGCCCTCGTCGCCTCGCGCCTCGCCTGTTCGTCCGCCATGCCGACCGAGCCGGAGGTGGCGGACCTCCTCGCGCGGACCGCGTCGCCGGGCGACGCCGGCCGGCCGAGCCAGTCCTGAACGGAGCCCTTCCTTGAACCTCAGCATCCCCGACCTCACCGCGGTCCGGGCCCGCCGTCCCGAGGCCGTCGCCGAGGCCGCCGCCCGCCGGGCGCGCCGCCCGCTGATCGGCGACAGCGGCCGGCTGATGATCGTGGCCGCCGACCACCCGGCCCGGGGCGCGCTCGGCATCGGCGACCGGCGGCTGGCCATGGCCAACCGCGCCGACCTGCTGGAACGTCTCTGCATCGCGCTGTCCCGGCCGGGCGTCGACGGGGTGCTCGCCACCGCCGACGTGCTGGAGGACCTGCTGCTGCTCGGGGTGCTGGAGAACAAGGTCGTCATGGGCTCGATGAACCGCGGCGGCCTGGCCGGCGCGGCCTTCGAGATGGACGACCGCTTCACCGGCCACCGCCCCGAGGACATCGAGCGCCTGGGCTTCGACGCCGGCAAGCTCCTGGTGCGCATCGACTACGACGACCCGGGCTCCCTGGACACCCTCGAGTCCACCGCCCGCGCCGTCGACGCCATGGCCGCGCGCAGGCTCCCGGTGTTCGTGGAGCCGTTCATCTCCCGCCGGGTCGACGGCCGGGTCCGCAACGACCTGTCCGCCGAGGCCGTCACCCGCTCCATCGCCATCGCGTCCGGCCTGGGCGGCACCTCCGCCTACACCTGGCTGAAGCTGCCGGTCACCGAGGACGCCGACGACATGGCGGAGGTGCTGCAGGCCTCCACGCTGCCCGTCGTGCTGCTCGGCGGCGAGGTCGGCGACCAGGAGGCGGCCTACGAGCGGTGGGGCAAGGCGCTGCGGCTGCCCTCCGTGCAGGGCATGGTCGTCGGCCGGTCGCTGCTCTACCCGGCCGGGGGCAGCGTGGAGGAGGCGGTGGACACCGCCGTGAGCCTGCTGTGAGACACCGGTCCCGAAGCGCCGTCCCGGGGCGCCCGCCCCGGGACGCTGTCACCCCCCGCCCGTTCCGAGACGGAGGCACGGCATGACGTACCACCTTCCCGCCGGCGAGGCCCCCGCCGGCCCCTACCTCGTCGACGTCACCCCCGAGACGGCCGGCTGGGGGTACTCCTCCCTGCGCGTGCTGGAGCTGCCGCCGGGCGGCACGCACGCCTTCGACACCGGCGACAGCGAGTGGATCGTGCTCCCGCTGAGCGGCGGCTGCACGGTCGCCGCCGACGACGGCTTCGGCCACGACACCTTCGAACTCACCGGCCGTAGGAGCGTGTTCGACGGCGTCAGCGACTTCGCCTACGTCCCGCGCGACGCCCGTGCGACGGTGACCTCGGCCGGCGGCGGACGGTTCGCGCTCACCGGGGCCCGCTGCACCCGCCGGCTGCCCGCCCGCTACGGACCGGCCCACGACGTGCCCGTGGAGCTGCGCGGCACCGGCACCTGCTCCCGCCAGGTCAACAACTTCGCGGCCGCCGGGGTCTTCGAGTGCGACAAGCTGATCGCGGTCGAGGTCCTCACCCCGGGCGGCAACTGGTCGTCCTTCCCTCCGCACAAGCACGACGAGCACCGGCCGGGCGAGGAGTCCGTCCTGGAGGAGGTCTACTACTTCGAGTTCGCCGGCCACGACGGCGTCCCCGGCCTCGGCTACCAGCGGGTCTCCCCCTCCGGTCCGGGCCGCGACACCGACGTGCTGGCCGAGGTGCGCGACGGCGACGTCGTCCTCATCCCGGACGGCTGGCACGGGCCCTCCATGGCCGTGCCGGGCCACCACATGTACTACCTCAACGTCATGGCGGGCCCCGAGGCCGAGCGCGCCTGGCTGATCTGCGACCACCCCGACCACGCCTGGATCCGCGACACCTGGCCGGAGCAGCCCGTCGACCCCCGACTCCCCCTCTACACCGCACCGGAGAGGTCCGCATGAGTCCCACCACCCGCCGACTGACCACCGCCCAGGCACTGGTGCGGTTCCTGTCCGCCCAGTACACCGAGCGCGACGGCGTGCGGCGCCGGCTGATCGCGGGCACCTGGGGCATCTTCGGCCACGGCAACGTGGCGGGGATCGGGCAGGCCCTCGTCGAGCACGCCGACGTCATGCCGTACCACCAGGGCCGCAACGAGCAGTCCATGGTGCACGCGGCCGTCGGTCACGCCCGCCAGCTGAACCGGCTCTCCGCGCAGGCGGTGACGACGTCCATCGGCCCCGGCGCGACGAACCTGGTCACCGGCGCCGCCCTCGCCACCATCAACCGGCTGCCGGTGCTCCTGCTCCCCGGCGACTACTTCGCCTCGCGCGCCGCCGACCCGCTGCTCCAGCAGCTGGAGCACCCGGTCTCGGCCGACGTGTCGGTCAACGACACGCTCCGCCCGGTGTCGCGGTACTTCGACCGCGTCACCCGCCCGGAGGCGCTGATCCCGTCCGCGCTGAACGCGATGCGGGTGCTCGCCGATCCGGCCGAGACGGGTGCCGTCACCCTGGCGCTGCCGCAGGACGTGCAGGCGGAGGCGTACGACTGGCCGGAGGAGTTCTTCGCCGAGCGCGTCTGGCACGTGCGCCGCCCCGCCCCGGACCCGGTGGAGCTGGCGGCGGCCGTCGAGGCCGTACGGGCCGCCCGCCGCCCGCTGATCGTCGCGGGCGGCGGGGTCCACCACAGCGAGGCGGAGGAGGCCCTGAAGGCGTTCGTGGACGCCACCGGCGTCCCGGTCGCCTCCACCCAGGCCGGCAAGGGCTCCCTGCGCCACGACCACCCGGCCGACCTCGGCGGCATCGGCCACACCGGCACCGCGGTGAGCGACGCCCTCGCCCGCACCGCCGACCTGGTGATCGGCGTCGGCACCCGCTACACCGACTTCACCACCGCCTCCGGCACCCTGTTCCAGAACCCGGACGTGCGGTTCCTCAACCTGAACATCACCGGCTTCGACGCGCACAAGCTGGCGGCGCGCACCCTGGTCTGCGACGCGCGCACCGGCCTGGAACGGCTCACCGAGGCCCTGGCCGGGCACCGGGTGGACGCGGCGTACGCGGCCGAGTACCGCGCCGGCAAGGAACGCTGGGAGGAGGTCGTCGAGGCCGCCTACCGGGCCGACGACGAGGGCGCCGCGCCGACCCAGACCCAGGTGCTCGGCGCGCTCGACGCGGTCGTCGGCGACGAGGACGTGGTGATCAACGCGGCCGGTTCGCTCCCCGGCGACCTGCACAAGCTGTGGCGCGCCCGCGGCCCGCGCCAGTACCACCTGGAGTACGGCTACTCCTGCATGGGCTACGAGATCCCGGCCGCCCTCGGCGTGCAGCAGGCGGCCCCCGGCACGCCGGTGTGGGCCCTGGTCGGCGACGGCACCTACCTGATGATGCCGACGGAGCTCGTCACCGCGGTCCAGGAGCGCCTGCCCGTCAAGATGGTGCTGATCCAGAACCACGGCTACGCCTCCATCGGCGGCCTGTCCGAGGAGACGGGCGGCGAGCGGTTCGGCACCGCCTACCGCCACCGGGCCGCCGACGGCACCTTCACCGGCGACCCGCTGCCCGTGGACCTCGCCGCCAACGCGGCCAGCCTCGGCATGGACGTGCTGCGCGCCAAGACCGTGCGGGAACTGCGCGACGCGCTGGCCGAGGCCCGCGCCGCCGACCGTCCGACGTGCGTCTACGTCGAGACCGACCCGACCCCCACCGCTCCCCCGGCCGAGGCCTGGTGGGACGTGCCGGTGGCCGAGGTGGCGTCCCGCGAGGCCGCCGTCCGGGCCCGCGAACGGTACGACTCCCAGGTCGCCGGACGCCGCCGCCACCTGTAGACCCCTCCCCCGTGACCGAAAGGCCCGTCAGGCACATGAAGACCATCGACCACTGGATCGGCGGCAAGCCCGTCGCCGGCACCTCCGGCCGCTTCGGCCCCGTCTGGAACCCGGCGACGGGCGTCCAGGAGAAGCAGGTCGCGTTCGCGACCGCCGACGAGGTGGACGCCGCCGTGGCCGCCGCGAAGGACGCCTTCGGGACCTGGGGCACCACCTCGCTGGCCCGGCGCACGGCGATCCTGTTCAAGTACCGCGAGCTCCTGGACGCGCACCGCGACGAGATCGCCGCGCTGATCACCGCCGAGCACGGCAAGGTGCACTCCGACGCGCTCGGCGAGGTCGCGCGGGGCATGGAGATCGTGGAACTGGCGTGCGGGATCAGCGTCCACCTCAAGGGTGAGCTGTCCACCGAGGTCTCCACCCGGGTCGACGTCGCCTCCCTGCGCCAGCCGCTCGGCGTGGTCGCGGGCATCACGCCGTTCAACTTCCCGGCCATGGTGCCGATGTGGATGTTCCCCCTCGCCATCGCCTGCGGCAACACCTTCGTGCTCAAGCCGAGCGAGAAGGACCCCTCGGCCTCCCTGCGCCTGGCCGAGCTGGCCGCCGAGGCCGGGCTGCCCGACGGCGTGCTGAACGTGGTCCAGGGCGACCGCGAGGCGGTCGACCGTCTCCTGGAGCACCCGGACGTCGAGGCCGTCTCCTTCGTCGGCTCCACCCCGATCGCCCGGCACATCCAGCTCAAGGCGGTCGAGCACGGCAAGCGCGTCCAGGCCCTGGGCGGCGCCAAGAACCACATGCTGGTCCTGCCCGACGCCGACCTGGACCTGGCCGCCGACCAGGCGATCAACGCCGCGTACGGCTCGGCGGGCGAGCGCTGCATGGCGGTGTCGGTCGTGGTCGCGGTCGGCGGCATCGGCGACGAGCTGGTCGGCCGGATCGCCGAACGGGCGAGGAAGCTGCGCATCGGCCCCGGCGACGACCCCGCCTCCGAGATGGGCCCCCTGATCACCCGCGAGCACCGCGACAAGGTCGCCTCGTACGTGACGGGCGCGGCGGCGCAGGGCGCCGAGGTCGTGGTCGACGGCACGGACCTCACGGTCGAGGGCCACGAGGACGGCTTCTTCCTGGGCGTCTCCCTGCTCGACAAGGTGCCCGTCACGGCGGACGCCTACCGGGACGAGATCTTCGGCCCCGTCCTGTGCGTGGTCCGCGCGGAGACCTACGACGACGCGATCGAGCTGATCAACGCCTCCCGCTGGGGCAACGGCACCGCGGTCTTCACCCGGGACGGCGGCGCCGCCCGCCGCTTCCAGCTGGAGGTCAAGGCGGGCATGGTCGGCGTGAACGTGCCGATCCCGGTCCCCGTGGGCTACCACTCCTTCGGCGGCTGGAAGGACTCCCTCTTCGGCGACCTGCACGTCTACGGCAACGACGGCATCGCCTTCTACACCCGCGGCAAGGTCGTCACCACCCGCTGGCCCGACCCGGCCGACGGCGGCGTCGACCTCGGCTTCCCCAGCAACTCCTGATCCCGCCCACCCCGCCCGTCCCGCAGCAGAGAGGTACCTCCATGGCGACGACCGGTGACCCCGCACGCGCCGTGACCGGGCCCGCGCTCAGCGCACTGGACTTCACCCTGGACCGGGGCAGTCCGGTGCCGCTGTACCACCAGCTCGCCCAGCAGCTGGAGGCGGCGATCGAGCGCGGCCTCCTCACCCCGGGCAGCCTCCTGGGCAACGAGGTCGACCTCTCCGCGCGCCTCGGCCTGTCCCGCCCCACCGTCCGCCAGGCCATCCAGTCCCTCGTCGACAAGGGCCTGATGGTCCGGCGGCGCGGGGTGGGCACCCAGGTGGTGCACAGCCAGGTCAAGCGCCCCCTGGAGCTGAGCAGCCTCTACGACGACCTGGAGGCGGCCGGCCAGGAACCGAGCACCCGGGTGGTCCGCAACGAGACGGTTCCGGCGCCCGCCGACGTGGCGGCCGCCCTGGGCCTGGCCGAGGGCGGCGAGGTGGTCCTCCTGGAACGCCTGCGCCGCACCCACGGCCAGCCGGTCGCCCTGCTGCGCAACTACCTGCCGTGCGGTCTGCTCGACCTGGACGGCGCCCGCCTGGAGTCGACCGGCCTGTACCGCATGATGCGTGCGGCGGGCATCGTCCTGCACAGCGCCCGCCAGACCGTCGGCGCCCGCTCGGCCACGGCGCAGGAGGCCGCCCGCCTGGACGAGAAGGAGGGCGCCGCCCTGCTCACCATGCAGCGCACGGCCTACGCCGACACGGGACGGCCGGTGGAGTTCGGCCGGCACCTCTACCGCGCGTCCCGGTACGCGTTCGACTTCCAGCTGCTGGTCAGGTCCTGAGGCCCGCGCTGAAGGGGGTGACCGGGCGCGGGAGGCGCTCCCCGTCCACGGTGAGGTCGACCGCCTCGTTGAAGAAGGCGAGCCGCCCGCCGATCGCGGACACGGCGGGCAGCGGATCGGGGTAGCTCCACACGATGTCCGGCGGCACGGCGCCCCCGCCGCGCCAGGACCAGTACCGGCTCGCCGTGCCCTTGTACGGGCAGGCGGTGCTGTGGTCCATGGCCTCGAAGAGGTCCAGGCGGACGTCCCGGCGCGGCAGGTAGTAGCGGACCGGCAGGGATGTCTCGAACAGCAGCACCGGGGACCGGGTGTCGGCGACGACCGTGCCTTCGATCTCGACCCGGACGTGGCGGCTGCTCGGCAGCGCGTCGACCCGTGTGTGCGGGTCACGGGGGTGGACGAAGATCTCCTCCTCCTCCTCGTACCAGTGGTCGAGCCCGGTGCCGGTGCGCGGGAACCACGCGAAGGCGATGTGGCCGGCCAGGTCGTGCGCGGGGAACGTCCAGGCCGCGTTCGGGCGCACCCCGCCGCCGGCCCCGAGGTCCCCGAGGTCGTAGAAGACCGTCGAGCCGGCGTGCCCGCCCGCGGGCGGGTTCCGCGCGGGGCTCAGGAGGTCCGTGCGCACCTCCTCGCGGGGGAAGGCGTACTGCGGGACGGGCAGCCGGGGCTCCCAGACGAGGAGCGGGTGGCGGCTGTCGACGACGGTGACGCCGCCCGCGGTGCCGCGCACCCAGCGCTCGCTGGGCTCCCACAGCAGGCCCTCGGGGGTCGCCCGCACGGCGCGGGCGGCGGGATGGGTGGTCATGGCCGGCGCTCCCTTCCGGTGTCCGGGGATCCGGGCCCCCCTTCCCCTCCACGGTCCCACCGGCGGACGCGGACGTCCCGGCGCACCCCCGCCCGGCCGACGGCTCAGTGCGCCCCGTCCAGCCGGGCCCGCTGCTCCGCCGTCAGTTCCAGGTCCACCGCCGCCAGGTTCTCCTCCAGCTGGGCCACCGAGGAGACCCCGGTCAGCGGGACGACCGGCAGCTCGTGGCCGAGCTGCCAGGCCAGCACCACCTGGCCGGCCGTCGCCCCGGTCTCCCGGGCGACCTCCCGCAGCACGGCCAGGCGGGCCGGGGTGCCCGGATGGTCGTAGTCGTGGGGCAGCCGCTCGGGACGGGCGTACGCGCCTTTCAGCAGCGGCGAGTAGGCGACCAGGGTCAGTCCGGGTTCGGCCCGCAGGTAGGCGGCCGTCTCGGCGCCGGCGTGGCCGAGGCTGCCGTCGGGGAAGAGGGCCTCCGGCACGTCGGTGCGGGGGCGCAGGTAGCTGTGCTGGTACTGGAGCACCTCGTAGCCGGGCAGCCCGGCCGCCGCCGCGAGGGCGCGGGCCCGCTCCACCCGCCACACGGCCTGGTTGCTCACCCCGAGCAGCCCCACCGTGCCCTCGGCGACCAGGGCCGCGAAGCCCTCGACCGTCTCGCGCTGGGGGACGGTGTGGTCGTCGATGTGCGCGTACAGCAGGTCCAGCCGCTCCGTCCCGAGCCGTTCCCGGCTGCGCTCCGCCGCCTCCCGGATCACCTTCGCCGACAGGCCCTCGGGGTTGTCGACGTAACCCGTGCCGGGGGCGAGGGGGCGGGCGCCGAGCTTGGTCGCGATCACGACCTCGTCACCGATCCCGCGGCTGCGCCGCCAGCGGCCGAGCAGTTCCTCGCTCTGCCCGCCCTGGCCGCCGTCGACCCAGAAGGCGTAGTTGCCGGACGTGTCGATGAAGGTGCCGCCGGCCTCGACGTACCGGTCGAGCACGGCGAAGGAGGTCTTCTCGTCGGTCACCGACCCGAACAGCATCGCGCCGAGCGCGAGCACGCTCACCTCGCGCCGGGTCCGCGGATCGGTGCCGATCGTGCGGTACTTCATGCCTGCTCCCTCGTCTCCCGCACCCCGCTCGCCGGGGCACGGGACGGGAGTCTCCGGCTTGGAGAGCGCTCCAGGTCAAGCGTGCCGTCCCTGATGTTCCCGTTCCGGCCGCAGCCGGCCGGCGGACGCGGGAAGGCGACGGGGCGGTGCGGAACGCTCCGATCAGCCCGGGCGGAACGGGGGCACGGGTCTGAACACGGTCGTCGGTGTACTCGTCGACGGAACGCCGGCCGGACGCGCGCCCGGGGCCCCACCGGCTCCCGGAAACAGTCGAGGGCCGGTTTCGGATGCCTCCGAAACCGGCCCTGACCTGCGACTCGCACGAGTCGGGACGACAGGATTTGAACCTGCGACCCCTTGACCCCCAGTCAAGTGCGCTACCAAGCTGCGCCACGTCCCGATGCGCTCAGGTGCGGCGAACCGCGTGAGCGCGGACAGTACTTTACCGCACACCGCGCCCCGTGCCGAAGCGAGGCCGGGCGGGGGACAATCGGCGCATGGGCAGCACGGACAGCACGGACAGGACGGGCGGCACGGACAGGACGCCGCCGGGCCGGACGGCCGTCGCGCGGGACCGCGACGGCGAGGGCCGGGCGCGCAACGCCCGGCCGCGGGACGGACTGGGGCGGCCCCTGCCGTACGGCGCGCGGGGGGTGCCCCGGCAGCCCGAGGGGGTCGTACGGCGGCCGGCGGAGAGCGTCGCCGAGGCGCAGCGGCTGCTGGACGAGGGCAAGCCGTTCCACGCGCACGAGGTGTTCGAGGACGCCTGGAAGTCGGGGCCCCGCCAGGAGCGCGAGCTGTGGCGAGGGCTGGCCCAGATCGCCGTGGGGCTCACCCACGCGGCGCGCGGGAACGCCACGGGCGGGGCGCGGCTGCTGCGGCGCGGGGCCGGCGCGGCGCGGGAGTGGGCGGCGGAGGCCGGGGGCGGGTGGCGTCCGCACGGGATCGACCTCGCCGGTGTCGTCGCCTGGGCCCGGGAGCTGGCCGCGGAGGTGGAGCGGGGCGGCGGGCCCGTGGACGCGGCGGCGCGGGCGCCCCGGCTGCGGGGGCCCGCGTAGGAGGGGCTCCCGGACGGGGTGCGGTGCGGGCCGTGCCGGGGCCGTGCGGCAGACTCGGGGCGTGCGAAGGATTCATGTCATCGGCATCGGCGCGGGCGACCCCGATCAGCTGACCCTGCAGGCGGTCAAGGCGCTGCGGGACACGGAGGTGTTCTTCCTCCTCGACAAGGGCGAGGTGAAGGCGGACCTCACCCGGCTCCGCCGGGACATGCTCGACGCGCACGTGCCGGAGGGCACGTACCGGGTCGTCGAGGCGCGCGACCCGGAGCGGGACCGGTCGGCCGGCGGCGCGGCCTACTCCCCCGCCGTCGGGGACTGGCGCAGCGCCCGCGCGGACGTCTACGAACGGCTGATCGCCGAGGAGCTCGGCGAGGACGGGACCGGCGCGTTCCTGGTGTGGGGGGACCCGGCGCTGTACGACAGCACGCTCGCGGTCCTCGAGGAGGTCCTGGAGCGCGGGACCGTCGCCTTCGCGTACGACGTCGTGCCGGGCATCAGCAGCGTCTCGGCGCTGGTCGCCCGGCACCGGACGGGGCTCAACCGCGTCGGCCGCCCGGTCCAGATCACCACGGGCCGGCGGCTCGCCGAGGGTTTCCCCGAGGGCGTGGACGACGTGGTGGTGATGCTGGACGCCCACCAGGCCTTCCGGCGGTACGCCGCCCAGGACGGCACGGAGATCGACATCTACTGGGGCGCCTACATCGGCACCCCGGACGAGATCCTCGTCTCCGGCCCCCTCGCCGAGGCCGCGCCCCGGATCGAACGGCTCCGTGCCGAGGCCCGGGAGCGCAAGGGCTGGATCATGGACACGTACCTGCTGCGGCGCCGGACGCCCGGGCGGTAGGCGGTGCCCGGACCGGGCGGGCGCGGACCCGCCGCGCGGGCGGGCGGGCGTCCGGCACGGCCGCGCGGCGGGTCCGCCGGTCACGGCCGGCCGAGGGCGTCCAGCCGGCGCAGGACCGCCGCCGTGTCGGGGACCGCGGTCACCCCGTCCGGGAGGGGCGGGCGCCGTACGACCACGACCGGCAGTCCGAGGTCGCGGGCCGCGGTGAGTTTGGCGGAGGTCGCCGCTCCGCCGCTGTCCTTCGTCACCAGCACGTCGATCCGGTGGTCGCGCAGGAGCGCCGTCTCACCGGCCACGTCGAAGGGGCCCCGGGCCAGCAGGACGCGCGTGTGCGGCGGCACCGGCGGCTGCGGCGGCTCCACCGACCGGACGACGAAGCACAGGTCCGTCAGGTGGGCGAAGGCCGCGAGGCCCAGGCGGCCCGTGGTGAGCAGGACCCGGCGTCCGAGCCGGGGCAGCAGGTCGGCCGCCGCGTGCAGCGAGGGGACCGGGTGCCAGTCGTCGCGCGGGCCCGGCCGCCAGCCCGGCCGGCGCAGGACCACCAGGGGCAGCCCGGTCGCGGCCGCGGCCCGTGCCGCGTGCGCCGTCATGGTCCGCGCGAAGGGGTGGGTCGCGTCGACCACGGCGTCCACGCGCTGCTCGCGCAGCCAGCGGGCCAGTCCCTCCGCGCCGCCGAAGCCGCCGACGCGCACGTCGCCCGCGACGGTCCCGGGCCGTGCCACGCGCCCGGCGAGCGAGGTGGTCACCCGGGTTCCCGGGCGGGCGGCCAGCTCGGTGGCCAGTTCGCGCGCCTCGGTGGTGCCGCCGAGGACCAGGATGTGCGGGGGCATGGCGCCGAGGGTACGGGGCACGGGCACCGCGTCCGGCACCGGCCCGTGCGCCGCCCGGCAGTCGGCCCCGGTTTCGGGCCGCGCACCCGCACGCGCACGCCCTACGATGACGCCGGCGACGGGAGGAATCATGGCCGTGGACTTGAGCGGGCGCCGCTACCGGGCCCAGCGGTGGGCGGCGCGGGGGGCGCTGGCCGCCGCCGGGCTCGCGGTGGCGGCCCCCCTCGCCTTCGGCGGGCTGCGCGGTCTGCTGCTGCTGGTCTGCGGGGTCGTGGGGCTGGGGGTCAGCGCGGCCGCCGTGTGGTGGACGCTGACGCTGCGGGGCCCGTTGCGGTGGGGGGCCGCGCTGGTCGCCGTCTGCGTGCCCCTCTCCGTGCTCACGCTGTTCGCCGCGACCCTGTTCTGGGCGCTGCCGGTGTCAGTGGCCCTGTGGGGCCTGGCGGTGTGGTGCGGCCGGTTCGCGCTGCGGGGGACGGGCGGCGAGCCGGTCCCCGCGCGGGAGCGGCGGCTGCCGCCGCCCCGACGGCCGGTGCTGATCATGAATCCCCGGTCGGGCGGCGGCAAGGTGGGCCGGTTCCGGTTGCGGGAGAAGGCGGAGCGCATGGGGGCGCGGGTCGTCCTGCTCGACCCGGACGAGCGGCACGACGTCACCGCACTGGCCCTGGCCGCCGTCGCGGACGGCGCGGACCTGCTGGGCGCCGCGGGCGGCGACGGCACCCAGGCGCTGGTCGCGGCCGTGGCCGCCGAGCACGACCTCCCGTTCCTGGTCATCAGCGCCGGGACGCGCAACCACTTCGCCCTGGACCTCGGTCTCGACCGCGGCGACCCGGCGTCCTGCCTCGACGCGCTGACGGACGGCGTGGAGCTCCGCGTCGACCTCGGCTTCGCGGGGGACCAGCCGTTCGTGAACAACGCCTCCTTCGGGGCGTACGCGGCGATCGTGCAGAGCCCCGCCTACCGCGACGACAAGCTCGGCACCAGCCTGGAGATGCTGCCGGACCTGCTCACCGGTCAGCAGGGGCCCCGGCTGGTCGCCCGCGCGGGGGACACGACCATCACCGCTCCGCAGGCCGTGCTGGTCAGCAACAACCCGTACCACACCGGTGACCCCTTCGGGTTCGGCCGGCGGGACCGGCTCGACTCCGGTGTGCTCGGCGTCCTCGGCGTCCGGCTGGAGGGCGCCGTCGACGCCGCCGCGCTGCTGCTGAACCCCGACCCGAGCGGGCTCACCCTGCTGACCGCCCGCGAGGTCGTCATCGAGGCGGACCGTGCGCAGATCGACGCCGGGGTCGACGGGGAGGCCATGGTGCTGCCGGTGCCCGTCCGCTGCCGCATCGCGCCGGGCGCGCTCCGCGTCCGCGTCCCGCGCAGGCGGCCCGGCGTCGCCGAGGGCCCGCCGCGGCTGGACTGGCGGCGGCTGCGCAAGCTGGCGGCGACGGTCGGCCGCACGGCCGCGCCCGGCCGGCTGCGGCACCCGGGCGGTCCTCCGGCCCACTCGCACGGGTCCGGCGGCCGGCACGAACCGAGCGGCCCGGGTTCCTCGGTCCCGCCGTCCTGACCGGCCCCGGCCGGCCCCGCCGGGCGGCTCAGCGCAGCAGCAGTTGCAGGCCGCCCACCACCGT
Organism: Streptomyces sp. NPDC034670; assembly: GCF_055574875.1. Lineage (NCBI taxonomy): Bacteria > Bacillati > Actinomycetota > Actinomycetes > Kitasatosporales > Streptomycetaceae > Streptomyces > Streptomyces sp. NPDC034670. The sequence continues at coordinate 48,998 of NZ_JBVITR010000039.1, forward strand.
CGCGGCGATGACCAGTTGCTCGAAGAGCCGCTGGTCGATCCGGTCCACGGCCCATCTGCCGAGGAGCGCGCCGGGCACCACGAACAGCACGAGTGCCGCGTCGAGCAGCAGCGACCGGGCGTCGATCAGACCGAGTCCGGCGCTGAAGGGCAGCTTGGAGGTGTTGACGATCAGGAAGAAGAAGGCGGAGGTTCCCAGGAAGCCCATCTTCCGGAAACCCGCGGAGAGCAGGTACAGCGACATCACCGGTCCGCCCGCGTTGGCGACCATGGTGGTGAAGCCCCCCAGGACGCCGTAGGAACGCGCCTTGGCCCGGCCCGCGCGGGTGGTGACCGCGTCCGGTTCCTCCCGGGCGTCGGCCGTCCGCCGCCGCCACACCGTGACCCCGGCCATCAGCAGCAGGATCGCGCCGATCGACGTCCGCACGGCCCCGTCGTCCGCCCACATCAGGAACACCGTGCCGACGACCACGCCCGCCGCGACCGCCGGGAACAGCCGCCACAGCGTGGGCCAGTGGGCGTGCCGGCGGTAGGTGAGGACGGCGAGGAGGTCGCCGGCGATCAGGATCGGCAGCAGCACGCCGGTGGAGGCGCGGGCGGGCAGCACCGCGGCGAAGATGGCGAGGCTGACCGTGTTGGCCCCGCTGACGGCGGTCTTGGAGAAGCCGACGAGCAGGGCCGCGAAGGCGAGCGCGGCGAATTCCCAGCCGTTGAGGTCCCAGAGGGTCATGGTGTTCATGCGGGACCGATGGTATGTGCGGGCGACCGGGTCCGTGCGGACCGTCTCGCCTGGTGGCACCCGCCGTCGGGGAGGGGCCTCCGGCGGGGCCCTCCCGGTCAGTGCCGCTCGACCAGCACCGCGCTCCCCTGCCCCACGCCCACGCACATCGTCGCCAGCCCGCGCTCCGCGCCGGTGCGCCGCATGCGGTGCAGCAGGGTGGTGAGGATGCGGGCGCCGGAGCAGCCCAGCGGGTGGCCCAGGGCGATCGCGCCGCCGCTGGGGTTGACCAGGTCGGGATCGATGCCGAGCTGGTCCACGCAGGCCAGCGCCTGGGCCGCGAAGGCCTCGTTGAACTCGGCCTCCCGGATGTCTCCGACGGCCCAGCCGGCGCGGGCCAGCGCCTTGCGGGTGGCGGGGACCGGACCGATGCCCATGACGTCCGGGTGGACGCCCGCGGAGGCGCCGGCGACGTAGCGGCCGAGCGACTCCAGGCCCAGCTCGTTCAGGGCCTCCTCGCTGACCAGGATCAGCCCGGCGGCGCCGTCGTTCATCGGGGAGGCGTTGCCCGCGGTGACCGAGCCGCCCGCGCGGAAGACCGGCTTCAGCCGGGCCAGCTTCTCGAGGGAGGTGTCCTCGCGGATGCACTCGTCGGTGTCGACGACCACGCCGTCCGGACGGGTCACCGGCAGGAGTTCGTCGTCGAAGTGGCCCTGCCGGCGGGCGTCGGCGGCCCGCCGGTGGCTGCGCAGGGCGAACTCGTCCTGGCGCTCACGCGGGACGCCGTACCGGGCGGCGACCTCCTCCGCCGTCTCCCCCATCGACAGCAGGCCGTGGAGGTCCTTCATCGCGGGGTTGACCAGCCGCCAGCCGAGCCGGGTGTCGGCGGTCTCGACGCGGTGCGGGAGGGCCTCGTCGGGGCGGGGCAGGACGAAGGGGGCGCGGCTCATCGACTCGGAGCCGCCCGCGATCACGATGTCGGCCTCACCGGCCGCGACGGTGCGGGCGGCGAGGGTGACGGCCTCCAGCCCCGAGGCGCACAGCCGGTTGACCGTGGCGCCGGGGACGGACTCGGGGAGCCCGGCGAGCAGCGCGGCCATGCGGGCGACGTTGCGGTTGTCCTCGCCGGCCTGGTTGGCGGCGCCCCAGTAGACGTCGTCCACGCGGGCCGGGTCCAGCGCGGGCACGTCGGCGACCAGGCCCCGGATCACGGCGGCGGCGAGGTCGTCGGGCCGGACCGGGGAGAGGGCTCCGCGCAGCTTGCCGAGGGGGGTGCGGCGGGCGGCCGCGAAGTGGACGGGACGCACGAGGGAACTCCTGACCGGATGCCGGGGGCCGTACCGTGCCCGGCGGCTTGTGTGGTTAGCACCGCTAGTTTTTGACTATAGACCGCCGGGCGGCCCCTGGGAAGATCCCGAGGACCGCGCCGGCTCCCCCGGAGATCCCCGTGCCCCGCCGTCCGCGCGCACCTCCCCGGCCGGCGCCCGGCACGAGGTGTTCCCCGCGGCCCGCGGGGCGGGGTGCCCGACGGTCCGGCGCGCCTGCCGGAGGGCGTTCCCGCAGGCCGAGACGTCCCCGGGCGGCGGCCGGGCCGGGTTTGCCGGGGGAGGGCGGGGGCACCCGCGCGTCCAGGGAGTGGCGGCGGAACACCGCCCGCACGGGGAGGGCCCGACCGCACGGGGAGGATCCCGGGTCGCCCCTCCTCCCGGGCGGGGCACGGCTCCGTACGGCCACGACCACGACCACCGGACACACCGAGGAGGAGCACCACCCCATGACCGTTGTGAGGAGCACCCTGCCCGACGAGGCCCGCCGGGTTTCCTGCGAGGCCCTCCAGGACACCCTGGTGGACCTGCTCGGACTGTCGCTGATCGGGAAGCAGGCGCACTGGAACGTCGTGGGTCCGCGCTTCCGTTCGATCCACCTCCAGCTGGACGAGGTGGTCTCGGCCGCGCGCGCCCAGGCCGACACGGTGGCGGAGCGGTCCGCGGCGCTCGGCGTGGCTCCGGACGGCCGCCCGGAGACCGTCGCCAAGGTCTTCTCCCTGCCGGCCCCGAAGGAGGGCTGGCTGCGCGACTCGGAGGCCGTGCAGGTGATGACGGAGGCGCTCGGGGCGGCGATCACGCGGCTGCGCGAGCGCATCGACGCCACCGAGAAGGCCGACCTGGTCACCCAGGACCTGCTGATCTCGATCACCGCGGAGCTGGAGAAGCAGCGGTGGATGTTCGAGGCGGAGAACTTCCCCGGCGAATCCTGACCGCCGCATCCGCACGGAACGGGCCGGCGCCCGGCGTCCGCGTCCCCGCGCGGACCCGCGCCCGGCCGGAGCACGGACGCACGTGAGGGGCACACCATGAGCGACGCCCGCGAACTCGACGCGCTGTGGGAGGACTTCCACCGCGTGGTGAACATGACCTCGGCGGAACTCGCGGCCTGGCTGCGGGTGCGCGACGCCGACGAGGAGGTGGAGCCGCTGCCGGACCAGGCGGGCACCGGCACCGGGCAGCACGTCCTCGCCATCCTGCAGAAGCGGCGCACCGACCTCACCGAGGACGACCTGCGGGTGATGGAGGAGGTCGTGGACACCGTCACCGCGCAGACGGACCTGGAGAACGAGCCCGCCGCCGAGGACACCGCCCGCCGGCACCGGCTGATGACGCTCGGCCACGACCCGCTCAAGGCGTAGCCGTGGCCGGCCGCGGCGGGCGGGCGGGGCGTGCGCCCGCCGCCCGCGGCCGGGCGCACGCCCGGGAGACGGGCGTCCGGTGAGGGCCGTCGGGCCCCGGCAGCCGTGCACCGGCTGCCGCCCCGGCCCGTCCGCCCGGACCCACGGGGCCGCGCGGAGCCGGCCGGCGGGAGCGGGCGGCCGCCCTCGGCCGGGGCGGACCCCGAACGGCCCCGGGCGGGCCGTTCCTCTCCCTTTTCCCGTGCCCCTTCCCGGTCCCCTCGTTCCCGGGACAGGGTGATCACCACACGGCACAATGACCGCGACGGCCGGCTGCGGCCGTACCGGCAGGTGCCGGCCAGGGACCGGCGAGGGAGAGGAAGAGACCGTGAGTGAGGGCCACACCCCGCCGAGCGGCTCGGCGAGGCTGAACACCGGTGTGGCGCACAACGCGCGCGTGTGGAACCACTGGATCGGCGGCAAGGACAACTACGAGGTCGACCGGCGGGTCGGCGACCACGTCGCCTCGATCATCCCGGTCATCCGGGACATCGCCCGGGCGGACCGGGAGTTCCTGGGCCGGGCGGTGACGTACCTGGCCGGCGAGCGCGGCGTGCGGCAGTTCCTCGACATCGGCACCGGGCTGCCGACCGCCGACAACACCCATGAGATCGCCCAGCGGATCGCGCCCGAGGCACGGGTCGTGTACGTCGACAACGACCCGATCGTGCTGGCGCACGCCCGCACCCTGCTGACCGGCACCCGGGCCGGCGCCACCGACTACGTCGACGCCGACGTGCACGATCCGGACGCCCTCCTCGAACGGGCCGCCGGGACACTGGACCTCACCCGGCCCGTCGCGGTGATGATGCTGGGCATCCTCAACTTCGTGCTGGACACCGGCAAGGCCCACGACATCGTGCGCCGCGTCATGGCCGCGGTGCCCTCCGGGAGCTTCCTCGTCCTCACGCACCCCACCTCCGACCCCGAGGTCGGCGGCGAGGACCAGGTCCCCGCCATGGAGTTCTGGAACGAGAACGCCACTCCCCCGATCACGGCGCGCGGCGCCGCGGACATCGCCGCCTTCTTCGAGGGGCTGGAACTGGTCGAGCCCGGCCTGGTGCCGTGCTCGCGGTGGCGCGCCGCGTCCGGCTCCGCCGTCGTCGTGCCCCAGTACGGCGCGGTGGCCATGAAACCCTGACCGGACCGGCCGGTCCGGCCGCCGTCACGGCGCCGGGCCGGTCACCGCCACCGCGGAGCGGACGCCTCCCGTGAGCGGACCGTCGAAAGTATGATCAAGCAATGTCTGACATGACCGAGACCACGCCCGGCTGGCTGTCCTCCGACGAGCTGGAGATGGCACGCGCCCGCATGCCGATCCTGTACGTCGAGGCCGTCCCCGTGCGCGTGGACGACAGCGGCGAAGTCACCAGCGTCGGCCTGCTGCTGCGCATCGGGCCGGACGGCACGGTCAGCCGGACCCTGGTCTCCGGCCGGGTGCTGCACCACGAACGCGTCCGCGACGCCCTGCTGCGTCATCTGGAGAAGGACCTCGGCCCGGTGGCGCTGCCCCGCGTCCCGGCGTCGCTCCAGCCGTTCACGGTCGCGGAGTACTTCCCCACCCAAGGCGTCACCCCCTTCCACGACCCCCGCCAGCACGCGGTGTCGCTGGCCTACATCGTGCCGGTGACGGGCGACTGCCGGCCCCGGCAGGACGCCCTCGACCTGGTGTGGTTCAGCCCGCGGGAGGCCGTGTCGCCGGCGGTGCAGAGCGAGATGCCGGGCGGGCACGGGGTGCTGCTGAAGCAGGCCCTGGCCCACGCGGGCTGCGCGGTCTGATCCCCCCGGGGGCCTTGCGCGGGGGCCCTCGCACCGTGGTGCCGCGGGACCCCGGGCCCGTGGTGTCAGCGGCCGACCGGGTGGGTGAGGTTCACGCCGGTCGACGGGTCGAAGACATGGGCCTTGCGCAGGTCGACCCGGAGCTCCACGGCAGCGCCCTCGCGGGCGCGGGTGGCGGCGTCCAGCCGGGCCACGATCTGCGCGGCGCCGCCGGTGTCGCGCTGGCCGGAGTCCGTGGCGAGCTCCTCCAGCTCGGCGCTCGTCGCCGGCCCGCCCTCCGCGCTGAAGTAGACGTACGCGTCCGAGCCCAGCGATTCGAGCACCTCCACGGTGGCCGTGACGACGGGACCGCCCGCCCCGCGCGCCAGGCTCGCGTCCTCGAAGGCCTCCGGGCGCAGCCCGACGATGACCTCGCGGGGGGCGTCCTTCCGCTCCAGCGCCCTGCGCGTGCGGTCGTCGAGCGGCAGGTCGCCCAGCGAGGTGCGCAGCACACCGCCGGACAGGGAGGCGTCGACGAAGTTCATCGCCGGGGAGCCGATGAAGCCCGCGACGAACAGGTTGCGCGGCGTGTCGTAGAGCTCGGCGGGGGTGCCGACCTGCTGGATCACGCCCTGCCGCATCACCACGACCCGGTCGCCGAGGGTCATCGCCTCGACCTGGTCGTGGGTGACGTACACGGTGGTGGTGCCCAGGCTGCGCTGCAGCCGGGAGATCTGGGTGCGCATCTGCACCCGGAGCTTGGCGTCCAGGTTGGACAGCGGCTCGTCCATCAGGAACGCCTCGGGGTCGCGGACGATGGCCCGCCCCATGGCCACCCGCTGGCGCTGGCCGCCCGAGAGGCTGGCGGGCCTGCGGTCCAGGAGCCCGGTCAGGTCGAGCACCCGGGCGGCCTGGTCGACCTTGCGGTCGACGGTGGCCTTGTCCACCTTCGCCAGCCGCAGCGGGAACCCCATGTTCTCGCGCACGCTCATGTGCGGGTACAGGGCGTAGCTCTGGAACACCATGGCGATGTCGCGTTCCTTGGGCGCGAGGTCGTTGACGACCCGGCCGCCGATGCGCAGGGTGCCCTCGGTGATGTCCTCGAGCCCGGCGATCATGTTCAGGGTGGTGGACTTGCCGCACCCGGAGGGGCCGACCAGGATCACGAACTCGCCGTCGGCGATGGCGAGGTCCACGTCCCTCACGGCGACGGACCCGTCGGGGAAACGCTTGGTGACTCCCTCGAGGACGATCTCGGCCATGGTGGTGCCTCCTTGCCTTCAGGCCTGCCGGGCCCGGGCCCGGGAGCGGTGCGGGACGGCTCGGCGCGGCCCGGTCATCCCTTGACCGCCCCGGAGGTGAGCCCGGCGACGATCCGCCGCTGGAAGAGCAGGACGAAAACGACGATCGGGACGGTGATCACCACGGCGGCGGCGGCGATCGACCCGGTGGGCTGCTGGAACTGCGAGCTGCCGGTGAAGAACGCGATGGCGGCGGGCACCGTCCGCGCGGACTCGGTGGACGTCAGCGAGATCGCGAACAGGAAGTCGTTCCAGCAGAAGATGAACACGAGGATGGCGGTGGTGAACACGCCCGGCGCGGCGAGCGGCACGATCACCATCCGGAAGGCCTGCGCGGGGGTGGCCCCGTCCACCTTGGCGGCCTTCTCCAGGTCCCAGGGGATCTCCCGGAAGAACGCCGACAGGGTGTAGATCGCCAGCGGCAGCGAGAAGGTCATGTACGGGATGATCAGCCCGGGCCAGGTGTCGAAGATCCCGAGGGCCCGCTCGATGGCGAACAGCGGGGAGACCAGGGAGATCGGCGGGAACATGGCGATCAGCAGCGACATGCCGATGAGGACCTGCTTGCCGGGGAACCGCAGCCGGGCGACGGCGTAGGCGGCCATGGTGCCGAGGACCACCGCGATCGCGGTGGCGATCAGGGCGATGCCGATCGAGTTGACGAGCGCCCGGGTGAACTCGGAGGTCTCGAAGATGCCCCGGTAGTTCTCCCAGGTCCACTTCCGGGGGATGTAGGCGCCGTCGGTGAGGGTGCCGGGGTCCTTGAACGACAGTGCGGCGATCCACCACACGGGGAACAGGGCGTACAGCACCACCACGACGTTCACGACGCCCCACCGGGTCGCGTGGGTCCTTCCCGCGGCGGCCATCAGCGCTCCACCTCCGAACCCGGTGCGGCGGTGCCGAACAGCTTGACGAAGGTGAAGGCGATGATCCCGACGCAGAGGAAGATCAGGACCGAGATCGCCGACCCGATGCCCAGGTTCAGCGCGGTGAACAGGTTGTTGTAGCCGAGGATGGACACGGAGCCGGTGCCGTGGGCGCCCGAGGTCAGGACGTAGATGTTGTCGAAGACCCGGAACGCGTCCAGCGTGCGGAAGAGCAGCGCCACCAGGATGGCCGGCTTCATCAGCGGCAGCACCACCTTGGTGAAGCGCTGCCAGGCCGTCGCCCCGTCCACCATGGCCGCCTTCAGGGTCTCCTCGGGGACCAGGGCGAGGCCGGCGAGCAGCAGCAGCGCCATGAACGGGGTGGTCTTCCACACCTCGGCGAGGATGATCAGCCACAGCGCCGGCCACTGCTCGGTGAGCGGGGCCTCCCCGCCGGGCAGCAGTTCGGCGAGGTAGCCGAGTTCGGGGGTCCAGGCGTACTGCCAGGAGAAGGCGGCGACGACGGTGACGATGCCGTAGGGGATGAGGACGGCGGTGCGGACCGTGCCGCGCCAGAAGAGCGTGCGGTGCATCACCAGGGCGAGTCCCATGCCGAGGACGAGTTCGACGGCGACGGACACGGCGGTGATGAACAGCGTGACCCAGAAGGCGTCCCACCAGTACGGGGAGGTCAGCACCGCCCCGTAGTTGCTCAGCCCCACGAACTCCGCCCGTGCCGGGAACCGCAGGTCGTAGCGCTGGAGGGAGAGGTGGACGGCGTAGCCGATGGGGTAGGCGGTCACGGCGGTCATGACGAGGACGGCCGGCGCGCACAGCAGCCAGCCCAGGCGCCGCTCCTGCCGGGCGCCGGCGGAGAGGGCCGTCCGGCCCCTGCCCTTCCGGGCCCGCCCCGCCCCGCCGGGCGGCGGGGCGCCGGCCGGGGCCGCCCTCGTGCTCATCGCGGACCGCCCGGGCAGGAGGCCGCCCGCGGGACGGCGGGACGGGGCGGGAAGCGGTGGTTCACGGGATCACACCCTCGGATCGCAGGGCAGCGCCGATCTGTTCCCCGATGGTGTCGACCGCCTTCTCCGGCTGGATCGCGGACGGCGGGGACAGCGTGTTGGCGATGACGATCGACACGTTCTGGTAGGCGGGGGTGAGCGGCCGCACGCTCGCCGACTCCAGAGCGGCCAGCACCTCCCGGGAGAAGGGGTACTCCTCCCTGAACGCCGGCTCGTCGTACAGGGCGCGCAGGGTGGGCGGCAGTCCGCCGTCGAGTGCGGCGGTGAGCTGGTTCTCCCGGTTGCGCAGGCACAGGGTCGCCTCGAAGGCCAGGTCGGGGTGGCGGGAGTAGGCGCTGACGGCGAGGTCGATCCCGCCGATGGTGGGCCGGGCCGGGCGGTCGGCGTCGACCCGGGGGTAGGGCGCCCAGCGGAAGTTCCGGAACAGCTCGGGGTTGTTCGCCCTCATCGACGGATAGACGAACGGGTAGTTGAGTTCGAAGGCCGCCGTCCCCGACTCCATGGCGAGGCGGTTCTGGTCCTCCATCTGGTTGGGCAGGGAGGGGTCCGCGGCCGGGGAGTTCGCGAGGTCGCGCATGATCGAGGCGGCCCGTACGGCCGGCGGGCCGAGGGAGGGCGCGGTGGCGTCCGGATCGAGGATGGTGCCGCCCGCGCTGTTGACCAGGCTGTTGAACCAGACGGTCAGGCCCTCGTACTGGGCGCCCTGGACCTCCACGTAGTGCGGTTCGCCCCGCCGGGCGAGGTCCCGGGCCGTGTCCAGCATCTCGGACCAGGTGCTGGGCGGGGTGGGCACCAGGTCCTTGCGGTACCACAGCAGTTGGGTGTTGGTGTTGTACGGGACGGCGTAGAGCCCGCCCTTCCAGGTGGCCGTCTGCAGCGGGACGCGCAGGGTGCCCTCGGTGGCCCGCCGCCTCGTCTCGCCGGTCCACTCCCGGATCCAGTCGGCCTCGGCGAACTCGGCGGCCCAGGTGACGTCCAGGCCCAGGATGTCCATGGACGTGTCCTCGGCGGCGAGCCGGCGCACCAGTTGCTCGCGCTGGCCGTCGGAGTCGCGGGGAAGTTTCCGGTAGCTGATCCGGTAGCGGCCGCCGGACGCCTCGGTGCAGCGGTCGGCGGCCTTCTGCAGGGCGCCGGAGTCGTCGGGGAAGATGTACCAGTTGAGGGTGGGGCGGCCGTCGCCCCCGTCGTCGCCGCACGCGGCGAGCGCGGAGGCCAGCAGGGTCAGCGCGACCAGCGCCCGCGTCCGTCGCGCCCCTGGGGGGCGTCTCCACACGCGCTCCACACCTCGCTTCCGGGAAGGCGGCACGGGTATCGGTCCCGCGACGGTGCTCACCCGGCGAACGCTAAACAGCGCGTAGGGGGATATCAAGGACATTCATCGGCAAATCGCCCTTATAGGAATCAACGGACGGGATCCCGGCCGGTCCGCGGGAAACGACGAAGAGGCCGCCCCGGGTTGCCCCGGCACGACCTCCGACCTGCTGTTCCACAAGTCGGGACGACAGGATTTGAACCTGCGACCCCTTGACCCCCAGTCAAGTGCGCTACCAAGCTGCGCCACGTCCCGTTGCCCGCCTGACCTGGGGATTCCCCGGCCGAACGCGCACGGAAACCATACCGCACTCGGGACGGTGATCGCGCACTCCTTCACCGGGCCCTGATCCGGCGCATCACCGAGGGCTTGACCTGAAGTTTACTTGAGGTTGCACGATCGCCGTATGACGATCACCGAAGAACACGCACGTACGTACGGGTACCCGGACCTGCCGGCCCTGATGGCCCTGATGACCGGCGACGAGAAGCACGGTCCGGCCGCGACCTCCACACTGGACGTGCTGTGGGTCCTCTACGACCGGGTGCTCCGAGTGGCCCCGGAGCGGACGCAGGACCCGGAACGCGACCGGTTCCTGCTGTCGAAGGGACACGGGCCGATGGCGTACTACGCCGTGCTGGCCGCCAAGGGGTTCCTGCCCGTGGACTGGCTGCCGGGCTTCGGCTCGTACGACTCGCCCCTCGGCCACCACCCCGACCGCCTCCTGGTGCCGGGCGCCGAGATCGGCAGCGGCTCGCTGGGGCACGGGCTGCCGATCGCCGTCGGCACGGCGCTGGGACTGCGCGCCCAGGGGCTGGACGAGCCGCGGGTGTGGACGCTGATCGGGGACGCCGAGCTGGACGAGGGCAGCAACCACGAGGCGATCGCCTTCGCCGGGCCCGCCGGCCTGGAGCGGCTGCACACCGTGGTCGTCGACAACTCCTCCGCCAGCCACGCCCGCCCCGGCGGGATCGCCGCCCGCTTCGAGGCGGCGGGCTGGTCCGCGCTCACCGTCGACGGCCGGGACCACGAGGCGCTGCACGCCGCGTTCACCGCACCGCATCCGGGCCGGCCGCACGTGGTCGTGGCCCGGGTCGAGCCGAAGAACGCGTGACCCTCCCGCCCCCTCCCCCGCTCCCCCTCCGCCCCCTCCTCCGTCCTGGTACGGACCTCCGGAAAGGAACGATTTCCGTGGACACCATGCGCGACCGTTTCGCCCCCGTCGTCACCCGGCTGCTCGACGAGGACCCGCGGGTCGCGGTCGTCCTCGCCGAGGTCGGCAGGGACGGCTTCACCGAGGCACTGCGCCGGCACCCGGACCGGGTGGTCAACGTCGGCATCCGGGAGCAGCTCCTGGTCGGGGCGGCCGCCGGAATGGCGCTGACCGGGCTGCGGCCCGTCGTGCACACCTTCGCGAGCTTCCTCGTCGAGCGGCCCTTCGAGCAGGTCAAACTGGACCTCGGGCACCAGGGGGCGGGCGCGGTGCTGGTGAGCGCCGCCGCCTCCTTCGACTGGCCGGCCGGCGGGTACACGCACATGGCACCGGGCGACGTGGCCCTGCTGGACACCCTGGACGGCTGGACCGTGCACGTGCCGGGGCACCCGGACGAGGCCGAGACGCTGCTGCGGCACGCGGTGGCGGCCGGCGACGACAAGGTGTACGTGCGGCTGTCCGTGCAGTCCAACGCGCAGGGGCTGCCCGTGGACGGGGAGCGCCTGCGCACCGTCCGCGAGGGGCGCTCCGGTGTGGTGGTCGCCGTCGGCCCGGTGCTGGACGCGGTGCTGCGCGCCACGGAGGGGCTCGACGTCACCGTCCTGTACGCCACCACCGTCCGCCCGTTCGACGCGGCCGCCCTGCGCCGCGCCACCGGGGCGGCCGGGACGGACGTCGTCCTGGTCGAGCCGTACCTGGCGGGGACCTCGACGGCGGCGGCGAACGACGCGCTCGCCGACCTGCCGCACCGGGTGCTGGGGCTGGGCGTGGGCCGGGCCGAGCTGCGGCGGTACGGGCGGATCGAGGAGCACGTCGCCGCGCACGGCCTCGACGCGCGGTCGCTGCGGGAACGCATCGGGGGGTTCCTGGGCGCGGGCGGGGCGGTGCCGGCCGGGGCGTGAGGCGGCCGACGGCACACGGCGGCTCCCGGCCGGCCTCCGGCCGCCGCGCCGGAGGCCCTCCGGCGCGGGTGCCTCAGTCCCCGGGCGGCAGGCCCAGCCGGGGGTGCGCCTCCAGCAGGCGCGGCGGGGCCGCCTGGCGCCAGGAGTCGGCGAGGATGTCGCGCAGTTCGGCCTCGTCCTCGAGGGCGGCCAGGCGCGCCCTCACCCAGGCGAACTGCGCCTCGTGGTCGGCGATCCAGAACTTGTCCGGTTCGGCGAGGACCAGTTCGTCGCGCTCCACCTTCGGGCAGCGCACCGCGATGGAGGTCTCGTCCTCGGGCAGGGTGGCGAACATCTTCCCGGCGACCCGGAACGTGGGCATGCTCCAGGCGATCTTCTCCGTCGTGTCCGGCAGGGAGAGGGCTGTCCGTCGTACGTCCTCGGCTTCGAGCATGGCAGAGACCGTAGCGGCCGCCACTGACACCGGCAGTGGTGCGCGGGTTCCGGTGGCCGCGACCGCCCGCGCACCGGCGCCCCGCCGCCTCCCCGGCTCGCGGGCGGCGTGCCGGGCCCGGTCGGGGAGCGGCCCTACGGCTCCCCCGCCGCCGCGCGGAGCGCGTCCAGCACCGGCCGGATCAGCGGATGCCCCTCGGCGCCCCGGCGCACGGCGGCGAAGACCCGGCGGGTCGGCGCCACACCGTCCACCGGGCGGACGACGACGCCCGCGAGGTCCATGCCGCGCAGCGCGGAACGGGGCACGAGCGCGACGCCCGCGTCCGCCGAGGCGAGGGCGACCACCGCGCGGAAGTCGTCCGAGGAGTGCTCCAGGCGGGGCTGGAAACCGGCACCCTCGCAGGCCAGGACGACCACGTCGTGGCAGGGGTTGCCGGGGTACGGGCCGATCCACGGGTCCTTGGCCAGCTCGGCGAGCGGCACCTCGGCGCAGTCGGCCAGCCGGTGGTGGACGGGGACGACCGCGTCGAACGGCTCGGCGTACAGCGGTACGTGGGTGAGCCGCGGGTCGTCGGCGGGCGGTGCCCCGCGGTACTCGACCGCCACGGCGGCGTCGACCTGCCGGTCCAGCACCATCGGCAGGCTGGCGTCGCCCTCGGCGTCCCGGACCCGGATGCGGATGCCCGGCGCGGACCCGGCGAGCCGGGCCACCGCGGGCGCCACGACCTCGGCGATACCGGTCGCGAAGGCGGCGACCGTGACGGTGCCGGCCTCGCCCGAGCCGTACGCGGCGAGTTCCGCCTCGGCCCGCTCCAGCTGGGCGAGGACCGCGTTGGTGTGGCTGAGCAGGATCTCGCCGGCCGGCGTCAGCCGGACCCCCTTGGCGCCGCGCTCCACCAGGCGGTGGCCGGTCTCCTGCTCCAGCGCGGCGAGCTGCTGGGAGACGGCCGAGGGGGTCAGGTAGAGCGCGGCGGCGGCCGCCGTGACCGTGCGGTGGTCGGCCACCGCACGGAGGATGTGGAGCCGCCGCGCCTCGATCATGGGAGCGATTCTCTCAAACGCCGCGCGGTGCTCCCCTCAGGCGTCGAGCTCCGCCCGGGCCGCCACGAAGGCGTCCACCGCGCGGTTCACGTCCTCGGTGGAGTGCGCGGCGGAGAGCTGGACGCGGATGCGGGCCTGCCCCTGCGGCACCACGGGGTAGGAGAAGCCGATCACGTACACCCCGCGCTCCAGCAGGAGTTCCGCCAGGCGGCCGGCGCGGGCCGCGTCCCCGATCATCACGGGGGCGATGGCGTGGTCGCCGGGGAGGACGTCGAAGCCCTCCTCGGTCATCCGGCGGCGGAACAGGGCGGTGTTCTCGGCGAGCCGGACGCGCAGGTCGTCGGCCGACTCCAGCAGGTCGAGGACCTTCAGGGAGGCCGCGGCGATCACCGGGGCGAGCGTGTTGGAGAACAGGTACGGGCGGGAGCGCTGGCGCAGCAGGGCGACGATCTCGGCGCGGGCGGCGACGTAGCCGCCGGAGGCGCCGCCGAGCGCCTTGCCGAGCGTGCCGGTGATGATGTCGACGCGGTCCATGACGCCGTGCAGTTCGGGGGTGCCGCGGCCGCCGGGGCCGACGAAGCCGACGGCGTGCGAGTCGTCGACCATGACCATGGCGCCGTGGCGGTCGGCGAGGTCGCAGATCTCGTCCAGGGGGGCGACGTAGCCGTCCATGGAGAAGACGCCGTCGGTGACGATCAGCGTGCGGCGCGCGCCGCCCTCCGCGGCCTCCTTCAGCTGCCGCTCCAGGTCGGCCATGTCGCGGTTGGCGTAGCGGAAGCGGCGGGCCTTGGACAGCCGGATGCCGTCGATGATCGACGCGTGGTTCAGCGCGTCGGAGATCACCGCGTCCTCGGGGCCGAGCAGCGTCTCGAACACACCGCCGTTGGCGTCGAAGCAGGAGGAGTACAGGATCGTGTCCTCCTGGCCGAGGAACGCCGACAGCCGCGCCTCCAGCTCCTTGTGCACCTCCTGGGTGCCGCAGATGAAGCGGACGGACGCCATGCCGTAGCCCCAGCGGTCCAGGGCCTCGTGGGCGGCGGCGATCACCTCGGGGTGGTCGGCGAGGCCGAGGTAGTTGTTGGCGCAGAAGTTGAGGACCTCGCCGGGACGGCCGCCCGCGGTGACGTTCACGGTGGCGGACTGGGGGGTGTCGATCACGCGCTCGGGCTTGTGCAGGCCGGCGGCGCGGATCTCGTCGAGGGTGGCGCGCAGGTCGTCGCGCACGGAGTCGAACATGGAGGCTCCCTGAAGGTGCTCGCGGACGGGATGGGGGTCAGGCGGTCCAGTCGAGGACGACCTTGCCGCCCTTGCCGCCGGCCGCCTCCTCGAAGGCGGCCTCGAAGTCGCGGTACGCGTAGCGGCCGGTGATCACGGGGGCGAGGTCGAGTCCGCCCTCCAGCAGGACCGACATGGCGTACCAGGTCTCGAACATCTCCCGGCCGTAGATGCCCTTGATCGTGATCATCGAGGTGACGATCCGGGCCCAGTCGACCGGGAACTCCTCGGTGGGCAGGCCGAGCATCGCGATCCGGCCGCCGTGCGTCATGTTGTCGATCATGTCCCGCAGGGCCTCGGGACGGCCGGACATCTCCAGGCCGACGTCGAAGCCCTCGCGCAGGCCGAGGGCGTGCTGGCCGTCGGCGACGGTCGACTCGGCGACGTTCAGCGCCAGGGTCGCGCCGATCTTGCGGGCGAGTTCCAGGCGCTCCTCGCTGACGTCGGTGATCACGACGTTGCGCGCGCCGGCGTGCCGGGCCACCGCGGCGGCCATCAGACCGATCGGGCCGGCTCCCGTGATCAGGACGTCCTCGCCGACGAGCGGGAAGGACAGGGCGGTGTGCACGGCGTTGCCGAACGGGTCGAAGATCGCGGCGATGTCGAGGTCGACGGGCACGCGGTGCACCCAGACGTTGCCGGCGGGGAGCACGACGTACTCGGCGAAGGCGCCGTCGCGTCCGACGCCGAGCCCGACCGTGGACCGGCACAGGTGCCGGCGGCCGGCCAGGCAGTTGCGGCACTTGCCGCACACCAGGTGCCCTTCGCCGCTGACCCGGTCGCCGGCCTTGACGTCGGTGACGTCCCGGCCGGTCCCGACGACCTCGCCGACGAACTCGTGGCCGAGGACCAGCGGGGTGGTGATCGCCTGCCGGGCCCAGCCGTCCCAGGCCCGGATGTGCAGGTCGGTGCCGCAGATGCCGGTGCGCAGCACCTTGATCAGCACGTCGCCGGGTCCGACGGCGGGTTCCGGGACGTCCACGAGCCACAGCCCGGGCTCCGCCTTCTCCTTGACCAGCGCCTTCAACGCTACGGCTCCTGAGGGTGAGTCCCGGCGCCGGGGCACGCCGAGGAGGCCCCGACGCCGGGGAGGGAAGTGGAATCGCACTGCAATCTGCCGTAGACCACCCTCACCGGTCCATCGAGGTTTTCTTAAGCGCGGCCACAGCTTTCCTTCACGCCGTCACCCGTCCTCCCCGTCCGCCGTCCCCCGTCCGGCCGAGGGCCCGGGGAAGACCCCGGTTCACCGCGGCAGCCCGTCGTCTTGCCGGTGCTCCAGCCGTGCGACGAGTTCCGCGGCCCGTTCCTTGATGGCCGCGAGCCCCGGCTGTCCCCAGGCCCTCGGCCGGACGTCGGTGACCGAGACGGTGCCCAGCACCGTCCCGGTGCCGTCGATGAGCGGCGCGCCCAGGTAGGAGCGGATGCCGAACCCGTCCACGACCGGGTTGCCCGCGAACCGCGGGTAGTCGCTCACGTCCTCCAGGACCAGCGCCTTGCGCCGGGCCACCACGTGGGGGCAGAAGCCGTGGTCGCGGGGCAGCACCCGGCCCAGCAGGGCGCCGGTGCCGTCACCGCGCGCGAACGGCGCCACGGCCGGGGTGTGCAGTCCCGCGAAGAACTGCCCGTTCTCGCCGAGGAAGTTGACCATGGCGTACGGAGCCCCCGTGAGCTCGGCGAGGCCGTACGCGAAGGCGTCCAGCGCGGGCTCGGGGCGGTCCCCCAGCCCCAGCCGGCGCAGCCTGCGGGCGCGGTCCGGGGCCTGCCTGTCCTCGGGGGTGAGCAGCGGACGACCGGCCGGGCGCGGCGGGTCGTAGCTCATGGGCGGGCTCCCGGGATGCGGATGAGGGTCATGTACGGGCTCCGTGGGGTGTGCGGGGGTTCACCGGGGGACGCCGTGCTCCGTCGCGGGGGCCGGGGCGTGGGTGATGAGGTACCGGACGAGGGTCAGCAGGGTCTGGACGCCGGAGCTGGAGATCCGGGCGTCGCAGCGCACCACCGGGACCTCCTCGGGGAGGTCGAGGGCGGCGCGCACCTCCCCGGGGTCGTAGCGGAAGGCGCCGTCGAACTCGTTGACGGCGATGACGAAGCCGAGGCCGCGCTGCTCGAAGAAGTCGACCGCGGCGAAGCACTCCTCCAGGCGCCGGGTGTCGGCGAGGATCACCGCGCCGAGCGCGCCCTCGCAGAGTTCGTCCCACATGAACCAGAACCGCTCCTGGCCGGGTGTGCCGAACAGGTACAGCACGTGCTGCGCGTCGAGGGTGATGCGGCCGAAGTCCATGGCCACGGTCGTCTCGACCTTGTTCTCGATGCCGTCGAGGCTGTCGGTGCCGGCACCGACCGTGGTGAGGAGTTCCTCGGTGCTGAGCGGCGCGATCTCGCTGACCGCGCCGACGAAGGTCGTCTTGCCCACGCCGAACCCGCCCGCCACGAGGATCTTGAGTGCCGTGGGGAACGGGTCGGCGCCGTGGACGCGGTCAGAGCTGTCGTCGTAGTCCATCGAGCACTGCCTCCAGAAGGGCCCGGTCCGTCGGGGTGTGGTGGAACGCGGGGGGCTTGTCGGTCAGCGCCCCGCAGTCGACGAGGTCCGCCAGCAGCACCTTGGTGACGGCCACCGGCAGCCCGAGATGGGCGGCGACCTCGGCGACCGGGACGGGCGCGCGGCACAGGTCGAGCGCCTGCGCGTGCTCGGGGCCGAGGTAGCCGAGGGGGGCGGAACCGGTGGCTCTCACCTGTGACATGAGGTCGAGCGCGACGGTGGGCCGGGTGCGGCCGTTGCTGACCGTGAAGGGGCGCACCAGCCTCCCGGCCGCGTCGTCGAGCCAGGGCCCGTCACCGGCCGCCGTCACGCTCAAGGCCTCATCACCGGGGGTTCGGCGGCCGGCTGCCGGGGCGCGGTCACCAGGTACGGCCGGACGCTCTTGACCAGCATCGCCATCTCGTAGCCGAGCACCGCGGCGTCGGCCTCGCGGCCGGCCAGCACGGCGAGGCAGGTGCCGGAGCCGGCGGTGGTGACGAACAGCAGCATCGAGTCGAGTTCGACGACGACCTGGCGGACGTCGCCGCCGTCGCCGAAGCGGACGCCGGCGCTGCGGCCGAGGGAGTACAGGCCGGAGGCCAGGGCGGCCATGTGGTCGGCGCTGTCCGGGTCGAGGCCGTGCACGGACTTCACCAGTCCGTCGCAGGAGAGCAGCACGGCGCTGGTGGTGTGCGGCACGCGTTGCACGAGTCCGCTCATCAGCCAGTCGAGGTCGGACGCGTGGGCGGTCGGCGCATCGCTCGCCATGGTGGATCGACTCCTTGGGATACGAAGGTCTGCGGGAGCACCGGGCAGGGAGGTGGGGGACGGCGTGGTCATCCGGCGGGTGTGCTCCCGTCGTGCCGGACGATGGGGTCGGTGCGGGGCGCGGGCGCCACCGGCCCGGACCCGCCGGGCGCGGGGCGCTCGTCCGGCGGGCCGGCACGGTCCGCCGGGCCGCGCTCCAGTCGCTGCCGGGACTCCGCGAGGCCGACGCCCCGTTGGAAGGCCGCCATCAGGTGGGGGTCGTGGCCGGCGACGTGGCCGGTGTCCCGGCGGGGCGCGGGGGCGTCGCGCAGCTGGGGCGCGATGTGCTCCTGGGCGCGGCGGCGGGGCAGTCGGGGCCCGTCCGTCGTGGGGGGGGGCGGGGGGGGGGGGGGGGGCGGGGGGGGGGGGGGCGGGGGAGGGTGGGGAGGTGGAGGGGGAG
>NZ_JBVITR010000039.1:67296-69609 GCF_055574875.1 Streptomyces sp. NPDC034670
GTTTGTTTCTGGGGGGAGGGGGTGGTCCGTTTGGGCCCTTTCCTTCTTCCCCCCCCCCCCCCCCCCCCCCCCCCCCCCGGGGGCGCTCCCGTCCTCCGTGGGGTCGTCGCGGTCGTCGCGGTGGGTGCCGGGCGCGGCCTCGGCGGGGTTCGGCCGCACCGCGCGGGCGCCCCGGACCGGCAGCGGCGGGGGGACCGCGTCGTACGGCGGCGACGGGGCGGGGGTGTTCTCGCGGTGGTGCCGCTGCGGGGCGGCGGGGGGCGCCGCGGGGGGACGGGGTGCTCCGGGAGCCGGCACCGGTCCGCCGCCGTGCGCGGTTCCCGGCACCGGGGGGTCACCGGGTGCGGGGGCGGGTCGCGGGTGACGGGGCGCCGGGACCGTGCCGGTGCCGCCCTCGTGCGGCGGCCGGACCGCGCCCGGTCCGCCGTCGGCGTCCTCCGGTCCGGTGCCGAGCAGTGCCCGCGGCACCACGAGCACGGCCTGGATCCCGCCGTAGATGTTGGTCTGGAGGCGGACGTGGATGCCGTGCCGCTTGGCGAGCTGCGAGACCACGAACAGGCCGATGCGGCCGTCGGCCAGCAGGCTGGCGACATTGACCTGGTCGGGGTCGGCGAGCAGGGCGTTCATCCGCTCCTGTTCGCCGACCGGCATGCCGAGGCCGCGGTCCTCGACCTCGACGGCGAGCCCGGAGGTGACGAGGCCGGCCCGCAGCAGCACGTGCGTGTGGGGGGCGGAGAACACCGTGGCGTTCTCGACGAGTTCGGCGAGCAGGTGGATGACGTCGGCGACGGCGTGCCCGCGCAGGGTGCCGTCGATCGGCGGGACGAGCTTGACCCGGGAGTACTGCTCGACCTCGGCGATGGCCGAGCGCAGCACCTCGGTCGTGGGGACCGGGTTGCTCCACTGCCGCCGGGAGACGGCCCCGCCGAGCACGGCGAGGTTCTCGGCGTGGCGGCGGATGCGGGTGGCGAGGTGGTCGACGTGGAAGAGGCCCTTGAGCAGGTCGGGGTCCTCGATCTCGTTCTCCAGCTCGTCGAGGATCGAGATCTCCCGGTGCACCAGGGACTGCAGGCGCCGGGCGAGGTTGACGAACACCTCGAGCTTCTGTTCGCTGCCCGCCCGGCCGGAGAGCCGGGAGGCCCGCACGACGGCGGTGACGGCACCGTCGTGCGCGCGGGCGAGGTCGGCGGCGAGCAGGTCGAAGCCGTCGGCGTCGTCGGTGTCCCCGGCGGGCCCCCCGTGCCGCCGGGGCGGGGGCGGGTCGTCCCCGCGGCGCAGCGCCTCGACGAGGGCGCGCAGGTCGGCCTCGCGCCGGGCGGTGCCGCGGCGCAGCGTGCCGATGCGGTCGTGCACGGCCCGGGCGGCGCGGTCCGCGGCCACGGCGGCGATGACGATGCCGGCCAGCGCCACCGCCGTCGCGCCGCCGAGCACGCCCCACAGGGCGGGGCCCGGCCGCGTCCCGGCCGACCGCACGGTGAACAGCACGGCCGCGCAGGCGCTGAGGGCCACCGCGACGGGCGGGAGGACGGCGAGGCGCAGCAACTGGGACCGTATGTGCGTCCCGGGCAGCGCGGGAGCGGTCCGGGCGGACGGACGCCCGTGCCGTCCGCCCTCGCGCCGGTCCGGGCGGGCGGCCGGGGCGCGGAGGTCGGGCACCGGTGTCCTCGGGCCGGTCCGCCGGTTCCGGGCTGCGGGAGGGTGCGCGGCGGTGCGGCCGGACGCGCGGGCCGCGGCCGTGGCGCCGGGCGCCGGCGTGCCGGTCGTGCCCGGGGTGTCCGCCGGGCCCCGGCGGCGGGGCCCGTCGCCCCGCCGGCTCCCTCGTCCGCCCTGTGCCCGCACTGCCCGTCCCCGCTCCCTGCTCCGACCTGATCGGCACCGGCCGACGCGCCCGGGGCTCGGTGCGCCCGCCGGTCCGCGTCGTCGGCGGTGTGCCGCCGTACCGGTCGGGAGGGCCCGGGAAGGCCGAAGGTGTCGGCCACGCGCCGCCCGACCGACACTCACCGTAGTCGTCACCGCATCATGTGCGGTGGGCAGTTGACAAACTCGTGCGGACAGCATCCCGCTCTGGTATGAGGCTTCGTACGGCAGAGCGACGGGCCCGCCGACGGACCCACCGGCAGAGCGCCGGAAAGTGGTCGGAGAACGGTCCGGCCTGGTCAGACAACGGTCACGACAAGACGGCGGGAGGGCGGGGAGCTCACGGCCCCCCGCCCTCCCGCCGCCCCGCATCCGCACGCGGCGGCCGGCCGGGAGGGAGGGTTCCGTGGCCGCGCACCCTCGGCGGCCGCCCGGGAGCCACCGCGAAATGTGACT
>NZ_JBVITR010000040.1:0-43707 GCF_055574875.1 Streptomyces sp. NPDC034670
ACCCTCGCGACCTTCGCCGTCCTCGACCTGGTCCTGTTCTTCCTCGCCTTCGAGACGGTCCTCGTCCCGATGTACTTCCTCATCGCCCGCTGGGGCGGCCCGGGCCGGGCCCGGGCCGCCTGGAAGTTCATCCTCTACACCCTGCTCGGCTCCGTGGTCATGCTGCTCGGCCTGCTCCTGATCGGAATCGAGGCGGGCACGTTCGACATGGTGGCACTCGCCACTGACAACGGCCGGTCACTCACCGTGTCCGTGCAGGTCGTCGCCGTTCTGGCGATCGGGCTCGGGCTCGCGGTCAAGACCCCGATGTGGCCGCTGCACAGCTGGCTGCCCGACGCCCACACCGCCGCGCCGACCGTCGGCTCGGTG
This sequence comes from Streptomyces sp. NPDC034670, assembly GCF_055574875.1. Lineage (NCBI taxonomy): Bacteria > Bacillati > Actinomycetota > Actinomycetes > Kitasatosporales > Streptomycetaceae > Streptomyces > Streptomyces sp. NPDC034670. Next base: position 370 of record NZ_JBVITR010000040.1, read on the forward strand.
CTGCTGGCCGGCGTCCTGCTGAAGATGGGCACCTACGGGTTCGTCCGCATCCTGCTCCCCGCCGCCCCGGAGGGCTTGCGCACCTTCGCTCCCTACCTCGCCGCCTTCGCCGTCGTCGGCATCGTCTACGGATCCCTCGCCTGCCTGGCCCTCGCCCGGCGGGGCGCGAAGGGCGACCTCAAGCGCCTCATCGCCTACTCCTCCGTCGGCCACATGGGCTTCGTCCTCCTCGGCGTCGCGACCATGACCCCGACCGGCGTCAACGGCGCCCTGTTCGCCAACATCGCCCACGGCCTCATCACCGGCCTGCTGTTCTTCCTGGTCGGAGCCCTGAAGGAGCGCACCGGCAGCACCGACCTCGACACCCTCGCGGAACGGACCGGCGCCGCCCTCTACGGCCGGGCCCCCCGCCTCGGCGGACTGCTCGCCTTCGGCGCGGTCGCCTCCCTGGGCCTGCCCGGCCTGGCCGGGTTCTGGGGCGAGATGCTCGCGCTGTTCGGCGCCTTCGACCCCGCCGAGGGCCTCAGCCGTCCCGCCTTCCTCACCTTCATGGCGATCGGCGCCTTCGGCACCCTGCTGACCGCCGCCTACCTGCTGGTCGTGGTCCGCCGGGTCTGCATGGGCGCCGCACCGGAGGAAGCCCCGGCACTCACCGACGTGCGCGGCCACGAGTTCGCGGCCTGGGTCCCGCTCGTCGTCCTCACCGTCGTCGCCGGCCTGTGGCCCAGGACCCTCCTCGGGCTCACCGACCCGGCCGTGCAGCAGCTCCTCGCAGGAGGCACCCGATGAGCTCCCTCGTCCAGTCCGTCGACTGGCTGGCCATCGCGCCGCCCGCCATCGCGGCGGCCGTCGGACTCGTCGTCCTCGTCGCCGACCTGTTCGTCAGTGAGCGCCGCACACCCCTGCTCGGCTGGGTCTCGGTGGCCGGACTCGCCGCCGCCGCGCTCATGCTGCTGCCCCTGCTCGGCACCGGCCGCAGCACCTTCTGCCTGGTCGGCGACACCGGTGTGTGCAGCTACACCGCCGACCGCTTCACCCTCGTCGTCCAGTTCCTGGTGCTCGGCGGCGCCCTCCTGGCCGCCCTGCTGTCCGTCACCGCGCTGAAGGACGCCGGCAAGCGGCTGCCCGAGGGGGAGTACTGGTTCCTGTTCCTCTCCTCCACGGCCGGCGCGGCCCTCCTGCCCGCCTCCCGCGACCTCGCGACCCTCGCCGTCGCCCTGGAGGTCGCCTCCCTGCCCGCCTTCGCCCTGGTCGGCCTGCGCCGGGGCGACCGCAGGTCCTCCGAGGCGGCCCTGAAGTTCTTCCTGTCCTCGGTCACCGCCACCGCGGTCAGCCTGCTGGGCATCAGCTTCGTCTACGCCGCCACCGGCACCCTCCACCTCACCCGGGTCGCCGAGCGCATCCAGGACGTCGACGGGCAGCTCCACACCCTCGCCCAGACCGGGGTCGTCCTCACCCTCGTCGGCTTCGCCTTCAAGACGGCCGCCGTCCCCTTCCACTTCTGGGTGCCCGAGACCTACGTGGGCGCCCCCCTGCCGATCGCCGCCTACCTGTCCGTCATCGGCAAGGCGGTCGGCTTCTCCGGCCTGGTCCTCGTCACGGTCGTCGCCCTCCCGTCGTACGCCGACGTCTGGGGTCCCGCGCTCGCCGTGCTGGCCGCCCTCACCATGACCGTCGGCAACGCCGGCGCCCTCAGGCAGCAGGCCGGGCGCGCGTACAGCGCGGTGCGCCTGCTCGCCTGGTCCTCCGTCGGCCAGGCCGGCTACCTCCTCGTCCCGATCGCCGCCGCCGCGTACTCCGACGACGCCGAGAAGGCGATCGGCTCCACCCTCGCCTACGCGCTCATGTACGGCGCCGTGAACCTCGGCGCGTTCGCGGTGGCCGCCCTCGTGGGCCGCGCCCACCGCCTCAACCGCGTCGCCGACTACCGCGGCCTGTACGCCTCCAGCCCCCTCACCGCGCTCCTCCTCGGCTTCTTCCTGCTCTGCCTCGCCGGGCTCCCGCCGGGCGTCATCGGCCTCTTCGCCAAGGTCACCGTCTTCTCCGCGGCCGTCGACGCCGGACTCGGCTGGCTCGCCGTCGTCATGGCCGTCAACGTCGTCATCGCGCTGGTCTACTACCTCCAGTGGACGGCCCTGCTGTTCCGCGCCCCCGAGGGCGCACCGGTGAAGCACCGCCTCCCCGCCCCCCTCACCGCCGCGATCGCCCTGACCGGCGTCCTGGGCATCGCCCTGTCGGGAGCCCCGCAGCTGGTCCTCCGCCTCACCGGCACCGGACTGTTCTGAGAGCCGGGGCGCATCCGGCGCGCGTGCGCGGGCACCCGGATCCCCGCGCACGCGTGCCGCCCGGGGCCGCCGTCGCCCGGACGGCTGACACGTGCCACCGCACGCACAAGGGAACTGGCGCCTCCCGTCCGGCGTTGACCGGTACGGGAGGGGCCACGGGACGTGACACCGCGGCGTCAGTGGCAGCGCAGGTCAGAAGGAAGATCAGCAAGCAAGGGTTCCCCTGCCGCACGATTTGGAGGGCGTACCGTGCACCGCCGGCACAACGGGCTCAGGACCGCGGTCCTCCTCGGGGGACTGTCCGCACTCATCGTCCTCGTCGGCAGCTTCTTCGGCCGCACGGGGCTCGTCGTCGCCGTCCTGGTCGCCCTCGGCACCAACGCGTACGCCTACTGGAACAGCGACAAGCTGGCCCTGCGCGCGATGCGCGCCCGCCCGGTGAGCGAATTCGAGGCCCCGGGGCTGTACCGCATGGTCCGGGAGCTCTCCACCCAGGCCCGCCAGCCCATGCCCCGCCTGTACATCTCCCCGACGGAGGCGCCCAACGCCTTCGCCACCGGCCGCAACCCGCGCAACGCCGCCGTGTGCTGCACCGAGGGCATCCTGCGCCTGCTGGACGAGCGCGAGCTGCGCGGCGTCATCGGCCACGAGCTCAGCCACGTCTACAACCGCGACATCCTGATCTCCTCGGTCGCCGGCGCCCTCGCCTCCGTGATCATGTTCCTGGTCAACTTCGCCTGGCTGGTCCCGGTCGGCCGCTCCGACGACGACGACGGCCCCGGCCTCCTCGGCATGCTGCTGATCATGCTCCTCGGTCCGATCGCCGCGTCCCTCATCCAGCTGGCCGTCAGCCGCTCCCGGGAGTACGAGGCGGACGCCTCCGGAGCGCAGCTCACCGGCGACCCGATCGCCCTCGCGAGCGCCCTGCGCAAGCTGGAACGGGGGACCAGGCAGCTCCCGCTGCCTCCCGAGCCCCGCATCGAAACGGCCAGCCACATGATGATCGCGAACCCCTTCCGGCCGGGACAGGGGCTCTCGAAGATGTTCTCCACGCACCCGCCGATGGCGGAACGCATCGCCCGACTCGAGAAGATGGCAGGTCACCTCCCGTGAAGACCATCCTGAACGTCATATGGCTCGTCCTCAGCGGCTTCTGGCTGTTCCTCGGCTACCTGCTCGCGGGCGTGCTGCTGTGCGTCACGATCATCGGCATCCCCTTCGGCATCGCCGCCTTCCGCATCGGCGTCTACGCCCTGTGGCCCTTCGGGTACACCGCGGTCGAGCGCCGCGACGCGGGTGCCGCCTCCTTCGTCGGCAACGTGCTGTGGCTGATCCTCGCGGGCTGGTGGCTGGCGATCGGCCACGTCGTCACCGGCCTCGCCCTGTGCGTCACGATCATCGGCATCCCGCTCGGCATCGCGAACTTCAAGCTGATCCCGGTCTCCCTGCTCCCGATGGGCCGCGAGATCGTGCGGACGGACCAGCCGTTCACGAACCGCTGGTGAGGGCCGGGGCCGGCCGCCCCGGCGGGCACGCGCCGCGCCCCGGCGCGTCGTCCACAGCTCCGCAGGTCGTCCACAGTCCGCAAGTCGTCCACAGGCCCGGCCCGCCGGTCGGTGACGGCCCCCATGTCGAACCCGTGACCGAGTACGAGCGGGTGCCGACACCGGTGACGGACAGGGCCCGCACCCTCCGCCCAGGAGGGCGGCCGTCCCCGCCCGGGCCCGTCGGCGCGGGACCGCAGGACGCGGGCCGCCGGGCGCCCGGCCCGGCTACCGGCGGGCCCACCGCCGCCGCACCCCGTGGGCCAGCACACCCGCCGCCAGCACGCCCGCGCCCATCACCACCGAGGACCCCGGCAGCGAGAACGCCAGCACCAGGCACCCGGTGAGCCCCAGCGCCGGCACCACCCGCGCCGCCGGTCCCGGACGGAGCGTCCAGGCCGACGCGTTGGCCACCGCGTAGTACGTCAGCACCCCGAAGGAGGAGAAGCCGATCGCGTCCCGCACGTCCACCGTGGCGGCCAGCACGGCGACCACCACGCCCACGGCCAGCTCCGCCCGGTGCGGCACCCGGAACCGCGGGTGCACGGCGGCCAGGCCACCGGGAAGATGCCGGTCCCTGGCCATGGCCAGCGTGGTCCGGGAGACCCCCAGGATCAGGGCGAGCAGCGAACCCAGCGCGGCGACCGCCGCGCCCGCCCGCACCACGGGCGCCAGTCCGGGGACCCCGGCGGCCCGCACCGCGTCGGCGAGCGGCGCGGTGGCCTCGCCCAGCCCCCGCGCCCCCAGCACGGAGAGGACGGCCGCGACGACGGCCGCGTACACGACCAGCGCGATGCCCAGGGCCAGCGGGATCGCGCGCGGGATGGTGCGCGCCGGGTCCCGGACCTCCTCACCGAGGGTCGCGATCCGGGCGTACCCGGCGAAGGCGAAGAACAGCAGGCCGGCCGCCTGGAGCACCCCGTCGGCCCCGTCCGGCGCCTCGACGCCCAGGCGCCCGGCGTCGGCCTCCCCGGAGGCCAGGCACACGGCCACCACGGAGGCCAGGACGGCCAGGACCACGGCCACGATCACCCGCGTCAGCCGCGCGGACTTGCGGACCCCGCCGTAGTTCACCGCGGTCAGCGCCACGACGGCGGCGACCGCCACGGCGTGCGCCCGCTCCGGCCAGACGTACGCGCCCACGGTGAGGGCCATCGCCGCACAGGAGGCCGTCTTCCCGACCACGAACGCCCAGCCCGCGAGGTACCCCCAGAACTCACCGAGCCGCTCGCGCCCGTAGACGTACGTGCCGCCCGAGGCCGGATACAGGGCGGCGAGACGGGCCGACGAGGTGGCGTTGCAGTAGGCGACCACGGCGGCGACCGCGAGCCCGAGGAGCAGCCCGGAGCCGGCTGCCCGCGCGGCGGGCGCCGGCGCGGCGAAGACCCCGGCTCCCACCATCGAGCCGAGACCGATGACCACGGCGTCGCCGACACCGAGCGTGCGGCGGAGTCCGGGACCGGAGGGCGCTGTCACGAGCCGCACCCTACCGAGCGGTGGAACCGCCGTCCGTGCACCGGGCGTCCTCCACCCCAGGACGGGGTGAACGATCGGTGCCGGGACCGGTGCCGAGGCGGACATCACCGCACCGGGGACGTGCGGGGGGCGGTACGAGAGGGCAGGGTCACAGCATGACGATCATCAGTTGGATCATCCTGGGACTGCTGGCCGGGGCGATCGCGAAGTTCCTGCTGCCGGGCCGCGACCCGGGAGGGCTCGTCGGCACGACCCTGATCGGTGTCGCCGGCGCGTTCGTCGGGGGCTGGATCTCGGCCCGCTGGCTCGACCACCCGGTCACCGAGGACTTCTACGACGGCACCACCTGGGTCGCCGCGATCGGCGGCTCGCTGGTCCTCCTGATCGCCTACCGCCTCCTGTTCGGCCACTCGCGCGACTGACCGCGCCCGCGGCCGCGGCCGGCGGGAGAGGAAGGGCGGGCACCCGGTGCCCGCCCTCCTGGTGTCCGCGCGGCGCGCGGACGTCACCGGTCCGCGGCCCCGCGGGTCCTACCGGTAGTTCACGAACTGCAGGGCGAAGTCGAAGTCCTTGCCCTTCAGCAGGGCGATGACGGCCTGCAGGTCGTCACGGCTCTTGGAGCTGACCCGCAGCTCGTCGCCCTGCACCTGGGCCTTCACGCCCTTCGGGCCCTCGTCCCGGATGATCTTCGCCACCTTCTTCGCGTTCTCCTGGGAGATGCCCTCCTGGATCGACGCGAAGATCTTGTACTCCTTGCCCGAGAGCTGAGGCTCGCCCGCGTCCAGGGCCTTCAGGGAGATACCGCGCTTGATCAGCTTGGACTGGAAGACGTCGAGGACGGCCTTGACCCGGTCCTCGGAGTTCGCCTCCATGAGGATCTTCTCCCCGGACCACGAGATCGAGGCGCCCACGCCCTTGAAGTCGTAGCGCTGCGAGATCTCCTTGGCGGCCTGGTTGAGGGCGTTGTCGACCTCCTGCCGCTCGACCTTCGAGACGATGTCGAAACTGGAGTCGGCCATGTCCTGTGGCTCCTTGTATCGGGGGCACGCGTCGGGCTGCGAGCCGGACGCGCACCGGCGTACGTGGGGCGGCCACCGAGCCCGGCATCGGTCCCGGGCCGCATCCGGACCAGCCTAGTCACCCCCCGGAGTCCGGGCGGAGATCAATCAGGTGGCGAAGCACCCCTGTCCATCGGGTATTGTTTACGTCGTTGCCAGGGAGCGCAGCCGAAAAGGCGGTTCCGGGCAGCTACCCCGGCGGTGTGCCCGAGCGGCCAAAGGGAGCAGACTGTAAATCTGCCGGCTCAGCCTTCCCAGGTTCGAATCCTGGCGCCGCCACACTGGGGAAAGCCCCCTCCGTCCCGCAGAAACGCGGGACGGAGGGGGCTTCTTCGTGTGCGTCCTCCGTGCGCGGTCGCCGCGCGGCCGAGGGCAGGGCCCCGGGCACACTGGCTCCATGTCGCCCCGTCGCAGAGCCTGCCCCGAGTGCCGCCGCGAGATCGCCGTCGTCGCCGGGCGGTACGCGCGCCACGACCCGCCCGGCGCGCGGGGGAGCGGAGAACTGACCTCCTGTCCGGGATCGCGCAGACGGGCCCTGCCGGGTGCGGAGCAGCCCTCGCTGGACGGCTACGCGGTACCGGAGTTCCCGGGACAGATGCCCCTCTTCTGAGGCCTCCCCCGGCAGTCCCGGCCGGCCCGCCGGGACTGCCGGAGCCCCGCTCAGTTGCCCGCCACCGACTTCACCGCCACCGACACCGGCGCGGGCCCGCTGATCAGCTCCAGGGTCAGGCCGGCCGTCGCGGGGGTGTCCACCAGTTCCGCCAGGACGGCGGCCACGTCGTCGCGCGGGACCGGGCCGCGGCCCGTGCGGGCCTCCAGGCGGACCAGGCCGGTCCCGGCGTCGTCGGTGAGCTGGCCGGGGCGCAGGATCGTCCAGTCCAGCGCGTCCAGGCCGCGTACGTACGCGTCCGCCTCGCCCTTGGCGCGCAGGTACACGTCGAAGACCTCGTCCCCCTCGTGCGCCGGGTCCGCGCCCATGGAGGACACGACCACGAAGCGCCGCACGCCCGCGCGGACCGCCGCGTCGGCGAAGAGGATCGCCGCCGCCTTGTCCACCGTCTCCTTGCGTTCCGCCCCGCTGCCCGGGCCCGCTCCCGCGGCGAACACCGCCGCGTCCGCGCCCGCGAGCCGCTCCGCGACCTCCTCCACCGACGCCGACTCCAGGTCGAGCACGATCGGCTCGGCGCCCGCCTGCCGCAGATCGTCGGCCTGTTCGGGCTTGCGGATGATGCCCGCCACCTCGTCCCCGCGCGCCGCGAGCAGCCGCTCCAGGCGCAGCGCGATCTGACCATGACCACCAGCGATGACAATGCGCATGTCTTCGACCGTACGCCGGGACGGCCGCATCCGCCGCACGGCTCCCGCGGCCCCCGCGGTCCCGCGGCCCCCGCGGTCCCGCGGCCCCCGCGACCCCGGCGGTCCGGTGCGGTGTCCCCCGGTCCACGGGCCCCCGGACTCCGCGGTCCTTCCCCGGCGGTCCCACGCGCCCTCGGACTCCGGCGCTTCCGCCCCGGCCGGCGGGCAACGGCCGTCTCAGGAGGCCTCGCCCCGTCCCTGCCGCGGCAATCCCAGTTCCTCCGCCGCCGGACCGCAGTACTCCCGCACCGCGCTCGTCCGCGCCACCACGCGTCCCCGGTGCACCACGACGCGGCTGTACGCCAGCGACAGCGCCGCGGGGAGCCGGTCGCCGCGCACGGCCAGCAGTTCGGCCGGGAAACCCGCCTCCACGCGTACCTCGGGCAGTCCCAGGGCGGCCCGCGCGGACGCGCTCACCGTGTCGTAGGCGTCCTCGACGGGCAGCCCGTGGCGCGAGGCCAGCAGGTACGCCGCCTCCAGCGGGTCGCCGCGGCCCACGGGGTTCGACACGTCCCGCAGGGCGCCGCTCCCGGCGGCCACCCGCACACCCGCCGAGCGCAGCAGCCGCACCGGAGGCACGCCCCCGCGGTCGACGCCGCAGCCGCCCTGCGGAAGGCACACCACCGTCACCCCGTTCGCCGCGAGCCGGTCCGCGGACCGTACGGCGACCTCGGCGGGGAACCGGGCGAGGCCGCCGCACGGGCCCAGGGCCACTCCCGGCCGCAGCCCGCCGGCCATCGCCGCGAACCGGGCCAGGCGGACGGGGTCGGCGGCGTCCGTGTGCAGGTCGACGGGGCAGCCGTGCTCGGAGGCGACCTCCAGGACCGCCTCCACGTACCCCGTGGGGTCGGGGTCGAGGTCCGGACAGCCGCCCACCACGCAGGCGCCCATCTTGACCGCGTCCCGCAGCATCGCCAGCCCGTCCGCCCCGGCCACCCCGGTCAGCACCCGGGGCATGGCCACCGCCGTCAGGTCGGCCAGTCCGCGCAGCGAACGCTGCGCCTCCAGCACGGCGGTCAGCGCGCCGAGCCCGGTCACGTCGCCCACCCGCACGTGGGCCCGCAGCGCCGTCGCCCCGTGCGCGAGCTGGAGCAGCGCGGCCTCCGCCGTCCGGCGCTGGACGTCCTCGGGGTCGTACGAGACGGGGCCGCCGGTGTCGGCGGACAGGGCCGTGTCGGCGTGCGCGTGCGGCTCGGCCGGGGCCGGCAGGAGCAGGTAACCGGCGAGATCGACCCGGGCGCCGCACGCGCGGCCGCCGTCCGCCGCCAGGCTGCCGGCCGTACCGACCGCCTCGATGCGCCCGCCGCCCAGCCGTACGTCCACGGTCCGCCCGTCGGTGAGCCGCGCGCCGCACAGCAGGAGCGGGGGCGGGTCGGCCGGACCCGGGAACGGTGACGGGAGGGGCGGGCGGGGCGGTGGCTGCGGCCGGCTGTCGGGCATCGCGCTCCTGGGGCTCGAACTGCGCGCAGGGGGCGCACATCACGCTGAGACAAGATCACGCAGAGTGATTCGAGCCTAGGACGGTGGTCTGTCCCCCGCCGGGAGGAGCGCAATAGTCGTACCGGCGTGGTCCGCCGTTGTGCGGTGCGTGCCGGGTCCGGACCGCGCGCACCGGCAGGAGGGCCGCGGGGGTGCCGGGAGAAGGCCGGAGGAGCGCCGAGGGGTAAGGCCGGGTGAGGGCTGCGAGGGACCGGGAAGGGCGGGGGAGGGCCGGGAACGGCGGGTACGCGGTGCGTGGCGGAGGGCCGAAATGGATTTGGGCGAACGGCCGAGGACCGTGTAATGTCTTCATCGCTCGCCCCAATAGCTCAGTCGGCAGAGCGTCTCCATGGTAAGGAGAAGGTCAACGGTTCGATTCCGTTTTGGGGCTCTGGTGTGAGAGGTACCCGTCGTCAGGCGGGACCCGATCGCATCGCAGCGGTGTAGCTCAGTCGGTAGAGCAAGCGGCTCATAATCGCTGTGTCACCGGTTCAAGTCCGGTCACCGCTACAGACAGTAGCCGATTGCGGGGTCGGTCCTTCGATCGGCTACTCTTCTTGCGTTAAACATTCCATCCGTTCGTCAAGGAGCACTCACGTGGCTGCCACCGACGTCCGCCCGAAGATCACGCTGGCCTGCGTGGAGTGCAAGGAGCGGAACTACATCACCAAGAAGAACCGGCGCAACAACCCGGATCGTCTTGAAATGAAGAAGCACTGCCCGCGTTGCAACGCGCACACCGCGCACCGCGAAACGCGATAAATCAGGCTCGTGCGCGAGGCCGTCCCCGCAGTCGGGGGGCGGCCTCGTGTCGTTTCCCCACCGGTCGGTCCTCGGCCCTCGTCCGCGCCGTAGGGTCATGACACCAGTACACAGGAGGTGCCGCGCGCATGGCGCTCGACCAGTCCTTCGTGGGGCGGACCTACCCGCCCACCGAGCCCTACGAGGTGGGCCGGGAGAAGATCCGTGAATTCGCCGAGGCGGTGGGGGACGCCAATCCGGCGTACACGGACGTGGAGGCCGCCAAGGCGCTCGGTCACCCCGATGTGATCGCCCCGCCGACCTTCGTGTTCGCGATCACCTTCAAGGCGGCCGGACGGGTCGTCGCCGACCCCCGGCTCGGCCTGGACTACAACCGGGTGGTGCACGGCGACCAGAAGTTCGCCTACGTCCGCCCGGTGCGGGCCGGCGACCGGCTCACGGTCACCTCGACCATCGAGTCGGTCAAGTCGATGGCCGGCAACGACGTCCTGGACATCCGCGGCGAGGTGCACGACGAGGCCGGCGAGCACGTCGTGACCGCCTGGACCAAGCTGGTGGCCCGCGCGGCCGAGGAGGCGTGAGCGACACCATGACGGCGAAGATCTCCTACGCCGACGTCGAGGTCGGCACCGAGCTGCCCGCGCGGACGTTCCCCGTGACCCGGGCGACCCTCGTCCGGTACGCGGGCGCCTCCGGCGACTTCAACCCCATCCACTGGAACGAGAAGTTCGCCAAGGAGGTCGGGCTGCCCGACGTCATCGCGCACGGCATGTTCACCATGGCCGAGGCGATCCGCGTGGTGACCGACTGGACCGGGGACCCGGGCGCGGTCGTGGAGTACGGGGTGCGCTTCACCAAGCCGGTCGTCGTGCCGAACGACGACCGGGGCGCCCTCATCGAGGTCAGCGGCAAGGTCGCGGCCAAGCTCGACGACAACACGGTCCGCGTGGACCTCACGGCGACCAGTGCCGGGCGGAAGGTGCTGGGGATGTCGCGGGCGGTCGTACGACTGGCCTGACGCGAAGCCGGAGAGCCGCGCAGGGGGCGTTCCTCGCGAGGGGGCGCCCCCGCGCGGCTCCCGCGCGGGTCCCGGACGCGACCCGACCCTCTTGACGCGGTTAGTGATTGAGTACTAACTTCGTTGTGTGGCCAGGATGAGTGCAGAGGAGAGGCGCGAGAGCGTCATCCGCGCGGCGACCGCCGAGTTCGCGCGCGGCGGGTACCACGGCACGTCGACCGAGGCGATCGCCAAGCGGGTCGGTGTCTCGCAGCCGTACCTCTTCCGGCTCTTCCCGGGCAAGAGGGCCATCTTCCTGGCGGCGGCGGAACGCTGCTCGCAGGACGCCCTCCGCATGTTCACGGAGGCCGCCGAGGGTCTGGAGGGCGAGGAGGCCCTGCAGGCCATGGGGGACGCCTACCGGAGGAGCATCGCGGAACGGCCCGAGATGATGCAGATGCAGATGCAGATGTACCTCGCCGTCGCGGCCGCGGAGCAGGAGGGCGACCACGAGTTCGGCGAGTCGGTGCGCGCCGACTGGCTGCGGCTGTGGGACACCGTCCACCTCGCGCTGGGGGCCGACATCGGTGAGACGACGACCTTCATGGCGTACGGCATGCTCATCAACTGCATGGCAGCCATGGGGTTCCCGCCCGAGCACCGGATCTGGGAGGGGATCCACGCGGCGGCGCCGCCCGAGCGCCCGTCCGGGGGGTGACGGACGCAGGCGGGCGGAGGCGGACGGAGGGAAAGGAGCGGGCGGCACCGCTTTTTTTCTGCACAGAGAAGTTAGTCATCAATAACTAACCAAAGGGACCACCTCCTGGGGGAGCGATGTCACAGCAGACCACGGACCGCGGATCGGCCGCCTGGGCGCTCGTCGTCACCAGCGTCGCCGGATTCATGGCGGCCCTCGACAACCTCGTCGTCACCACCGCCCTGCCCGCCATCCGTGAGGACCTGGGCGGGGCCCTGCACGACCTCGAATGGACCGTGAGCGCCTACACGCTCACCTTCGCCGTCCTGCTGATGTCCGGCGCGGCCCTCGGCGACCGCTTCGGCCGCCGGCGGCTCTTCGTCGCCGGTCTCGCCGTCTTCACCGGGGCGTCCGCCGCCGCGGCCATGGCGCCCGGGATCGACTCCCTCATCGCCGCCCGCGCGGTCCAGGGCGCCGGGGCCGCGGTCATGATGCCCCTCACCCTCACCCTGCTGACGGCCGCCGTGCCCGAGGCGCGCCGGGGGGCGGCGTACGGCGTCTGGGGCGCCGTCAACGGGCTCGCCGTGGCCTGCGGCCCGCTCGTCGGCGGCAGTCTCACCGAGCACTTCTCCTGGCAGTGGATCTTCTGGCTGAACGTCCCGCTGGGCCTGGTCCTCATCCCGCTCGCGCGCCTGCGCCTCGCCGAGTCCCGCGGCGCCGGCGCCCCGCTCGACCTGCCCGGCACCCTGCTCGCCAGCGGCGGCCTGTTCGGCATCGTCTACGGCCTGGTCCGCGGCCCCGTCGACGGCTGGACCGGCACCGTCGTCCTCACCGGCCTGTTCGCCGGGGCGGCCCTGCTCGTCGGCTTCGTCCGCTACAGCAGCCGTGCCAGGAACCCCATGCTGCCGATGCGGCTGTTCCGCTCCCGGGCCTTCTCCGGCATCAACGCGGCGAGCCTGCTGATGTTCCTCGGCATGTTCGGCTCGATCTTCCTGCTCAGCCAGTACCTGCAGGGCGTGCTCGGCCACTCGCCCACCGAGGCCGGCCTGCGGATGCTGCCCTGGACCGGCATGCCGATGCTCGTCGCCCCGGTCGCCGGCCTCCTCTCCGACCGCATCGGCGGCCGACCGGTCGTCGCCACCGGGCTCTTCCTGCAGGCCCTCGGCCTCGGCTGGCTGTCACAGGTGGCGACCGTCGACGCCTCCTACGCCGTCCAGCTGCCCGCCCTGGTCATCGGCGGCGTCGGCATGGCCCTGTTCTTCGCCCCGGCCGCCAACCTGGTGATGTCCAGCGTCCGGCCGGAGGAACAGGGCATCGCCTCCGGCGCCAACAACGCCCTGCGCGAGGTGGGCGGCGCCCTCGGCGTCGCGGTCATGGCGTCGATCTTCTCCGCCCGGGGCGGCTACGCGTCCGCCCAGGCGTTCGTCGACGGCCTGCGGCCGGCCCTGGTCGTCGGGGCCGCGGCGGTCGCCCTCGCGGGAATCGCCGTCCTGTTCGTGCCGGCCCGCCGGCCCGTCCGCCGCGGTGGGCCGGCGGCCGCCCGCACGGCCGAGCCGGTCCTGGAAAACGCCCACTGAGCACCTCGAACGTCCGGTCAGCCCGCCCGGAAGGAAGGAACCCACCCGTGCCGACCCTCCCCTGGACCGTCCCGAACACCCCGCCGCCCCACACCGAGGTGCACGTCTTCGCCTCCCGCTTCGAGACCCGCACCCTCTGGGGAGCCCTGCGGTTCTTCTTCAAGACGCCCGGAGTGTGGTGGCAGGTGAGCAGGGCCCCCGGCGCGTACGGGGCGACCCTGAGGGCAGAGCCGCTGCGGCGGACCTTCTGGACCCTCTCCGCCTGGGAGTCCCCGCAGGCCCTCGGCGCCTTCGCCCGCTCCGGCCCGCACGCGCCGACCGCCCGGAGCCTCGCCCGGCGGATGCGGGACGCGAAGTTCGCCGGCTGGACGGCGAGGAGCGAGGACCTCCCCGTCGACTGGTCCGAGGTCGCACGGCGCCTCACCTGAGCGCACGCGCGCGTACGGGCCCCACCGCCCCCGCCGGACGCAGCCGGCGGGGGCCTTAGTCTTGAGCGCGTGCAGGAACTCCACGACGCCCCCCTCGCCCCGCTGACCACCTTCCGGCTGGGCGGCCCCGCCACCCGGCTGGTCACCGCGACGACCGACGACGAGGTGATCGCCGTCGTCCGCGAGGCCGACGACAGCGGCACGCCCCTGCTGATCATCGGCGGCGGCTCGAACCTGGTCATCGGCGACAAGGGCTTCGACGGCACCGCGCTCGTCATCGCCACCCGGGGGTTCGCCCTGGACGGCACGCGGCTGGAACTCGCGGCCGGGGAGGTGTGGACCGACGCCGTCGCCCGCACCGTGGAGGCGGGACTGGCCGGCATCGAGTGCCTGGCCGGCATCCCCGGCTCGGCGGGGGCGACCCCCATCCAGAACGTCGGCGCCTACGGGCAGGAGGTCTCCGCCACCCTCACCGAGGTCGTCGCCTACGACCGCCGGACCCGCGAGACGGTCACCCTCACCAACGAGGAGTGCGCCTTCTCCTACCGCCACAGCCGCTTCAAGGCCGACCCCGAGCGCTACGTCGTCCTGCGCGTCCGCTTCGCACTGGAGGACGCCGGCGGCCTCTCCGGCCCCCTCCGCTACGCCGAGACGGCCCGCGCCCTCGGCGTCGAGCCGGGCGACCGGGTCCCCCTGTCCGCGGCCCGCGAGACGGTCCTGAAGCTCCGCGCCGGAAAGGGCATGGTCCTGGACCCCGAGGACCACGACACCTGGTCGGCCGGCTCCTTCTTCACCAACCCGATCCTCGACGACGAGGAGTTCGCGGCCTTCCGCGCACGCGTGCGGCAGCGCCTGGGCGCCGACGCCGAGCCCCCCGCGTACCCGGCGGGGGAGGGCCGCACCAAGACCTCCGCGGCCTGGCTGATCGACCGGGCGGGCTTCACCAAGGGCTACGGCGACGGTCCGGCCCGCATCTCCACCAAGCACACCCTCGCCCTCACCAACCGCGGCGGGGCGACCACCGAGGACCTGCTGGCGCTCGCCCGCGAGGTCGTCGCCGGCGTGCGCGAGGCCTTCGGCGTCACACTGGTCAACGAGCCGGTGACGGTGGGCGTGAGCCTCTGAGCGGGCTCACCCCGCCGGCTTCGCCAGCCACTCGTCCACCCCCGTCAGCAGCCGCTCCTTCACGTCCTGCGGCGCCGCCGACCCCCGCACCGACTGCCGGGCCAGCTCCGCCAGCTCGGCGTCCGTGAAGCCGTGGTGGAGCCGCGCGATCTCGTACTGCGCCGCCAGCCGCGAGCCGAACAGCAGCGGATCGTCCGCGCCCAGCGCCAGCGGCACGCCCGCCTCGAACAGCGTCCGCAGCGGCACGTCCTCCGGCTTCTCGTAGACCCCCAGCGCCACGTTCGACGCCGGGCAGACCTCGCATGTCACCTGCCGGTCCGCGAGCCGCTGCAGCAGCCACGGGTCCTCCGCCGCCCGCACCCCGTGCCCGATCCGGTCCGCCTCCAGGTCGTCCAGGCAGTCCCGCACCGAAGCCGGCCCCGCCAGCTCCCCGCCGTGCGGCGCCGACAGCAGACCGCCCTCGCGCGCGATCGCGAACGCCCGGTCGAAGTCACGGGCCATCCCGCGCCGCTCGTCGTTGGACAGCCCGAACCCGATGACCCCCCGGTCCGCGTACCGCACCGCCAGCCGGGCCAGCGTGCGCGCGTCCAGCGGGTGCTTCATCCGGTTGGCGGCCACCAGCACCCGCATCCCGATCCCGGTGTCCCGCGTCGCCGCGTCCACCGCGTCCAGGATGATCTCCAGCGCCGGGATCAGCCCGCCCAGCCGGGGCGCGTACGACGTCGGGTCCACCTGGATCTCCAGCCAGCCCGAGCCGTCCCGCACCTCCTCCTCCGCCGCCTCCCGCACCAGCCGCCGGATGTCCTCCGGCTCCCGCAGGCACGAGCGCGCCGCGTCGTACAGCCGCTGGAAGCGGAACCAGCCCCGCTCGTCCGTGGCCCGCAGCCTCGGCGGCTCCCCGCCGGTCAGCGCGTCGGTCAGCGCCTCGGGCAGGCGCACCCCGTACTTGTCGGCCAGTTCCAGCAGGGTGGCGGGCCGCATCGACCCGGTGAAGTGCAGGTGCAGATGGGCCTTCGGCAGCTCGGAGACATCACGTACACGTTCCATTCCTGGATCCTGCCGCACGCCTCGGCCACCCCGGTAGCGCTTTCCCCTTTCGTGGTCTTGCTCGCACATAGGAACAGGGGTGCCCGGGAAGAACCCCGGGCACCCCTGTCGCGGACGGACGAGCGGAACGTCAGTCCCGCGCCTCCGCCAGCAGCTTCTGGATCCGGCTCACGCCCTCGACCAGGTCCTCGTCGCCCAGCGCGTACGACAGCCGCAGGTACCCCGGCGTGCCGAACGCCTCACCGGGCACCACCGCGACCTCGGCCTCCTCCAGGATGAGCGCAGCCAGCTCGACCGAGTCCTGCGGCCGCCTGCCCCGGATCTCCTTGCCGATCAGCGCCTTCACCGACGGGTAGGCGTAGAACGCGCCCTCGGGCTCCGGGCAGAGCACGCCGTCGATCTCGTTCAGCATCCGCACGATGGTCTTCCGGCGCCGGTCGAAGGCCTCCCGCATGGCCGCCACCGCGTCCAGGTCGCCGGAGACCGCGGCCAGCGCCGCCGCCTGGGCGACGTTCGACACGTTGGACGTGGCGTGCGACTGGAGGTTGGTCGCGGCCTTGACCACGTCCTTCGGACCGATGAGCCACCCCACGCGCCAGCCGGTCATCGCGTACGTCTTCGCCACCCCGTTGACCACGATGCACTTGTCGCGCAGCTCGGGCAGGAGCGCGGGCAGCGAGGTGAACGTCGCGTCGCCGTAGACCAGGTGCTCGTAGATCTCGTCGGTCAGCACCCACAGCCCGTGCTCGACGGCCCAGCGGCCGATCGCCTCGGCGTCCTCGGCGCTGTAGACCGCGCCGGTCGGGTTGGAGGGGGAGACGAACAGGACCACCTTCGTCCGCTCCGTGCGGGCGGCCTCGAGCTGCTCCACGCTCACGCGGTAGCCGGTCGTCTCGTCGGCGACGACCTCGACCGGGACACCGCCGGCCAGCCGGATCGACTCCGGGTACGTCGTCCAGTACGGCGCGGGCACGATGACCTCGTCGCCCGGGTCGAGGATCGCGGCGAAGGCCTCGTAGATGGCCTGCTTGCCGCCGTTGGTGACCAGGATCTGGGCGGGG
Organism: Streptomyces sp. NPDC034670; assembly: GCF_055574875.1. Taxonomy (NCBI): domain Bacteria; kingdom Bacillati; phylum Actinomycetota; class Actinomycetes; order Kitasatosporales; family Streptomycetaceae; genus Streptomyces; species Streptomyces sp. NPDC034670. The sequence goes on from NZ_JBVITR010000040.1 coordinate 17,262, forward strand.
TCCACCTCGTAGCCGGAGTCGCGCAGCGTCTTCGCGGCGATCGCGGCCTTCAGCTCGGGCAGGCCGCCGGCCGGCGTGTAGCGGTGGAACTTGGGGTTCTTGCAGGCCTCGATCGCGGCTTCGACGATGTAGTCCGGCGTCGGGAAGTCGGGCTCGCCGGCCCCGAAGCCGATCACCGGCCGCCCGGCGGCCTTGAGGGCCTTGGCCTTGGCGTCCACGGCGAGGGTGGCCGACTCGGAGATCGCGCCGATGCGGGTGGAGACCCGGCGCTCGGTGGGAGGGATTGCAGCGCTCATGAACCCATCGTTCCAGACCGGAAACCCAGGCGGCACGGGGGTTTCACCGACTGAACGGGATCGGGCAGCCCCCTGAACACCCGTCCGGATCGACCCGCCGGGAGGGCCACTGGTCAGGGCGGTCCGCCGCCGGTCCTCCGGCGGCGTGCCTCCCCGCGGCCCCTTTCTGTTCGACGCCCGGGCCAGGACCACGTACACTCTCACCTCGTTGGCCCTCGACGGCCCGCGTTCGTCCGGTGCACACCGAGCACTCGGCGGGATGCGGTACGTTGGGGACGCACAAAGGGTCGTAGCTCAATTGGTAGAGCACTGGTCTCCAAAACCAGCGGTTGGGGGTTCGAGTCCCTCCGGCCCTGCTACACACACCTTCGCCAGGATGTGTGCGCATGTACGTACAGCAATGCACCGCCGTGCGGCTCAGACCGGGCGCGGCACGGCCACGACCCGGAATCAGGTGAGGACGAGTGACGGACGCCGTGGGCTCCATCGACATGCCTGATGCCCAGGATGAGGCGCCGGACTCCAAGAGGAAGAACCGCAAGGGCGGCAAGCGGGCCAAGAAGGGCCCGCTGAAGCGCCTGGCGCTCTTCTACCGCCAGATCGTGGCGGAGCTCCGCAAGGTTGTCTGGCCGACCCGCAACCAGCTGACGTCGTACACGACGGCCGTGATCATCTTCGTCGTCATCATGATCGGCCTGGTCACCCTGTTCGACTATGGTCTCGGTCACGCCGCCAAGTACGTCTTCGGCTGAGCCGGGAGCGAAGAGCGCCGAGGTACCCGGCGCTCCTTTCGCATGTTCCACCCCTATGTATCCAGGAAGAAGCAGCCACCGTGTCTGACCCGAACGTGAACGACGCCGTTGAGCCTCGCGACGAGGGGGCCGAGTCCGCCGAGGACGCGCTCGACGCCGTCGCGGGCCCGGACACCGAGGACACCGAGGCCTCCGCGGAGGCAGAGGCTGCCGACACCCCCGCGGACGAGGCCGGCGAGGCCGGGGACGCCGCCGAGGACGAGGAAGCGTCCGAGGAGGACGGTCGCGACCCGGTCGAGAAGCTCCGCGAGGAACTGCGGACGCTGCCCGGCGAGTGGTACGTCATCCACACGTACGCGGGCTACGAGAAGCGCGTGAAGGCCAACCTGGAGCAGCGCGCCGTCTCGCTCAACGTCGAGGACCTCATCTACCAGGCCGAGGTGCCCGAGGAAGAGATCGTCCAGATCAAGAACGGCGAGCGCAAGACCGTCCGGCAGAACAAGCTGCCCGGCTACGTCCTGGTCCGCATGGACCTCACCGACCAGTCCTGGGGCGCGGTGCGGCACACGCCGGGCGTCACGGGCTTCGTCGGCGACGCCTTCAACCCGTACCCGCTGACGCTGGACGAGATCGTCAAGATGCTCGCCCCGGAGGCCGAGGAGAAGGCCGCCCGCGAGGCCGCCGAGGCCGAGGGCAAGCCGGCCCCGCAGCGCAAGGTCGAGGTCCAGGTGCTGGACTTCGAGGTCGGCGACTCGGTCACCGTCACCGACGGCCCGTTCGCCACGCTCCAGGCGACCATCAACGAGATCAACCCCGACTCCAAGAAGGTCAAGGGCCTGGTGGAGATCTTCGGCCGCGAGACGCCGGTCGAGCTCTCCTTCGACCAGATCCAGAAGAACTGACCCCTCGGGGCTCCTCCTCTGGACCCACGCTTCCGGGCAGGTCGGGCGAACGCTCACGCGTGCGCCTGACCTGCCCGGTTTTTGGCCGCACATGCATACCCGCTATCGTTGTGCGGTATGCCTGCGTCCGGGTTGTCCCCATGGCGCGGGCAGGACCCGAATGAAAGGACCCGGAGAGCCATGCCTCCCAAGAAGAAGAAGGTCACGGGGCTCATCAAGCTCCAGATCCAGGCCGGTGCCGCCAACCCGGCCCCGCCGGTCGGTCCCGCGCTGGGCCAGCACGGCGTCAACATCATGGAGTTCTGCAAGGCCTACAACGCCGCGACCGAGTCGCAGCGCGGTTGGGTCATCCCGGTGGAGATCACGGTCTACGAGGACCGTTCCTTCACCTTCGTCACCAAGACCCCGCCGGCCGCCAAGATGATCCTCAAGGCCGCGGGCGTGGAGAAGGGCTCCGGCGAGCCGCACAAGACCAAGGTCGCGAAGATCACCCGTGACCAGGTCCGCGAGATCGCCAGCACCAAGATGCCCGACCTCAACGTCAACGACCTGGACGCCGCCGAGAAGGTCATCGCCGGCACCGCCCGTTCCATGGGCGTCACGATCGAGGGCTGACCACCCGCAAGCCCCGCAGAAGTGTGGAAGGGCCTGCTCGGCCCGGACCACGACTCCTCGACAATCCACAGGAGCTTTTAGTGAGCAAGCGCAGCAAGTCTCTCCGCGCTGCGGACGCCAAGATCGACCGGGAGAAGCTGTACGCCCCGCTCGAGGCCGTCCGCCTGGCCAAGGAGACCTCCACGACCAAGTTCGACGGCACCGTCGAGGTCGCCTTCCGCCTGGGTGTCGACCCGCGCAAGGCCGACCAGATGGTCCGTGGCACCGTGAACCTCCCGCACGGCACCGGCAAGACCGCCCGGGTCCTGGTCTTCGCGACCGGTGACCGTGCCGAGGCCGCGCGTGCCGCGGGCGCCGACATCGTCGGCGCCGACGAGCTGATCGACGAGGTGTCGAAGGGCCGTCTGGACTTCGACGCCGTCGTCGCCACCCCGGACCTCATGGGCAAGGTCGGCCGCCTCGGCCGCGTGCTCGGTCCCCGTGGTCTGATGCCGAACCCCAAGACCGGCACCGTGACCCCGGACGTCACCAAGGCCGTCAACGACATCAAGGGCGGCAAGATCGAGTTCCGCGTCGACAAGCACTCGAACCTGCACTTCATCATCGGCAAGACGTCGTTCGACGACACCAAGCTGGTGGAGAACTACAGCGCCGCGCTGGAGGAGATCCTCCGGCTGAAGCCGTCCGCCGCCAAGGGCCGGTACATCAAGAAGGCCGCCATCACCACCACGATGGGCCCCGGCATCCCGGTCGACCCGAACCGCACCCGCAACCTCCTCGCCGAGGAGGACCCGGCCGCGGTCTGAGCCGGCCGGGCCGGCCCGGCCGGTCCGTGAACGTGAACCCGTTCCCGCGTCTCCCGAGACGCGGGAACGGGTTTTTCGTGCGCCGGTCCCGGGGGGCGTCGCGGTTCGCGTGGTCCACCGGTGTGCCGGCGGTGAAGCAGCCGGGGGCGGGGCCCACGGCACGGCCGCACGGAAGCGCGTGGGCGTCTCCCGGGCGGCCGTGGCCGTCCTCGAGGGGGCGCCGGGCGGCCGGGGTGGCGACGGGAGCGGGAAGGGGGCCTCGGGCGCGGGGCGGGCCGCCGGAACGGACGGCGGACGCGGCACCTGCGAGGACACGCCGAGCTTCGAGGGCGACGACCGGGACCGGCGGGTCCTTCGGCCCGCGGGCCGAGCAGGAGCGCGGGGAGGTGTCCGCCGGCGCCGGCAGCCGGGCGCGAAGGGGCACGACACCCGCTCCGGGCCGACGGGGACGGCCACCCGGCCGGGACGGTCCTCGGCGCGAAGAGCCGCGGGAGCGGCCGGCCCGGCGAGCGGCCGCCCCGGCCACGGCGCCGAGGCCCGGGGACACCGCCGGCATCGCCGGGACGCCGCAGGGCCCGGCAGCGGGCTCCGGGGCCGCTCCGGCTCCTGACGCCGCCGGGAGACCCGGCGTCCCCGCTGCCCCGCCCGGCCGATTTGCCTGACGCCGATCCGTTCCCGTACTCTTCCACGGAAGCCAAAGACCGCTGGTCGTTGCCGTGCGCTCGCAAGAGGGCCCGGTGGCCGAAGGATCCGCTGAACTGCGGACGACCCGCGCAGGTGACAGTGGAAGAGCTCCCGGAACCCGCCGCCGAGCGCGCGCGGAGGACCGGTCGAGCCTCGCCCCGTGCGCCTGCGCCCGGGGCGTTTCGTATTTCCCAGTCCTCCTTCGGGTCCGCGCGGTCCGAATCACCCGGAAGGAGGCCGAGGCTCTATGGCGAGGCCCGACAAGGCTGCCGCGGTTGCCGAGCTGACGGACAAGTTCCGCAGCTCCAACGCCGCCGTGCTGACCGAGTACCGCGGTCTCACCGTGGCGCAGCTCAAGACGCTGCGCCGTTCGCTCGGTGAGAACGCCCACTACGCCGTGGTGAAGAACACGCTGACCAAGATTGCGGCCAACGAGGCCGGGATCACGCTGGACGACCAGCTCTTCGCTGGTCCGACGGCGGTCGCCTTCGTCACCGGTGACCCGGTGGAGTCGGCGAAGGGTCTTCGTGACTTCGCCAAGGAGAACCCGAATCTCGTCATCAAGGGCGGTGTCCTTGACGGCAAGGCGCTCTCCGCCGACGAGTTCAAGAAGCTCGCGGACCTCGAGTCCCGCGAGGTTCTGCTGTCCAAGCTGGCCGGTGCCTTCAAGGCGAAGCAGTCCCAGGCTGCCTCCGTCTTCCAGGCGCTGCCGTCGAAGCTCGTCCGCACCGTGGACGCGCTCCGCGCCAAGCAGGACGAGCAGGGCGGTGCCGAGTAATTCGGCTCGCTTTCTGACCCGGGCCGCCTAGCGGCGAGGGTCGCAGCGGGCCCGACGTACGCCCGCCTCACCCAGTACATCCGGCACCTGCCGATTTAGTGGAAGGACCGCCATCATGGCGAAGCTCACCCAGGACGAGCTGCTGGCCCAGTTCGAGGAGATGACCCTCATCGAGCTCTCCGAGTTCGTGAAGGCCTTCGAGGAGAAGTTCGACGTCACCGCCGCCGCGGCCGCCCCGGTCGTCGTCGCCGGTGGTGCCGCCGGTGGCGCCGCCGCCGAGGCCGAGCCGGAGAAGGACGAGTTCGACGTCGTCCTCACCGGTGCCGGCGACAAGAAGATCCAGGTCATCAAGGTCGTGCGCGAGCTCACCTCCCTGGGCCTCAAGGAGGCCAAGGACCTGGTCGACGGTGCCCCGAAGCCGGTCCTCGAGAAGGTCAACAAGGAGGCCGCGGACAAGGCCAAGGAGGCCCTCGAGGGCGCCGGCGCCTCCGTCGAGGTCAAGTAAGACCTTCCGGGTCCGCCAGGATCCTCACGCGTCCCCCTGGGGCGTGTAACGCGCAAGCGCCGAGGAGCGATCATCCATCCGGGTGGTCGCTCCTCGGTGCGTCCGGGGCCCGGCGGCGGCTGCCTTGCGCCCGGGGCGGCGGGAGGTATGGTGATCTTCGTTGTGCCTCCGCGGGCCGCGAGGATCCGCCTGATGGCAGGCGGCTCGGGCAAGGGGGCCTTGACGAACCGCACGCGGCGCGCGATTCTCGGGACGCGTCGTCACAAGGATCCGAATCCGAGGCATGGATCGACGGCAAAGAGGGCAGTATCACCGTGCGTTGAGGGCAGCGCCTTGTCGCAGGAGTTGAGAGCAACGAGGGCCTACACCGGTCTCGTAAAACCGCACTGGACATCAGTGTGCCAAGTGGCTACACTGACCCTTTGCGCTGCCTGTTAGCTGTCCCCTGCCCGTCACCAGGGGCATGCCCTCGCTCGAGCACAGACGACTAGATCATCTCCGACCTGGGATATCCGTCTCTGCGCACGGTGGGGGGCCGGTACGCGCGTAGTGAGTCCGAGCCCTCGGAAGGACCCCCTCTTGGCCGCCTCGCGCAACGCCTCGACCGCGAATACGAACAACGGCGCCAGCACCGCCCCGCTGCGCATCTCCTTTGCAAAGATCAAGGAGCCCCTCGAGGTTCCGAACCTTCTCGCGCTGCAAACCGAGAGCTTCGACTGGCTGCTCGGCAACGACGCGTGGAAGGCTCGCGTCGAGCAGGCTCTCGAGAACGGTCAGGACGTCCCCACCAAGTCCGGTCTGGAGGAGATCTTCGAGGAGATCTCCCCGATCGAGGACTTCTCCGGGTCGATGTCGCTGACCTTCCGCGACCACCGCTTCGAGCCGCCGAAGAACTCCATCGACGAGTGCAAGGAGCGCGACTTCACGTACGCGGCCCCGCTCTTCGTCACCGCCGAGTTCACCAACAACGAGACCGGCGAGATCAAGTCCCAGACCGTCTTCATGGGCGACTTCCCGCTCATGACGAACAAGGGCACCTTCGTCATCAACGGCACCGAGCGTGTCGTGGTGTCGCAGCTGGTCCGTTCGCCGGGCGTGTACTTCGACTCCAGCATCGACAAGACGTCCGACAAGGACATCTTCTCCGCCAAGATCATCCCGTCCCGGGGTGCCTGGCTGGAGATGGAGATCGACAAGCGCGACATGGTCGGTGTCCGCATCGACCGCAAGCGCAAGCAGTCCGTCACCGTCCTCCTGAAGGCGCTCGGCTGGACCACCGAGCAGATCCTCGAGGAGTTCGGCGAGTACGAGTCCATGCGCGCCACCCTGGAGAAGGACCACACCCAGGGCCAGGACGACGCGCTGCTCGACATCTACCGCAAGCTGCGCCCGGGCGAGCCCCCCACGCGTGAGGCCGCGCAGACGCTGCTCGAGAACCTCTACTTCAACCCCAAGCGCTACGACCTGGCCAAGGTCGGCCGCTACAAGGTCAACAAGAAGCTGGGTGCGGACGCCCCGCTGGACGCGGGCATCCTGACCGTCGAGGACATCATCTCGACGATCAAGTACCTGGTGAAGCTGCACGCGGGCGAGACCGAGACGGTCGGCGACAACGGCGAGACGGTCGTCGTCGAGACCGACGACATCGACCACTTCGGCAACCGCCGCCTGCGCAGCGTCGGCGAGCTCATCCAGAACCAGGTCCGCACGGGCCTGGCGCGCATGGAGCGCGTCGTGCGCGAGCGCATGACCACCCAGGACGTCGAGGCGATCACGCCGCAGACCCTGATCAACATCCGGCCGGTCGTCGCCTCCATCAAGGAGTTCTTCGGCACCAGCCAGCTGTCCCAGTTCATGGACCAGAACAACCCGCTGTCCGGGCTGACGCACAAGCGTCGTCTGTCCGCGCTCGGCCCGGGTGGTCTCTCCCGTGAGCGGGCCGGCTTCGAGGTCCGCGACGTGCACCCCTCGCACTACGGCCGCATGTGCCCGATCGAGACGCCGGAAGGCCCGAACATCGGTCTGATCGGCTCGCTCGCCACCTACGGCCGGGTCAACGCGTTCGGTTTCGTCGAGACCCCGTACCGCAAGGTCTTCGAGGGCCAGGTCACCGACCAGGTGGACTACCTGACCGCCGACGAGGAGGACCGCTTCGTCATCGCGCAGGCCAACGCGCCGCTCACCGACGACCTGCGGTTCGCCGAGGCCCGTGTGCTGGTCCGCCGCAAGGGCGGCGAGGTCGACTACGTCGGCCCCGAGGACGTGGACTACATGGACGTCTCGCCGCGCCAGATGGTGTCGGTCGCGACCGCCATGATCCCCTTCCTCGAGCACGACGACGCCAACCGCGCCCTCATGGGCGCGAACATGATGCGCCAGGCCGTGCCGCTGATCCAGGCGGAGGCCCCGCTCGTCGGCACCGGCATGGAGTACCGCTCCGCCGTCGACGCCGGCGACGTCGTCAAGGCCGAGAAGGCCGGTGTGGTCCAGGAGGTCTCCGCGGACTACATCACCACCGCCAACGACGACGGCACGTACATCACGTACCGCCTGCACAAGTTCGCCCGCTCCAACCAGGGCACCTCGGTCAACCAGAAGGTCATCGTCAACGAGGGCGACCGGATCGTCGAGGGCCAGGTCCTGGCCGACGGCCCGGCCACCGAGAACGGCGAGATGGCGCTCGGCAAGAACCTGCTGGTCGCGTTCATGCCGTGGGAGGGTCACAACTACGAGGACGCGATCATCCTGTCGCAGCGCCTCGTGCAGGACGACGTCCTCTCCTCGATCCACATCGAGGAGCACGAGGTCGACGCCCGTGACACCAAGCTCGGCCCCGAGGAGATCACCCGGGACATCCCGAACGTCTCCGAGGAGGTTCTCGCCGACCTCGACGAGCGCGGCATCATCCGCATCGGCGCCGAGGTCATCGCCGGTGACATCCTCGTCGGCAAGGTCACCCCGAAGGGTGAGACCGAGCTGACGCCCGAGGAGCGCCTGCTGCGCGCGATCTTCGGCGAGAAGGCCCGTGAGGTCCGTGACACCTCGCTGAAGGTGCCGCACGGTGAGACCGGCAAGGTCATCGGCGTCCGCGTCTTCGACCGCGAGGAGGGCGACGAGCTTCCCCCCGGTGTGAACCAGCTGGTGCGCGTCTACGTCGCGCAGAAGCGCAAGATCACCGACGGTGACAAGCTCGCCGGCCGGCACGGCAACAAGGGCGTCATCTCCAAGATCCTGCCCATCGAGGACATGCCGTTCCTCGAGGACGGGACCCCGGTCGACATCATCCTCAACCCGCTGGGCGTGCCGTCCCGGATGAACCCGGGACAGGTCCTGGAGATCCACCTCGGCTGGCTCGCCAGCCAGGGCTGGGACGTCTCCGGCCTCGCGGACGAGTGGGCCGAGCGCCTCCAGGCGATCGGCGCCGACCGGGTCGAGCCCCGGACGAACGTGGCGACCCCCGTCTTCGACGGCGCCCGCGAGGACGAGCTCACCGGTCTGCTGGAGCACACCATCCCGAACCGCGACGGCGACCGCATGGTCCTCCCGTCCGGCAAGGCGCGGCTGTACGACGGCCGTTCGGGTGAGCCGTTCCCGGACCCGATCTCGGTCGGCTACATGTACATCCTGAAGCTGCACCACCTGGTCGACGACAAGCTGCACGCCCGCTCGACCGGTCCGTACTCCATGATCACCCAGCAGCCGCTGGGTGGTAAGGCCCAGTTCGGTGGCCAGCGGTTCGGCGAGATGGAGGTGTGGGCACTCGAGGCGTACGGCGCCGCCTACGCCCTCCAGGAGCTGCTGACCATCAAGTCCGACGACGTCACCGGCCGCGTGAAGGTCTACGAGGCCATCGTCAAGGGCGAGAACATCCCCGAGCCCGGCATCCCCGAGTCCTTCAAGGTGCTCATCAAGGAGATGCAGTCCCTGTGCCTGAACGTGGAGGTGCTGTCCAGCGACGGTATGTCCATCGAGATGCGTGACACCGACGAGGACGTCTTCCGCGCTGCGGAGGAGCTCGGCATCGACCTGTCCCGGCGCGAGCCGAGCAGCGTCGAAGAGGTCTGACGGGAGTTCCGGCGGACCTTGGCCACCAAGGTCCGCCGGCCCCAGGACCCCCGTTTCAGACCCCAAGACTCACGACCCTGAGAGGGATTGACGCATAGTGCTCGACGTCAACTTCTTCGACGAGCTCCGGATCGGCCTGGCCACCGCTGACGACATCCGTCAGTGGAGCCACGGCGAGGTCAAGAAGCCCGAAACCATCAACTACCGCACCCTCAAGCCCGAGAAGGACGGACTCTTCTGCGAGAAGATCTTCGGTCCGACCCGGGACTGGGAGTGCTACTGCGGCAAGTACAAGCGCGTCCGCTTCAAGGGCATCATCTGCGAGCGCTGTGGCGTCGAGGTCACGCGCGCCAAGGTGCGCCGTGAGCGGATGGGCCACATCGAGCTCGCCGCGCCCGTCACGCACATCTGGTACTTCAAGGGCGTCCCGTCGCGCCTCGGCTACCTGCTCGACCTGGCCCCGAAGGACCTGGAGAAGGTCATCTACTTCGCGGCGTACATGATCACGTACGTCGACGAGGAGCGCCGCACCCGCGACCTGCCCTCGCTGGAGGCCCACGTCTCCGTCGAGCGCCAGCAGATCGAGAACCGCCGCGACGCCGACCTCGAGGCCCGCGCCAAGAAGCTCGAGACCGACCTGGCCGAGCTGGAGGCCGAGGGCGCCAAGGCCGACGTGCGCCGCAAGGTGCGCGAGGGCGCCGAGCGCGAGATGAAGCAGCTGCGCGACCGCGCGCAGCGCGAGATCGACCGCCTCGACGAGGTGTGGAACCGGTTCAAGAACCTCAAGGTCCAGGACCTCGAGGGCGACGAGCTGCTCTACCGCGAGCTGCGGGACCGCTTCGGCACGTACTTCGACGGCTCTATGGGCGCCGCGGCGCTGCAGAAGCGCCTGGAGTCCTTCGACCTCGAGGAGGAGGCCGAGAAGCTCCGCGAGATCATCCGTACCGGCAAGGGCCAGAAGAAGACCCGTGCGCTCAAGCGCCTGAAGGTCGTCTCCGCCTTCCTGCAGACGTCCAACAGCCCCAAGGGCATGGTGCTCGACTGCGTGCCGGTCATCCCGCCGGACCTGCGTCCGATGGTGCAGCTGGACGGTGGCCGCTTCGCGACCTCCGACCTGAACGACCTGTACCGCCGCGTCATCAACCGCAACAACCGCCTGAAGAGGCTGCTCGACCTCGGCGCGCCCGAGATCATCGTCAACAACGAGAAGCGCATGCTTCAGGAGGCCGTTGACGCCCTCTTCGACAACGGTCGTCGCGGCCGTCCGGTCACCGGTCCCGGCAACCGCCCGCTGAAGTCCCTCAGCGACATGCTGAAGGGCAAGCAGGGTCGCTTCCGCCAGAACCTGCTCGGCAAGCGCGTCGACTACTCGGCGCGTTCCGTGATCGTCGTCGGTCCGCAGCTGAAGCTGCACCAGTGCGGTCTGCCGAAGGCGATGGCGCTGGAGCTGTTCAAGCCGTTCGTGATGAAGCGCCTGGTCGACCTGAACCACGCGCAGAACATCAAGTCGGCCAAGCGCATGGTCGAGCGCGGCCGCACGGTCGTGTACGACGTGCTGGAAGAGGTCATCGCGGAGCACCCGGTCCTGCTGAACCGTGCGCCCACGCTGCACCGCCTCGGCATCCAGGCCTTCGAGCCGCAGCTGGTCGAGGGCAAGGCCATCCAGATCCACCCGCTCGTCTGCACCGCGTTCAACGCGGACTTCGACGGTGACCAGATGGCCGTGCACCTGCCGCTGTCCGCGGAGGCGCAGGCCGAGGCCCGCATCCTGATGCTGTCCTCGAACAACATCCTCAAGCCGGCCGACGGCCGTCCGGTGACGATGCCGACCCAGGACATGGTCCTCGGTCTGTTCTTCCTCACCACCGACGGCGAGATGCGCGACCTCAAGGGCGAGGGGCGTTCCTTCTCCTCGGTCGCCGAGGCGATCATGGCCTTCGACGCGGGCGAGCTGTCGCTCCAGTCGAAGATCGACGTCCGCTTCCCGGTCGGCACCATCCCGCCGCGCGGCTGGACCCCGCCGGCGCGCGAGGAGGGCGAGCCCGAGTGGCAGCAGGGTGACAGCTTCCGGCTGAACACCACCCTGGGCCGCGCGCTCTTCAACGAGCTGCTGCCCGAGGACTACCCCTTCGTCGACTACGAGGTCGGCAAGAAGCAGCTCTCCGAGATCGTCAACGACCTCGCCGAGCGCTACCCGAAGGTCATCGTGGCGGCGACGCTCGACAACCTGAAGGCGTCCGGCTTCTACTGGGCCACCCGTTCCGGCGTCACCGTCGCCATCTCCGACGTCGTCGTCCCCGAGGCGAAGAAGGAGATCGTCCACGGCTACGAGGCGCAGGACGAGAAGGTCCAGAAGCAGTACGAGCGCGGTCTGATCACCAAGGACGAGCGCACGCAGGAGCTCATCGCGATCTGGACCAAGGCGACCAACGAGGTCGCCGAGGCGATGAACGACAACTTCCCGAAGACCAACCCGATCTTCATGATGGTGAACTCGGGTGCACGAGGCAACATGATGCAGATGCGTCAGATTGCCGGTATGCGCGGTCTGGTGTCGAACGCGAAGAACGAGACGATCCCGCGGCCCATCAAGGCCTCGTTCCGTGAGGGTCTGTCCGTGCTGGAGTACTTCATCTCCACGCACGGTGCCCGCAAGGGTCTGGCGGACACCGCCCTGCGGACCGCCGACTCGGGTTACCTCACCCGTCGTCTGGTCGACGTCTCCCAGGACGTCATCATCCGCGAGGAGGACTGCGGCACCGACCGCGGTCTGCGCCTGAAGATCGCCGGCCGCGGCGCCGACGGCGTGCTGCGCAAGGCGGACGACGTCGAGACGTCCGTGTACGCGCGCTGCCTCGCCGAGGACATCGTGGTCGACGGCCAGGTGCTGGCCCCGGCCGGCACCGACCTGGGCGACGTGCTCATCGAGGAGCTCGTGTCCCGCGGCGTCGAGGAGGTCAAGACCCGCTCGGTCCTGACCTGCGAGTCCGCCGTCGGCACCTGCGCGATGTGCTACGGCCGCTCGCTGGCCACCGGCAAGCTGGTCGACATCGGTGAGGCGGTCGGCATCATCGCCGCCCAGTCCATCGGTGAGCCCGGCACCCAGCTGACGATGCGCACCTTCCACACCGGTGGTGTGGCCGGTGACGACATCACCCAGGGTCTGCCGCGTGTCGTCGAGCTCTTCGAGGCCCGTACCCCGAAGGGTGTCGCCCCGATCTCCGAGGCCGCCGGCCGCGTGCGGATCGAGGAGACCGAGAAGACCAAGAAGATCGTCATCACCCCGGACGACGGCAGCGACGAGACGGCCTACCCGATCTCGAAGCGCGCCCGTCTGCTGGTGGGCGAGGGCGACCACGTCGAGGTGGGCCAGAAGCTCACCGTGGGTGCCACCAACCCGCACGACGTGCTGCGCATCCTGGGCCAGCGGGCCGTGCAGGTCCACCTGGTCGGCGAGGTGCAGAAGGTCTACAACTCGCAGGGCGTGTCGATCCACGACAAGCACATCGAGATCATCATCCGGCAGATGCTCCGCCGCGTGACGATCATCGAGTCCGGTGACGCCGAGCTGCTGCCCGGTGAGCTGGTCGAGCGCTCGAAGTTCGAGCAGGAGAACCGCCGCGTGGTCCAGGAGGGCGGTCACCCGGCCTCCGGCCGTCCGCAGCTCATGGGCATCACCAAGGCCTCGCTGGCGACCGAGTCCTGGCTGTCGGCGGCGTCCTTCCAGGAGACGACCAGGGTCCTCACGGACGCGGCGATCAACGCCAAGTCCGACTCCCTGATCGGCCTCAAGGAGAACGTCATCATCGGTAAGCTCATCCCGGCCGGTACGGGCCTGTCCCGCTACCGCAACATCCGGGTCGAGCCGACCGAGGAGGCCAAGGCCGCGATGTACTCGGCCGTCGGCTACGACGACATCGACTACTCGCCGTTCGGCACCGGCTCCGGCCAGGCCGTTCCGCTGGAGGACTACGACTACGGTCCGTACAACCAGTAAGCGAGCCGCTTGATCCGAGGGGCGGTCACTCCGTACGGGGTGGCCGCCCCCCGGCGTTCCCGGGAACCGGCGGGAGGACCTTTCTCGTCTCCACCGGTGCCGGAACGTCCGCTCCAGCGCATCATGGAGGGACCCGGTGTGACGGGGAGGTGGTGTCCGGTGTCGCAGGCGCCGTATCCGCAGTGGCAGCCCTGGCCGCCCTGGCAGCAGGGACGGGGCGTGCCGCAGCCGTGGGGCGGGCAGGCCGCTCCTCCCTCGATGCTGGCCTCGCACGCCGACCGGGAGCGGGCCGTGGATGTCCTCAGGGCCGGCTACGGCGAGGGACGGCTGGAGAAGTCCGAGTTCGACCGGCGGGTCGCGCGGGCGTACGCGGCGCGCACGGTGGGGGAGCTGTCGCTGCTCGTGGCGGACCTGCCCCAGGGTCCCGCGCCGCACCCCGCGCCCGTGGCGGCCGTACCGCCGGTGTTCCTGGCGGCGCCCCGGCCGCGGACGAACGGGAAGGCGGTGGGCGCCGCCGTCTGCGGCGGTCTCTGCCTGTTCAGCGCCGGCCTCACCGGCATCCCCGCGGTCGTCCTCGGCCATGCGGCGCGCGCCGAGATCGCGCGCACGGGCGAGGACGGGGACGGGCTGGCGATGGTCGGACTGGTGCTCGGCTGGCTGTCGGTCGCCGGATGGGCGGTTCTGCTGATGCTGTCGTTCGTCCTGGCGGCCGCGTACGGTTGACGGCCGGAACGGGGCCCATTTGTTTTGACCGCAGCGAATGCGGTAGGTACGCTCAGACCTTGTGCCTGGGGTGTGCCCTGGCCTTCGTGCGTGCCTTTTCCACCGCACTGGGGGCCGATAACGGCCACCGCAATCTGCGCTTCTTTCTGCCTTGCGGCGGGAGTCCGCGTGATTCGACACACCCGACCGCGTGGGTCGGCGACGTTCCAGGTTAGCTGTACCCATCGGCACACAGAAACCGGAGAAGTAGTGCCTACGATCCAGCAGCTGGTCCGCAAGGGCCGGCAGGACAAGGTCGAAAAGAACAAGACGCCCGCACTCGAGGGCTCCCCTCAGCGCCGCGGTGTCTGCACGCGTGTGTTCACGACCACCCCGAAGAAGCCGAACTCGGCCCTGCGTAAGGTCGCGCGTGTGCGTCTGACCAGTGGTATCGAGGTCACCGCTTACATCCCGGGTGAGGGACACAACCTGCAGGAGCACTCCATCGTGCTCGTGCGAGGCGGCCGTGTGAAGGACCTGCCGGGTGTTCGTTACAAGATCATCCGTGGTTCGCTCGACACCCAGGGTGTCAAGAACCGCAAGCAGGCTCGCAGCCGTTACGGCGCCAAGAAGGAGAAGTAAGAATGCCTCGTAAGGGCCCCGCCCCGAAGCGCCCGGTCATCGTCGACCCGGTTTACGGCTCCCCCCTGGTGACCTCCCTGATCAACAAGGTGCTGCTGAACGGCAAGCGCTCCACCGCCGAGCGCATCGTCTACGGCGCCATGGAGGGTCTGCGCGAGAAGACGGGCAACGACCCGGTCATCACGCTCAAGCGCGCCCTCGAGAACATCAAGCCGACCCTCGAGGTCAAGTCCCGCCGTGTCGGTGGCGCCACCTACCAGGTCCCGGTCGAGGTCAAGCCCGGCCGTGCCAACACGCTGGCGCTGCGCTGGCTGGTCGGTTACTCGCGTGCCCGTCGCGAGAAGACCATGACCGAGCGTCTGCTCAACGAGCTCCTCGACGCCAGCAACGGCCTCGGCGCCGCTGTGAAGAAGCGCGAGGACACGCACAAGATGGCCGAGTCCAACAAGGCCTTCGCGCACTACCGCTGGTAGTCGCAGACCCCATCGAGACCGAGAGAAGACTGAAGCCTTATGGCTACCACTTCGCTTGACCTGGCCAGGGTCCGCAACATCGGGATCATGGCCCACATCGACGCGGGCAAGACGACCACCACCGAGCGGATTCTGTTCTACACGGGCGTCTCCTACAAGATCGGTGAGACGCACGAGGGCTCCGCGACCATGGACTGGATGGAGCAGGAGCAGGAGCGTGGCATCACGATCACCTCCGCTGCGACCACCTGTCACTGGCCGCTCGAGAACATCGACCACACCATCAACATCATCGACACCCCGGGGCACGTCGACTTCACCGTCGAGGTGGAGCGCTCGCTGCGCGTACTCGACGGTGCCGTGACGGTGTTCGACGGCGTCGCCGGTGTCGAGCCGCAGTCCGAGACGGTGTGGCGTCAGGCGGACCGCTACGGCGTTCCGCGCATCTGCTTCGTGAACAAGCTCGACCGCACCGGTGCGGACTTCCTCCGTTGCGTCGGCATGATCTCCGACCGCCTGGGCGCGCAGCCGCTGGTCATGCAGCTGCCGATCGGCGCCGAGGCCGACTTCAAGGGCGTCATCGACCTCGTGACGATGAAGGCCTACGTCTGGTCCGCCGAGGCGACCAAGGGCGAGATGTACGACACCGTCGACATCCCCGAGGACCTCGCCGAGCTCGCCGAGGAGTACCGCGGCAAGCTGCTCGAGGCCGTCGCGGAGAACGACGAGGAGCTGATGGAGCTGTACCTCGAGGGCACCGAGCCCTCCGTGGAGCAGCTGTACGCGGCCATCCGCCGCATCACCATCGCCTCCGGCAAGGGCGGCGGCACCACCGTCACCCCCGTGTTCTGCGGCACCGCGTTCAAGAACAAGGGCGTGCAGCCCCTGCTCGACGCCGTCGTGCGCTACCTGCCCTCCCCGCTGGACGTCGAGGCCATCGAGGGCCACGACCCCAAGGACGCGGAGAAGGTCATCGCGCGCAAGCCGTCGGAGGAGGAGCCCCTCGCCGCGCTCGCGTTCAAGATCATGAGCGACCCGCACCTCGGCAAGCTCACCTTCGTCCGCGTGTACTCCGGCCGTCTGGAGTCCGGCACCCAGGTGCTGAACTCCGTGAAGGGCAAGAAGGAGCGCATCGGCAAGATCTACCGCATGCACGCCAACAAGCGTGAGGAGATCGAGTCGGTGGGCGCCGGCGACATCGTCGCCGTCATGGGCCTGAAGCAGACCACCACCGGTGAGACGCTGTCCGACGACAAGAGCCCGGTCATCCTGGAGTCCATGGACTTCCCGGCGCCGGTCATCCAGGTCGCCATCGAGCCCAAGTCGAAGGGCGACCAGGAGAAGCTGGGCGTCGCGATCCAGCGCCTGGCCGAGGAGGACCCGTCCTTCCAGGTCCACTCGGACGAGGAGACCGGCCAGACCATCATCGGCGGCATGGGCGAGCTGCACCTCGAGGTGCTGGTCGACCGCATGCGCCGTGAGTTCAAGGTCGAGGCCAACGTCGGCAAGCCGCAGGTCGCGTACCGCGAGACCATCCGCAAGTCGGTCGAGAAGGTCGAGTTCACCCACAAGAAGCAGACGGGTGGTACCGGCCAGTTCGCCCGCGTCATCATCGCGATCGAGCCGATCGAGGGCGGCGACGCCTCCTACGAGTTCGTCAACAAGGTGACCGGTGGCCGCGTGCCGAAGGAGTACATCCCTTCGGTCGACGCCGGTGCGCAGGAGGCCATGCAGTTCGGCATCCTCGCCGGTTACGAGATGACCGGTGTCCGCGTGACGCTGCTCGACGGCGCCTACCACGAGGTGGACTCCTCCGAGCTCGCCTTCAAGATCGCCGGCTCGCAGGCCTTCAAGGAGGCCGCGCGCAAGGCTTCGCCGGTGCTCCTCGAGCCGATGATGGCCGTCGAGGTCACCATGCCCGAGGAGTACATGGGCGAGGTCATCGGCGACATCAACTCCCGCCGTGGCCAGATCCAGGCCATGGAGGAGCGGGCGAGTGCCCGCGTCGTGAAGGGCCTCGTGCCCCTGTCGGAGATGTTCGGCTACGTCGGAGACCTCCGCAGCAAGACGTCGGGTCGCGCAAGCTACTCGATGCAGTTCGACTCCTACGCCGAGGTTCCGCGGAACGTCGCCGAGGAGATCATCGCGAAGGCCAAGGGCGAGTGACGGGCTCCGTTTAACGGACCCCCCGCACACGCTTTAGGCTTGACCCCGGAGCCTGCAACGGGCATTCCGTCGCCACCGCGGCGGAATGCCCCGGGCCCGGGTTTCCCAGCAAAGATCACCTGGCGCCGATGAAGTAAGGCGTACAGAACCACTCCACAGGAGGACCCCAGTGGCGAAGGCGAAGTTCGAGCGGACTAAGCCGCACGTCAACATCGGCACCATCGGTCACATCGACCACGGTAAGACGACCCTCACGGCCGCCATTACCAAGGTGCTGCACGACGCGTACCCGGACCTGAACGAGGCCTCGGCGTTCGACCAGATCGACAAGGCTCCCGAAGAGCGCCAGCGCGGTATCACCATCTCGATCTCCCACGTCGAGTACCAGACCGAGTCGCGTCACTACGCCCACGTCGACTGCCCCGGTCACGCGGACTACATCAAGAACATGATCACCGGTGCCGCCCAGATGGACGGCGCGATCCTGGTGGTCGCCGCCACGGACGGCCCGATGCCGCAGACCAAGGAGCACGTGCTCCTGGCCCGCCAGGTCGGCGTCCCGTACATCGTCGTCGCCCTGAACAAGGCCGACATGGTGGACGACGAGGAGATCCTGGAGCTCGTCGAGCTCGAGGTGCGCGAGCTCCTCTCCGAGTACGAGTTCCCGGGCGACGAGGTTCCGGTCGTCAAGGTCTCGGCTCTGAAGGCCCTCGAGGGCGACAAGGAGTGGGGTGAGTCCGTCCTCAACCTGATGAAGGCCGTGGACGAGGCCATCCCGTCGCCCGAGCGTGACGTCGACAAGCCGTTCCTGATGCCGATCGAGGACGTCTTCACCATCACCGGTCGCGGTACGGTCGTCACCGGCCGCATCGAGCGTGGTGTCCTCAAGGTCAACGAGACCGTCGACATCGTCGGCATCAAGCCGGAGAAGACCACCACCACGGTCACCGGCATCGAGATGTTCCGCAAGCTGCTCGACGAGGGCCAGGCCGGTGAGAACGTCGGTCTGCTGCTCCGCGGCATCAAGCGCGAGGACGTCGAGCGCGGCCAGGTCATCATCAAGCCGGGCTCGGTCACCCCGCACACCGAGTTCGAGGCGCAGGCCTACATCCTCTCCAAGGACGAGGGTGGCCGCCACACGCCGTTCTTCAACAACTACCGCCCGCAGTTCTACTTCCGCACGACGGACGTGACCGGCGTGGTGTCCCTCCCCGAGGGCACCGAGATGGTCATGCCGGGTGACAACACCGAGATGAAGGTGGAGCTCATCCAGCCCGTCGCCATGGAGGAGGGCCTGAAGTTCGCCATCCGTGAGGGTGGCCGGACCGTGGGCGCCGGCCAGGTCACCAAGATCATCAAGTGAGCTTGCTGATCTGACCTGGTAGCTCCACCGCGAGCACCGGAAGGGGCCCGCACGACTTCGGTCGTGCGGGCCCCTTCGCCGTGTGGGCGTCAACCCCGGGGCCGGGGCGTCGCTCGATGAGGGGAAAGGAGCGGCATATGTGAGCGGCACATGCCGACCCGTCCATAGGTTCGCCGCATGGTCAGCTCATCCCATGAGGCCCTGCACCGGATCTTCCAGGAGGTCCCGGGCCTCTTCGCCCGCGTCGCCAGGAACCTCGGCGCCGCCTTCCCCTCACCCGTCTCCTCGGTCGAGCTCTCCACGGACCTCACGGAGACCCGGCCCCTGGAGCGCCGGGTGGACACGCTGCTGCGGATGGACACCGAGGACGGCAGCTTCCTCCTCGCGGTCGAGTCACAGGGCGAGCCGGACCCGCGCAAGCCCGCGAGCTGGGCGTACTACCTCTCGTACGCGTACGCCAAGTACCGCGTCCCGCCGGTGCTCCTGGTCGTCTGCGCGGACCGGGGAACGGCCGCCTGGGCGGCCCGGCAGTTCGACATCGGCCCCCGGCAGTGGCCCTCGCTCAGCTTGCGCCCCCTCGTCCTGGGGCCCGACGACGTGCCGGTGATCGACAGCCCCGACGAAGCGTCCCGCGACATCCCGCTCACGGTCCTGTCGGCTGCGCTGCACAGCCGTGACCCGGAGGCCGGTGCCATACTGGCTGCGCTGGCAAAGGCACTCAAGAGCTTGTCCGCCGACGACGAGAACACCGCTGTCTTCTTCATCGAGCTCACGGAACAAGGCCTCGGCAAGACGCCGGCCGCAGACCTCTGGAGGCACCTCATGGCCGTCGACCTCTCCTTCTTCCAGTCGGAGACCGCTCAGAGGCTCCGGGCCGAGGGCCGGGCCGAGGGTCGGGCCGAGGACATCCTGCGTCTGCTCGACCGCCGGGGCGTCGAGGTGTCCGAGGAGCAGCGGGAGCGCATCGTCGGCTGCGGGGACCTCGACACGCTGGACACCTGGTTCACGCGGGCCATCACGGCCACGTCGGCGGCGGAGCTCTTCGCCTAGGTGTGTTGTTCGGACAGGTTGGTGACGCGGCTGGCTGGTGGGTGGCCGCCGATGCCGGTGTGGGGTCGGTGATGGTTGTACCAGTCCAGCCAGTCGGGAAACGCGGCCTGTCGTTCGGCGTCGGAGGTGTAGGGCCGCTGGTAGGCCCATTCCTCGAGCAGGGTGCGGTGGAAGCGTTCGACCTTGCCGTTGGTCTGGGGCCGCCAGGGCCTGGTCCAGCGAGGGCTGATGCCCAGGTCGCGGCAGGTCTGACGCCAGGTGATCTTGGTGTAGGCCCAGGCGTTGTCGGTGAGGATCCGTTCGATCGTGATGCCGCGTGCGGCGAACCAGGCGGCGGCCCGGGTGAGGAAGCCGGCGCAGGTGGCGGCCCTCTCGTCGGGCAGGGCCTCGGTGTAGGCCAGGCGGGTGTGGTCGTCCAGGGCGGTGTGCAGGTAAAGGTAGCCGCGGCCGGTCCGGGCCTGGTTCCTGCGGCCGGCTTCCCGGCCGAGGACCTTGTGGCCGCCGCCGTCGGGGATGCGGCCGAGCTTCTTGACGTCGATGTGGACCAGTTCCCCGGGCCGGGCTCGTTCGTAGCGGCGCACGGGCTCGCCGGTGGCCCGGTCGGTGGCGGCCAGGGCGGGCAGACCGTGGCGGACGAGGATGCGGTGGGCGGTGGAGGCGGCGACACCGGCCCGGGCGGCCAGCCGCACCGGCCCGATCCGGTGCTCGCGCCGCAGCCGCAGGACCTGCTGTTCGACCCGGGCGGGCGTCCGGCGCGGGCTGTGGTGCGGGCGGCTGGAGCGGTCGTGCATCCCGGCCGCGCCCAGTTGCCGGTAGCGGCGCGCCCAGCGGGCGGCGGTGGTGTGGCTGACCTGGAAGCGTTCCGCGGCCCGCCGCAGCGGCCAGCCGTCGTCCACGACACACCGGGCCAGACGCAGCCTCCCGGTCGGTGTCAGCAGGGCATTACGGTGGGACACGAGGGCCTCCTGAGCTTCGGTGCAGATGTCGCGATCCACACCGAACCCGGAAGGCCCTCACCCGTTCAAGCACCCAGCACGCGTGTCACCAACGTCCCGGGACAACACACCTAGGCCCTGGAAGGGCTCCCGGAGGGCGCCGTCCGGAGGCTGGTGACAACGGGGGCGGGGACCAGCACGCCGGTCCCGCGGACGCGGGCCGAGGGCGGGGCGGCCGGTCCGGTCAGTCCGGTCGGCGCAGGCCGTCGACCAGGACGCCGGCCGGCCGGCGTGCGTCGTGGCCGGGGTCGCTCTCCGCGCCGATGCAGAGGCCGCCCACGCCGCGCATGAGCGCGAGGGCGTCGATGTCGGCGCGGACCTCGCCGGCGGCCGCGCCGTCGAGCGGCTGGCCGCGGTCGCCGACGAGGCCGGGCTGACCATGATCCAGCCGGCGCTCGGGCTCGTGACCGCGCGTCCCGCCGTGACCGGCGCGCTCATCGGCCCCCGCGCCCTGGACCACCTGCACGCGCAGCTCGCCGCCGCGGACACCGTGCTCCCCGCCGACGTCCTGGGCGCGATCGACGCGATCGTCGCCCCCGGCACCGACCTGGCCCCGCACGAGAAGGACGACGCCCCGCCCGCGTTGCTCGATCCGTCGCTGCGGCGCCGCCGGCCGCCGGGGGAAGCGCCCCTTCTCCCACGACTCGGCGCCCCGGTCCGGACGTCCGGGGCGGGGCCTGTGCTCCCCCTGGAGCGCACCGGACCCGTCCCGGGGCCCCGGGGTCACCCCGGGCGCGCCACCGGCCGCGCGGGCCCCGCCGGGGCGCCCCCCTGGCCGGGGACCGGGGCCCCGAGTCCCGGGTGCCGGTCCCCGGCCGCCACGATGCCGGGGGCGGCGGGCCCCGGGCCGTCGAGGAAGCGGGCGAACCGGTCTCCGGCCGCGCATCTCCGTGGTGAGCCCGCCCGGTACGGGTCGGCGGCCTTCCGCGAGGCCTCCTCCGGGTGGGGGCCCGGGGGCGAGGCGGGGCACGATCGGGCGACCGCCGGGCGTCGGCGCCTGCTGGAGGCGCTCCACCAGGTCGTACGCCCCGTGCTCGTCGCCGACGAAGCGCAGCAGCGCGATCAGGAAGAGCGCGACGGGCCGGTCGGAGTCCGGTGTCCCGCGGGCGCGTTCGAGGACGGTGGCGGTGCCGCGGACGTCCGCCCGCACGCGGTCGTCGCGACAGCCGGCCCCCGGGTCGGCGGGGCGTGCCGGCGCGCGGATCTCCGCACGGGTATTGACGTGCCGCTCGGCCAGCCCTTAGCGTCCGCCCATCCCTAATGTTTCGCCTATCACTTCGAAACATTCGAGAACGGATGGAGTGAGACTCCCCGCATGAGAATCCTTCGCCTCGCCACCGCGACCCTCGCCACCGCCGCCCTGTCCCTGCCGCTCCTGACGGGCGCGGCCACGGCCGCCCCACCGGCCGACCGGCAGGCCGCGCCGCACTCCCACGCCAAGCCCGACCGGCTGCGCTCGGCCGCTCCCGAGGGCTTCTTCGTGGGCACCGCCGTGGCGGGCGGCGGCCACCACCTGGAGCAGGACTACCCGGACCCGTTCACGCACGACAAGGAGTACCGGAGGATCCTGGCCCGCCAGTTCAGCTCGGTCTCCCCCGAGAACCAGATGAAGTGGGACTTCATCCACCCCGAACGGGACCGCTACGACTTCGGGCAGGCCGACGCCATCGTCCGGTTCGCCGAGCGCAACCGCCAGGTCGTGCGCGGCCACACCCTGCTGTGGCACAGCCAGAACCCCGAATGGCTGGAGCAGGGCGACTTCTCCAAGGAGGAGCTGCGCGCCCTCCTGCGCGAGCACATCACCACCGTCGTCGGCCGCTACGCCGGCCGGATCCAGCAGTGGGACGTCGCGAACGAAATTTTCGACGACCAGGGCAGGCTGCGCACCCAGGACAACATCTGGATCCGCGAACTGGGGCCGGGCATCGTCGCGGACGCCTTCCGCTGGGCCCACGAGGCCGACCCCCGGGCGAAGCTGTTCTTCAACGACTACAACGTGGAGGGCGTCAACGCGAAGAGCGACGCCTATCACGCCCTCGTCCAGGACCTGCTCGCGCAGGGCGTGCCCGTGCACGGCTTCTCCGTCCAGGCCCACCTGAGCACGCGCTACGGCTTCCCGGGCGACCTGGAGGACAACCTGCGCCGGTTCGACGCGCTCGGCCTGGAGACGGCCGTCACCGAGCTGGACGTCCGCATGGACCTGCCGGAGAGTGGGGTGCCCACCAAGGCGCAGCAGCGCCAGCAGGCCGACTACTACCGGCGCGCGCTCCAGGCGTGCCTGGCCGTCGACGGCTGCAACTCGTTCACCATCTGGGGCTTCACCGACAAGTACTCGTGGGTCCCGGTGTTCTTCGAGGGCGAGGGCTTCGCCACCGTCATGACCGAGGACTTCGCCCCCAAGCCCGCCTTCCACGCCCTGCGGGACACCCTGAAGGATGCGGCGCGCAAGGACCGCGGGCACCCCGGCCGGCGCTCGCCCTCGGTCTGAGGCACGCACCGTCCGGAAGGCCGACCTCGCCGGGGTAAATCCGCCGGGCGCGGGTCGAGGCGGCCGTCCGGCGCCTCGACCCGCGGGAAGCGCGCGGCGCCCGGCGTCCCGAACGCGCCGGGCAGCTCGTTCCCGGGGGACCGCGAAGGCGTGGGGTCCCTTCGCGGAGGCCTGAGGGGCAGGAGGGACGGGACGGGCCGGTGAGGCCGGGGAAGGAGCGGACCCGTCCGCCGTCCCGTGTTCCGTACAGTAGGTCTCAGATGGCGGACCATCGTGCGGGCTCTTGCCGTTCCGGTTTACACAGGGGTAACACTGGAAAGTCGGCCGTCCTTCGTGAAGTCGCTCCGAGCGGCCGCCGTCCTGCGCGAGGCAATGGCGCCGAGCGCCCATCACCGGACCCGTTGCCGGTGTCAGCCGCGCCAGAAAGGGACCCTGTGGCCACACGACCCGACCCCAAGACCTCGCTCGACCAGCTGCGCGCCGAGATCGAGCGCCGCAACCCGGCGGAGCCCGAGTTCCACCAGGCCGCCCGCGAGGTGCTGGACACGCTCGCCCCGGTGATCGCGACCCGGCCCGAGTACGCCGAGCCCGGCCTCGTGGAACGGCTCGTCGAGCCGGAGCGGCAGATCATCTTCCGCGTGCCGTGGCAGGACGACGACGGCCGTGTGCACGTCAACCGCGGCTTCCGGATCGAGTTCAACAGCGCCCTCGGCCCGTACAAGGGCGGCCTGCGCTTCCACCCGTCCGTGAACCTCGGGATCATCAAGTTCCTGGGCTTCGAGCAGATCTTCAAGAACGCGCTGACCGGTCTCAACATCGGCGGCGGCAAGGGCGGCAGCGACTTCGACCCGCAGGGGCGCAGCGACGCGGAGGTCATGCGCTTCTGCCAGTCCTTCATGACCGAGCTGTACCGCCACATCGGCGAGTACACCGACATCCCGGCCGGCGACATCGGCGTCGGCGCCCGCGAGATCGGCTACCTCTTCGGCCAGTACCGGCGGATCACCAACCGCTGGGAGGGCGGCGTGCTGACCGGCAAGAGCGCCGGCTGGGGCGGCTCGCTGATCCGTCCGGAGGCGACCGGGTACGGCAACGTGCTGTTCGCGGAGGCGATGCTGCGCGGGCGCGGCGAGGACCTGGAGGGCCAGACGGCGGTCGTCTCCGGCTCCGGGAACGTCGCGATCTACACCATCCAGAAGCTGGCGGCCCTCGGCGCCCACCCGGTGACCTGCTCCGACTCCAGCGGCTACGTCGTCGACGAGAAGGGCATCGACCTGGACCTGCTGCGCCAGGTCAAGGAGGTCGAGCGCGGCCGGGTGAGCGACTACGCGGAGCGCCGGGGCGCCTCCGCCCGGTTCGTGCCCGGCGGGCGGGTCTGGGAGGTCCCGGCCGACGTCGCCCTGCCGTCCGCGACCCAGAACGAGCTGAACGCCGCCGACGCCGCCCTCCTCATCCGCAACGGCGTGAAGGCGGTCTCCGAGGGCGCGAACATGCCGACCACGCCGGAGGCCGTGCAACTGCTCCAGCAGGCCGGCGTCGCCTTCGGTCCCGGCAAGGCGGCCAACGCGGGCGGGGTCGCGGTCAGCGCCCTGGAGATGACGCAGAACGCCTCGCGCACGTCGTGGAAGGCCGAGCAGGTCGAGAGCGAGCTGGCCCGCATCATGACCGACATCCACACCACCTGCGCCGAGACCGCCGAGCGCTACGGCGCCCCCGGCGACTACGTGACCGGCGCGAACATCGCCGGTTTCGAGCGGGTGGCGGACGCGATGCTGGCCCAGGGCATCATCTGACGGAAACCGGCCGGGGGAGGCCGGGAGGGCCCGCCGAGCGGGGTCCCTCCCGGCCTCCCCCGGCCGGTCAGGGGGTGCGCAGGCCGCCCGGTCGGGCCGGGAGGCCGAAGCGGGCCGGAACGCCCGGCGAGTACAGCACGCTCACCGGATCCCCGGCGGGCCCGGGCAGCCCCGCCGCCGCCACCAGGTCCTCCTCGCACTCGATCAGCTCGGCGCGGTGCAGGGGCCACCGCGGATGGGCGTTGGACAGGTACGTCGGCCGGCCGAAGAAGGTGCCGTGCATGCCCCAGCGGGCGGTCAGGAAGTGCTCCAGCCCGGTGGGCTCCCCGATCCGCTCGCCCCTGCGCACGGTGATGCGGCTCCGGGCGCCGCGCGGACCGGGCCGGCGCCGGGAGCTGGTGTACGTCACGGTGTCACCGTCGTGGCGGATGTCCATGCGGGACCACAGGTACGGCATCCGGAACCCGAGGCGGCCGACCGCGACGGGAATCAGCCGGGACGCGTCGAGGGACAGGAAGACGACGCCGCGCCTCCCGCGCGCGTCCACGGAGTAGAGGCGGACGTTGGTCTCGGGAAAGGTGCCGAGGTAGGGCACGCCCGGCAGGCGGAGCCATCCCACGCGGTGCATCCGGAACGCGACGAGCCCGACGTACGTGACGCCGTCCAGCGTGTCGGGCACGGTGCCCGGCGGCAGCAGGCCGGCCACGTCGGCCGGGTCCGCCGCCCAGTGGACGAAGGTCAGGTCGAGCCAGGACTGGGTGAGCAGCGGGCGCGCGATGGCCTCGGGCGCGTCGGCGGTGACGGGGTCCGGGGGCCGCGGCCGCGGTGTCGGTGGCACGGCGCCAGTATCCCCGCGGCGGCCGCGGTGCGCCCCTCCGGGTGAACGTGGCGGGCGCCCCGGCGTACCCCGCACGGCCCTGGCGACCGCACGGCGCCGGCGGAAGACTGGCGGCATGCAGAAGCTCTCCCTCGACGCCCTCGCCCGCGAACAGCTCGAACACGCCGCCGCCGCCGCGTCCAACGGCCGCAGCGCCGCCACGGTCCACGGCGGCCACGAGCACGCCCTGCGCCAGACCCTCCTCGCGCTGACCGCCGGCACCGTCCTCGCCGAGCACGACAACCCCGGCGAGGCGACCCTGCAGGTGCTGCGCGGGCGCGTCCGGCTCACCAGCGGCGAGACCTCCTGGGAGGGCCGCGCCGGCGACCTGATCGTGATCCCCCCGGCCCGCCACGCCCTGGAGGCCCTGGAGGACGCGGCGGTGCTCCTCACGGTCGCCAAGCGGGACTGAGAGACGGGCGGGGGGGGGGGGGGGGGGGGGGGGTTCGTATGCTGGCGACCCGCCCCTACGCCACTGATGCTGGTGTCCGTGGTGG
>NZ_JBVITR010000040.1:43717-67072 GCF_055574875.1 Streptomyces sp. NPDC034670
GAGACGGTTGGTGCCGGGGCGGCGACAAAAAAAGCCGGCCCGCCCCCCCCCCCCCCCCCCCCCCCCCCCCCCCCCCCCCCCCCCCCCCCCCCCCCGTCCGCGGACCGGAGCGCCGGGTGCCCGGTGAGGGGGCGTACGGCCGGGTGCCCGGGACGCCCCGGCCCGCGGGCGATCGCCAACTTGCCTTCCAGAAAGCGGAGTTGGGGGAACGCGCAGGAACGGAACGGGGAGAGGGGAGCCGCGGCGGGGGAGGGCGGAGCCCGCCGTGAGGACGATCCGCCCGCTCCCGGCCGGCGATTCGGGAGCGGCCGCGTTTGATCCCCGTCACTCCCGGGGTAATCTTTTCCGCTCGATTGGCCAGGCCCCTGCCCGCTGTGGCAGACTGTCGGAGTTGCTCGGTCGAGTGTTGATGCTGCGCGCCTCCCGCCGGGAGGACCGGAAGCGAGTCCCACAGTACTCGTCGCCCCTGATCAGGGGCGGACGTACGGGAATCTTCCGGGAAGCGTGGGCGCGGCGCCGGCCAGGCGCCCGGTGGGCCTTTCGTCCCCGGTCCGCGGTTCTGGTAGGGCCGTGTCCAATCCCGCAGGGGTGTTCGAACAAGGGACATTCATGTCAGCGGGACCGCGACACGCCCGACCGCGTGGGTCGGAGAACGGGGGGAGCCGCTCCGGGTTCCAGAGCGTGAAGAGAGACAGGACTACGAAGTAGCCATGGCGGGACAGAAGATCCGCATCCGGCTCAAGGCCTACGACCACGAGGTCATCGACTCCTCGGCGAAGAAGATCGTCGAGACGGTGACCCGCACTGGTGCGTCGGTCGCGGGCCCGGTGCCGCTGCCCACTGAGAAGAACGTGTACTGCGTCATCAAGTCGCCGCACAAGTACAAGGACTCGCGCGAGCACTTCGAGATGCGCACGCACAAGCGCCTGATCGACATCCTCGACCCGACCCCCAAGACCGTTGACTCTCTGATGCGACTCGACCTCCCGGCCGGTGTCGACATCGAGATCAAGCTCTGAGGCCGGTGATCTGAAGAGATGGCTAAGCAGATCAAGGGCATCCTGGGCGAGAAGCTCGGTATGACGCAGGTGTGGGACGAGAACAACCGTGTCGTCCCGGTCACCGTCGTCAAGGCCGGGCCGAACGTCGTCACCCAGGTCCGCACGAACGACGTCGACGGCTACGAGTCCGTCCAGATCGCCTTCGGCGAGATCGACCCGCGCAAGGTGAACAAGCCCCTCAAGGGCCACTTCGCCAAGGCCGACGTCACCCCCCGTCGTCACCTCGTCGAGATCCGCACGTCGGACGCCTCCGAGTACACGCTCGGCCAGGAAGTCACCGCCGAGGTGTTCGAGGCCGGCGTGAAGGTCGACGTGACCGGCAAGAGCAAGGGCAAGGGCTTCGCCGGCGTCATGAAGCGCCACAACTTCGGTGGCCTCGGCGCCGGGCACGGTACCCAGCGCAAGCACCGCTCTCCCGGCTCCATCGGTGGCTGCGCCACCCCGGGCCGTGTGTTCAAGGGCCTGCGCATGGCGGGTCGCATGGGCAACGAGCGGGTCACCACCCAGAACCTGACCGTCCACGCCGTTGACGCGGAGAAGGGCCTGCTGCTCATCAAGGGCGCGGTTCCCGGTCCGAACGGCGGCCTCGTCCTGGTCCGCACCGCGGCCAAGGGGGCCTGAGGTAACCGATGAGCACTGTTGACATCCTTTCGCCGGCGGGCGACAAGGCCGGTACCGTCGAGCTCCCCGCGGAGATCTTCGGCGTTGAGAAGGTCAGCGTCCCGCTGATCCACCAGGTCGTCGTCGCGCAGCTGGCCGCTGCCCGCCAGGGCACCCACAAGACCAAGACCCGCGGTGAGGTCCGTGGCGGCGGCAAGAAGCCGTACCGCCAGAAGGGCACCGGTCGCGCCCGCCAGGGTTCGACCCGCGCGCCGCAGTTCGCCGGCGGTGGCGTCGTCCACGGTCCCGTGCCGCGCGACTACTCCCAGCGCACCCCGAAGAAGATGAAGGCTGCCGCTCTGCGTCACGCCCTCACCGACCGGGCGCGCCACAACCGCATCCACGTCGTCACCGGCGTGGTCGAGGGCGAGACCCCCTCCACGAAGGCCGCCAAGAGCCTGTTCGGCAAGATCAGCGAGCGCAAGAACCTGCTCCTGGTCGTCGACCGCTCCGACGAGGCCGCGTGGCTGTCCGCCCGCAACCTGCCCCAGGTCCACATCCTGGAGCCGGGCCAGCTGAACACGTACGACGTTCTCGTCTCGGACGACGTGGTCTTCACCAAGGCCGCTTTCGAGTCCTTCGTCGCCGGCCCGAACAAGGCCAACGACAACGAAGGGAGCGAGGCCTGATGGCTGCCCGTCACCCCTCCATCGCCTCCAAGGCGGCCAAGAAGGCGAAGGAAGCGCGCGTAGCCAAGGCGCGCCGCCACGCCACCGAGGGCAAGAACACCGTCGTCACCCCGGCGAGCAAGGCGTACACGGACCCCCGTGACGTGCTGCTCAAGCCGGTCGTGTCCGAGAAGAGCTACGCGCTCATCGACGAGAACAAGTACACGTTCCTCGTCGACCCGCGTGCCAACAAGACCCAGATCAAGGAGGCCGTCCAGGCGGTCTTCGAGGTCAAGGTCACCGGGGTCAACACGATCAACCGCATCGGCAAGCGCAAGCGGACCCGCACCGGCTTCGGCCAGCGCGCGGCCACCAAGCGCGCGATCGTGACCCTCGCCGAGGGCGACCGTATCGACATCTTCGGCGGTCCGACCGCGTAAGCGGTCAGGATCGTTCGATATCGGACGAGGACTGAGAAATGGGTATCCGCAAGTACAAGCCGACGACTCCGGGCCGTCGTGGCTCCAGCGTCGCCGACTTCGTCGAGGTCACGCGGTCCACGCCGGAGAAGTCGCTGGTCCGTCCCCTGCACAGCAAGGGCGGCCGTAACAATTCCGGTCGTGTGACCGTCCGCCACCAGGGCGGTGGCCACAAGCGCGCCTACCGCGTGATCGACTTCCGTCGTCACGACAAGGACGGCGTGCCGGCGAAGGTCGCGCACATCGAGTACGACCCCAACCGCACCGCGCGCATCGCGCTCCTGCACTACGCGGACGGCGAGAAGCGCTACATCCTCGCGCCGCGCGACCTGAAGCAGGGCGACCGCGTCGAGAACGGCCCCGGGGCCGACATCAAGCCGGGCAACAACCTCGCCCTGCGCAACATCCCGGTCGGTACGACGCTGCACGCCATCGAGCTGCGTCCCGGCGGCGGCGCCAAGTTCGCCCGCTCCGCCGGCGCCTCGGTGCAGCTGCTCGCGAAGGAGGGCACCATGGCCCACCTGCGCATGCCGTCCGGTGAGATCCGCCTGGTCGACCAGCGCTGCCGCGCCACGATCGGCGAGGTCGGCAACGCCGAGCAGAGCAACATCAGCTGGGGCAAGGCGGGCCGCAAGCGGTGGCTGGGCGTTCGCCCGTCCGTCCGCGGTGTGGTCATGAACCCGGTGGACCACCCGCAC
Organism: Streptomyces sp. NPDC034670; assembly: GCF_055574875.1. NCBI lineage: Bacteria > Bacillati > Actinomycetota > Actinomycetes > Kitasatosporales > Streptomycetaceae > Streptomyces > Streptomyces sp. NPDC034670. Next base: position 47,224 of record NZ_JBVITR010000040.1, read on the forward strand.
GGTGGTGGTGAGGGCCGCACCTCCGGTGGCCGCCACCCGGTGTCCCCGTGGGGCAAGAAGGAAGGCCGTACTCGTTCGCCCAAGAAGGCGTCGAACAAGTACATCGTCCGCCGCCGCAAGACGAACAAGAAGCGCTAAGGACGGGTTGAGATGCCTCGTAGCTTGAAGAAGGGACCCTTCGTCGACGACCACCTGATCAAGAAGGTGGACGCTCAGAACGAAGCCGGTACCAAGAACGTCATCAAGACCTGGTCCCGCCGCTCGATGATCGTCCCGGCCATGCTCGGCCACACGATCGCGGTGCACAACGGCAAGACCCACATCCCGGTGTTTGTCACCGAGTCGATGGTCGGCCACAAGCTCGGCGAGTTCTCGCCGACCCGCACCTTCCGGGGCCACGTCAAGGAAGACCGGAAGTCGAAGCGCCGCTAGTAGGCGGGGTGCAAACGACCAATGACAAACACTGAAGGGACAACCATGGAAGCCAGGGCCCAGGCGCGGTACATCCGCGTCACGCCCATGAAGGCCCGCCGTGTGGTGGACCTCATCCGTGGCCTGAACGCCACGGAGGCTCAGGCGGTCCTGCGTTTCGCCCCGCAGGCCGCGAGCGTGCCGGTCGGCAAGGTGCTGGACAGCGCCATCGCCAACGCCGCGCACAACTACGACCACACCGACGTCGACAGCCTCTACGTCTCCGAGGCCTACGTCGACGAGGGCCCGACCCTGAAGCGGTTCCGCCCGCGCGCCCAGGGCCGCGCCTACCGGATCCGCAAGCGGACCAGCCACATCACCGTGGTCGTCAGCAGCAAGGAAGGAACCCGGTAATGGGCCAGAAGGTAAACCCGCACGGGTTCCGGCTCGGTGTCACGACCGACTTCAAGTCGCGTTGGTACGCCGACAAGCTGTACAAGGACTACGTCAAGGAAGACGTCGCCATCCGCCGGATGCTGACGTCCGGCATGGAGCGCGCCGGCATCTCCAAGGTCGAGATCGAGCGCACCCGTGACCGTGTCCGCGTGGACATCCACACCGCGCGTCCGGGCATCGTCATCGGCCGCCGCGGCGCCGAGGCGGACAAGATCCGCGGTCAGCTGGAGAAGCTCACCGGCAAGCAGGTCCAGCTGAACATCCTCGAGGTCAAGAACCCCGAGACCGATGCCCAGCTCGTGGCCCAGGCCGTCGCCGAGCAGCTCTCCTCCCGCGTCTCCTTCCGCCGCGCCATGCGCAAGAGCATGCAGTCGGCGATGAAGGCGGGCGCCAAGGGCATCAAGATCCAGTGCGGTGGCCGCCTCGGCGGCGCCGAGATGTCCCGCTCGGAGTTCTACCGCGAGGGCCGCGTGCCCCTGCACACGCTCCGCGCGAACGTGGACTACGGCTTCTTCGAGGCCAGGACGACCTTCGGCCGCATCGGCGTGAAGGTCTGGATCTACAAGGGCGACGTCAAGAACATCGCCGAGGTCCGCGCCGAGAACGCCGCCGCCCGTGCGGGCAACCGCCCGGCCCGCGGTGGCGCCGACCGCCCGGCCCGTGGTGGCCGCGGTGGCGAGCGGCGCGGTCGCAAGCCGCAGCAGCAGGCTCCGGCAGCCGAGGCCCCCAAGGCCGAGGCGCCCGCCGCCGCTCCGGCTGAGAGCACCGGAACGGAGGCCTGACCACCATGCTGATCCCCCGTAGGGTCAAGCACCGCAAGCAGCACCACCCCAAGCGCACCGGCATGTCGAAGGGTGGCACGCAGGTTGCGTTCGGCGAGTACGGCATCCAGGCGCTGACCCCGGCGTACGTGACGAACCGCCAGATCGAGGCGGCTCGTATCGCCATGACCCGCCACATCAAGCGTGGCGGCAAGGTCTGGATCAACATCTACCCGGACCGCCCGCTGACGAAGAAGCCGGCCGAGACCCGCATGGGTTCCGGTAAGGGTTCCCCGGAGTGGTGGGTGGCCAACGTCAAGCCCGGACGCGTGATGTTCGAGCTGTCGTACCCCAACGAGAAGATCGCGCGCGAGGCCCTGACCCGTGCGGCCCACAAGCTGCCGATGAAGTGCAAGATCGTCAAGCGCGAGGCAGGTGAAGCGTGATGTCGGCCGGTACCAAGGCGTCCGAGCTGCGCGAGCTGGGCAACGAGGAGCTTCTGACGAAGCTCCGCGAGGCCAAGGAAGAGCTGTTCAACCTCCGCTTCCAGGCGGCGACCGGTCAGCTCGAGAACCACGGCCGTCTGAAGGCGGTCCGCAAGGACATCGCGCGGATCTACACCCTGATGCGCGAGCGTGAGCTGGGCATCGAAACGGTGGAGAACGCCTGATGAGCGAGAACAACGTGACTGAGAACACCGAAGCGCGCGGCTTCCGCAAGACCCGTGAGGGCCTTGTCGTCAGCGACAAGATGGACAAGACCGTCGTCGTCGCCGTCGAGGACCGCGTCAAGCACGCTCTGTACGGCAAGGTCATCCGCCGTACGAACAAGCTCAAGGCCCACGACGAGCAGAACGCCGCGGGCGTCGGCGACCGCGTCCTCCTGATGGAGACCCGGCCGCTGTCCGCGACGAAGCGCTGGCGCGTCGTCGAGATCCTCGAGAAGGCCAAGTAATTCTCCTGCGGGGCAGACCCCGCAGGGTAGTTCCGCCAGGCTCCGACGGGGCCACCGCGCTCGGTGAGAGCGCGTCAGCCCCGTCGGGGAACCGGCAGACGATCAGGAGATAGACGTGATCCAGCAGGAGTCGCGACTGCGCGTCGCCGACAACACGGGAGCGAAGGAGATCCTTTGCATCCGTGTGCTCGGCGGCTCCGGTCGCCGCTACGCGGGCATCGGTGACGTCATCGTCGCCACCGTCAAGGACGCGATCCCCGGTGGCAACGTGAAGAAGGGTGACGTCGTCAAGGCGGTCATCGTTCGCACCGTCAAGGAGCGCCGCCGTCCGGACGGCTCGTACATCCGCTTCGACGAGAACGCCGCCGTCATCCTCAAGAACGACGGCGACCCTCGTGGCACCCGTATCTTCGGCCCCGTGGGCCGTGAGCTGCGCGAGAAGAAGTTCATGAAGATCATCTCCCTCGCGCCGGAGGTGCTGTGAGCATGAAGATCAAGAAGGGCGACCTGGTCCAGGTCATCACCGGCAAGGACAAGGGCAAGCAGGGCAAGGTCATTGCCGCTTACCCGCGCGAGGAGCGCGTCCTGGTCGAGGGTGTCAACCGGGTCAAGAAGCACACCAAGGCCGGTCCGACCGCTCGCGGTTCGCAGGCCGGCGGGATCGTGACCACCGAGGCCCCGATCCACGTCAGCAACGTCCAGCTGGTCGTGGAGAAGGACGGCAAGAAGGTCGTGACCCGCGTCGGCTACCGCTTCGACGACGAGGGCAACAAGATCCGCGTTGCCAAGCGGACGGGTGAGGACATCTGATGGCTACCACCACCACTCCGCGTCTCAAGACGAAGTACCGCGAGGAGATCGCGGGCAAGCTGCGTGAGGAGTTCTCGTACGAGAACGTCATGCAGGTTCCCGGCCTCGTCAAGATCGTGGTCAACATGGGTGTGGGCGACGCCGCCCGCGACTCCAAGCTGATCGAGGGCGCCATCCGCGACCTCACCACGATCACCGGTCAGAAGCCGGCCGTCACCAAGGCCCGCAAGTCCATCGCGCAGTTCAAGCTGCGCGAGGGGCAGCCGATCGGTGCCCACGTCACGCTCCGCGGCGACCGCATGTGGGAGTTCCTGGACCGCACCCTGTCGCTCGCGCTGCCGCGCATCCGCGACTTCCGCGGTCTGTCCCCCAAGCAGTTCGACGGCCGGGGCAACTACACCTTCGGTCTCACGGAGCAGGTCATGTTCCACGAGATCGACCAGGACAAGATCGACCGCGTCCGGGGTATGGACATCACCGTGGTCACCACGGCGACCAACGACGAAGAGGGCCGCGCCCTTCTCCGTCACCTCGGCTTCCCGTTCAAGGAGGCGTGAGCGAGATGGCGAAGAAGGCTCTCATCGCGAAGGCTGCTCGCAAGCCCAAGTTCGGTGTGCGTGGCTACACCCGCTGCCAGCGCTGCGGTCGTCCGCACTCCGTGTACCGCAAGTTCGGCCTCTGCCGCGTGTGCCTTCGTGAGATGGCTCACCGCGGCGAGCTGCCGGGCGTGACCAAGAGCTCCTGGTAGTCCCCTTCATCAGGGACGCACAGGACTCTCGGTAAGCAGCTGGGCCGGCAGGGCCCGGCCCCCCATGCCTTAGGCTTGTGGGGTTGGGCGCCTGCCGTGCCCGGACGCCCGCGGGCGGTGCCCGCTAATGTTTGCTTACTACGCCGCAGGTCCACCGCGCCGCACCCGTCCCGTCTCGGATCGGGGAGAGGGATGGCGCACCAGGAAACCCCGGCGAGAGAGGCCGAAGGCCAATTCATGACCATGACTGATCCGATCGCAGACATGCTCACGCGTCTGCGGAACGCGAACTCGGCGTACCACGACTCCGTGGCGATGCCGCACTCGAAGATCAAGTCGCACATCGCGGAGATCCTCCAGCAGGAGGGCTTCATCACGGGCTGGAAGGTCGAGGACGCCGAGGTCGGCAAGAACCTCGTCCTGGAGCTGAAGTTCGGCCCCAACCGTGAGCGCTCCATCGCGGGCATCAAGCGGATCTCCAAGCCCGGTCTCCGGGTGTACGCGAAGTCCACCAACCTGCCGAAGGTGCTGGGCGGCCTCGGCGTGGCGATCATCTCCACGTCGCACGGGCTCCTCACCGACAAGCAGGCCGGCAAGAAGGGCGTGGGTGGGGAAGTCCTCGCCTACGTCTGGTAGCGGAAGGGAACGGAGGAAACAGCTATGTCGCGCATCGGCAAGCTCCCCATCGCGGTTCCCGCCGGCGTGGACGTCACCATCGACGGCCGTACGGTCTCGGTCAAGGGCCCCAAGGGCACGCTGACCCACACCGTCGTGGCGCCGATCGAGATCGCCAAGGGTGAGGACGGCGTGCTGAACGTCACCCGCCCCAACGACGAGCGTCAGAACAAGGCCCTGCACGGCCTGTCCCGCACGCTGGTGGCGAACATGATCACCGGCGTGACCCAGGGTTACGTGAAGAAGCTCGAGATCAGCGGTGTCGGTTACCGCGTCCAGGCCAAGGGCTCCAACCTGGAGTTCTCCCTGGGCTACAGCCACCCGATCACGGTCGAGGCCCCCGAGGGCATCACCTTCAAGGTGGAGACCCCGACCCGTTTCTCGGTCGAGGGCATCGACAAGCAGAAGGTCGGCGAGGTTGCGGCCAACATCCGCAAGCTGCGCAAGCCCGACCCGTACAAGGCCAAGGGCGTCAAGTACGAGGGCGAAGTCATCCGCCGCAAGGTCGGAAAGGCGGGTAAGTAAGCCATGGCATACGGGCAGAAGATCCTCAAGGGCGACGCCTACAAGCGTGCCGCTATCAAGCGTCGCCACATCCGGATCCGCAAGAAGGTCGCCGGCACCGCCGAGCGTCCTCGCCTGGTCGTGACTCGTTCCAACCGCCACATCGTGGCGCAGGTGATCGACGACCTGAAGGGTCACACCCTGGCGTCGGCGTCCACCCTGGACGCGTCGATCCGCGGTGGCGAGGGCGACAAGTCCGCGCAGGCCAAGCAGGTCGGCGCCCTGGTCGCCGAGCGCGCCAAGGCCGCCGGTGTCGAGGCCGTCGTGTTCGACCGTGGTGGCAACCAGTACGCCGGGCGCATCGCCGCCCTGGCGGACGCCGCCCGCGAAGCCGGCCTGAAGTTCTGAGCCGGTTCCGTAGCTAGCGGAAACAGAGAGAGGTAATTCCAATGGCTGGACCCCAGCGCCGCGGTGGCGGTGCCGGTGGCGGCGAGCGGCGGGACCGGAAGGGCCGTGACGGCGGCGCAGCTGCCGCCGAGAAGACCGCATACGTTGAGCGCGTCGTCGCGATCAACCGCGTCGCCAAGGTTGTGAAGGGTGGTCGTCGCTTCAGCTTCACCGCGCTGGTCGTGGTGGGCGACGGTGACGGCACCGTGGGTGTCGGGTACGGCAAGGCCAAGGAGGTGCCGGCCGCCATCGCCAAGGGTGTGGAGGAGGCCAAGAAGCACTTCTTCAAGGTCCCCCGGATCCAGGGCACCATCCCGCACCCGATCCAGGGTGAGAAGGCTGCCGGCGTCGTGCTGCTCAAGCCCGCGTCGCCCGGTACCGGTGTGATCGCCGGTGGTCCGGTGCGTGCCGTGCTCGAGTGCGCCGGCATCCACGACGTGCTGTCGAAGTCGCTCGGCTCCGACAACGCCATCAACATCGTGCACGCGACCGTGGCGGCCCTGAAGGGCCTGCAGCGTCCCGAGGAGATCGCGGCCCGCCGCGGTCTGCCGCTCGAGGACGTCGCCCCCGCGGCTCTTCTCCGTGCGCGTGCCGGGGCGGGTGTGTGATCATGGCGCAGCTCAAGATCACGCAGGTCAAGTCCTACATCGGCAGCAAGCAGAACCACCGTGACACCCTGCGCTCCCTTGGTCTCAAGGGCATCAACACGCAGGTCGTCAAGGAGGACCGCCCCGAGTTCCGCGGCATGGTGCACACCGTCCGCCACCTCGTGACGGTCGAGGAGGTCGACTGATCATGGCGGAGCAGAACCCGCTCAAGATCCACAACCTCCGTCCCGCCCCGGGCGCCAAGACCGCCAAGACCCGTGTCGGTCGTGGTGAGGCGTCGAAGGGTAAGACGGCCGGTCGTGGTACGAAGGGCACCAAGGCCCGCTACCAGGTTCCGGAGAGCTTCGAGGGCGGCCAGATGCCGCTGCACATGCGCCTCCCGAAGCTGAAGGGCTTCAAGAACCCGTTCAAGACCGAGTACCAGGTCGTGAACCTGGACAAGCTCGCCTCCCTCTACCCCGAGGGCGGGGAGGTCACGGTCGAGGACCTGGTCGCCAAGGGTGCCGTGCGCAAGAACAGCCTCGTCAAGGTCCTCGGCCAGGGCGAGATCTCCGTGGCGCTGCAGGTGACGGTCGACGCCGTCTCCGGCTCCGCCAAGGAGAAGATCACCGCCGCCGGCGGTACCGTCACCGAGCTCGTCTGAACCACTCGGACGTCTTGATGACTTGAGCGATCCCGACCGGGGGTGCCCCACAAATGGGGCATCCCCGGTTGGTCGTTCCTAGGGCGGCACTCTCGCCGGTAAGGTGACCTGCGCTGCCCATTTCTCCCGGGAGCCCCGTGCGGGCACTCGGGGCGGCAGTTGACCGTTACGTATTCGTCCTTTATTCGGAATCTCAGACCGTCACCCTTGACGCACTGGCGCGGGGGTCGCAGGAGGCACCGTGCTCACCGCGTTCGCCCGGGCGTTCAAGACGCCCGACCTGCGCAAGAAGCTGCTCTTCACGCTCGGCATCATCGTCGTGTACCGGATCGGTACGAACATCCCGATCCCGGGCGTCGACTACCGGAACGTCCAGGCGTGCATCGACAACGCCGAGGCGAACCAGGGCCTGTTCGGTCTCGTCAACATGTTCAGCGGCGGCGCACTGCTCCAGATCACGATCTTCGCACTGGGCATCATGCCGTACATCACGGCGAGCATCATCCTGCAGCTGCTGACCGTGGTGATCCCGCGCCTGGAGGCCCTGAAGAAGGAGGGCCAGGCCGGCACGGCGAAGATCACGCAGTACACCCGTTACCTGACGGTCGCGCTCGCCATCCTCCAGGGCACCGGTCTGGTGGCCACCGCCCGCAGCGGCGCCCTCTTCCAGGGCTGCCCGGTCGCCAGCCAGATCGTCCCGGACCAGTCGATCTTCGTGACCGTCACCATGGTCATCACCATGACCGCGGGCACGGCCGTCGTGATGTGGCTCGGCGAGCTCATCACCGACCGCGGCATCGGCAACGGCATGTCGATCCTGATGTTCATCTCGATCGCCGCGACCTTCCCCTCCGCCCTGTGGGCCATCAAGGAGCAGGGCAACCTGGCGGACGGCTGGATCGAGTTCGGCACCGTCATGCTCGTCGGGTTCGTCATGGTCGCCCTGGTCGTCTTCGTCGAGCAGGCCCAGCGCCGGATCCCGGTGCAGTACGCCAAGCGCATGATCGGCCGCCGCTCCTACGGCGGCACGTCCACCTACATCCCGCTCAAGGTGAACCAGGCGGGCGTGATCCCCGTCATCTTCGCCTCGTCGCTGCTCTACATCCCCGCCCTGATCGTCCAGTTCTCCAACTCCAACGCGGGCTGGGCGACCTGGATCACGAAGAACCTGGCGGACACGGCGGCCACGCCGCACATCATCCTGTACTTCCTGCTGATCGTCTTCTTCGCGTTCTTCTACGTGGCCATCACGTTCAACCCCGAAGAAGTCGCGGACAACATGAAGAAGTATGGTGGCTTCATCCCGGGCATCCGGGCTGGCCGACCGACCGCTGAGTATCTGAGCTACGTACTCAACCGGATCACCTGGCCGGGCTCGCTGTATCTGGGTCTGATCTCTCTCGTGCCGACAATGGCGTTGGCTGGTTTCGGGGCGAACCAGAACTTCCCGTTCGGCGGGACCAGCATCCTGATCATCGTGGGTGTCGGTCTCGAGACCGTGAAGCAGATCGAGAGCCAGCTCCAGCAGCGCAATTACGAAGGGTTCCTCCGCTGATGCGAATCGTCCTCGTCGGGCCGCCGGGTGCTGGGAAAGGTACGCAGGCCACCCGCCTTGCCGAGAAGCTACGCATCCCGCACATCTCCACGGGTGATCTGTTCCGCGCCAACATCAGCCGGCAGACCGAACTCGGGAAGCTCGCGAAGTCCTACATGGACGCGGGCAACCTGGTGCCGGACGAGGTGACCATCGCCATGGCCAAGGACCGCATGGAGCAGTCCGACGCCGAGGGCGGTTTCCTGCTGGACGGCTTCCCGCGGAACGTCTCCCAGGCCCAGGCGCTGGACGAGCTGCTCGAGACCGAGGGCATCGAGCTGGACGCGGTCCTCGACCTGGAGGCCCCCGAGGACGAGGTGGTCAAGCGGATCGCCGGACGGCGCATCTGCCGCAAAGACTCCAGCCACGTCTTCCACCTGACCTACAGCCCGCCGGCCGAAGAGGGCGTCTGCGACGTCTGCGGCGGCGAGCTGTACCAGCGCGACGACGACTCCGAGGAGACCGTCCGCAAGCGCCTGGAGGTCTACCACACGCAGACCGAGCCGATCATCGACTACTACAAGGCCCAGGGCCTCGTGGTGACGATCGGGGCGACGGGGCCGGTGGACGAGGTCACCGGGCGCGCGCTGGAGGCGCTCAAGCGCGACAAGTAGCACGTCCGTCCGGCCGCGGTTCCCTGCGGGGGCCGCGGCCGTCGTGTGCGCCGGGGCGGGAGCCCGCCCCCGTATCGTTGATGGTGTCCGTTCCTTCCCGGTCCAGAAAGGCCGTCGTCCCCATGGTGCAGATCAAGACCCCCGAGCAGATCGCCAAGATGCGTGAGGCGGGACTGGTCGTCGCCGCCATCCACGCGGCCACCCGGGAGGCCGCCGTGCCCGGGGCCACGACGAAGGACCTGGACCAGGTCGCCCGCAAGGTGCTCGCGGAGCACGACGCCAAGCCGAACTTCCTCGGCTACGGCGGTTTCCCCGCGACGATCTGCACCTCCGTGAACGAGGTGGTCGTCCACGGCATCCCCTCCGACGACGTGGTCCTCAAGGACGGGGACGTCATCTCCGTCGACTGCGGCGCGATCGTCGACGGCTGGCACGGCGACGCCGCCTACACCGCCTTCGTGGGCTCCGGCCACTCGCCGGAGCTGATCGAGCTGTCCCGGGTGACCGAGGAGTCGATGTGGGCCGGCATCGCGGCCATGAGGCAGGGCAACCGGCTCGTCGACGTCTCCCGCGCCATCGAGACGTACATCCGCCGCCAGCCGAAGCCGGGCGGCGGCCGGTACGGGATCATCGAGGACTACGGCGGCCACGGCATCGGCACCGAGATGCACATGGACCCGCACCTGCTGAACTACGTCGACCGCCGCCGCGGCAAGGGTCCCAAGCTGGTCCCGGGCTTCTGCCTCGCCATCGAGCCGATGGTCTCCCTGGGCACCGCGAAGACCCGGGTGCTCGAGGACGACTGGACGGTCATCACCACCGACGGTACCTGGTCCTCCCACTGGGAGCACTCCGTCGCCCTCACCGAGCAGGGCCCCCTGGTCCTGACCGCCCCCGACGGCGGCCGGGCGAAGCTGGCGGAGTACGGCATCACGGCCGCCCCCGACCCGCTCGCCTGATGACGGCCCGCCGCGACCGCCGACCGGGGGGCGGCGCCGGGGCGGGAATCCGTCCGGTTAAGGTCCTCGTCCGCTGGGCAGACTTCTGCGATTCGTGTTTCCGGGTGCGCTGACGTAGACTGACTCGTCGGCTCTTGTGCACCCGCATGTCCGCATGCACGTCGGAACCCGCAACACTCCACAACGGTGCACGCCAGAGTCGATCAAGGTAGTCGATTCGAAGGGCGAAGCGTGGCCAAGAAGCAAGGTGCCATCGAGATCGAGGGCACTGTCGTCGAGTCTCTGCCGAACGCCATGTTCAAGGTCGAGCTCCAGAACGGCCACCAGGTCCTGGCACACATCAGCGGCAAGATGCGCATGCACTACATCCGCATCCTCCCTGACGACCGGGTCGTGGTGGAGCTCTCTCCGTACGACCTGACGCGTGGCCGGATCGTTTACCGCTACAAGTAGATCTTGCCCGCGCCCCGGTCCGCCGGGGTGATGGCACTGACCCGGAGAACCTCACATCCCATGAAGGTCAAGCCGAGCGTCAAGAAGATCTGCGACAAGTGCAGGGTGATCCGCCGTCACGGCCGGGTCATGGTCATCTGCGAGAACCCGCGCCACAAGCAGCGCCAGGGCTGACCGCAGCACGACCGCCCCTCTGCGACTTCCGCAGAACTTCGCGCGACGCGAGCAACACACGTTCATACGCAGGGCCCGAGCCGCACGGCTCGACACCCCCGGCTCGGAGGCCGGGGACCCGGTCCGTACCTGGTACGGCGGGCGGGGATCCGGCCCTGTGGAAGACCTCCGACAATCAACTGGAGCCATTGAATGGCACGCGTTTCCGGTGTTGACATCCCGCGCGACAAGCGCGTGGAGATCGCCCTCACCTATGTGTTCGGCATCGGCCGGACCCTTTCGCAGCAGACGCTGGCCGCCACCGGCGTCGACCCGAACACCCGCGTCCGCGACCTGACCGAGGAGCAGCTGGTCGCGATCCGCGAGTACGTCGACAACAACATCAAGACCGAGGGTGACCTCCGTCGCGAGATCCAGGCCGACATCCGCCGCAAGGTCGAGATCGGCACCTACCAGGGTCTGCGCCACCGTCGCGGTCTGCCCGTCCGCGGTCAGCGCACCAGCACCAACGCGCGTACCCGCAAGGGCCCGCGTCGCGCCATCGCCGGCAAGAAGAAGCCGGGCAAGAAGTAGTCCGCAGCGGACCTCAGTCCACGGTCTTCGCTGTAGGACCGACCACCTCCCGTAGGAGTTAAGAGATGCCCCCCAAGGGACGTCAGGGCGCTGCCAAGAAGGTGCGCCGCAAGGAAAAGAAGAACGTCGCTCACGGCCACGCCCACATCAAGAGCACGTTCAACAACACGATCGTCTCGATCACGGACCCGTCCGGCAACGTGATCTCCTGGGCCTCCGCCGGCCACGTCGGCTTCAAGGGCTCCAGGAAGTCCACGCCGTTCGCCGCGCAGATGGCCGCCGAGTCGGCCGCCCGCCGCGCCCAGGAGCACGGCATGCGCAAGGTCGACGTGTTCGTCAAGGGCCCGGGCTCCGGTCGTGAGACCGCGATCCGCTCCCTGCAGGCCACGGGCCTCGAGGTCGGCTCCATCCAGGACGTCACCCCGACCCCCCACAACGGCTGCCGTCCGCCGAAGCGCCGTCGCGTCTGACGCACGCGCGTCCCGCGGACGCGGGTCCCCGGGCGGTACGTTCCCCTACGGGGCGTACCGCCCGTACCCTTGCAGTACCCGTACCCGTCACCGGGCGCGGTTCCCGTCGGGCGTCATATAGCGGGCGCCCACGACTGAAGGATCTGATCCACACATGCTGATCGCTCAGCGTCCCTCGTTGACCGAAGAGGTCGTCGACGAATTCCGCTCCCGGTTCGTGATCGAGCCGCTGGAGCCGGGCTTCGGCTACACCCTCGGCAACTCCCTCCGCCGCACCCTCCTGTCGTCGATCCCCGGTGCCGCCGTCACCAGCATCCGCATCGACGGCGTCCTGCACGAGTTCACCACCGTGCCGGGCGTCAAGGAGGACGTCACCGACCTGATCCTCAACATCAAGCAGCTGGTCGTCTCCTCGGAGCACGACGAGCCGGTCGTGATGTACCTGCGCAAGCAGGGTCCGGGTCTGGTCACCGCCGCCGACATCGCGCCCCCGGCCGGTGTCGAGGTGCACAACCCCGACCTCGTCCTCGCCACGCTCAACGGCAAGGGCAAGCTGGAGATGGAGCTGACCGTGGAGCGCGGTCGCGGCTACGTCTCCGCCGTGCAGAACAAGCAGGTGGGCCAGGAGATCGGCCGGATCCCGGTCGACTCGATCTACTCGCCGGTCCTCAAGGTCACCTACAAGGTCGAGGCGACCCGTGTCGAGCAGCGCACCGACTTCGACAAGCTGATCGTCGACGTCGAGACCAAGCAGGCCATGCGTCCGCGCGACGCCATGGCGTCGGCCGGCAAGACGCTGGTCGAGCTGTTCGGTCTGGCCCGCGAGCTCAACATCGACGCCGAGGGCATCGACATGGGCCCGTCCCCGACGGACGCCGCCCTCGCCGCCGACCTGGCGCTGCCGATCGAGGAGCTGGAGCTCACCGTCCGGTCGTACAACTGCCTCAAGCGCGAGGGCATCCACTCCGTGGGTGAGCTCGTCGCCCGCTCCGAGGCCGACCTCCTCGACATCCGCAACTTCGGCGCGAAGTCGATCGACGAGGTCAAGGCGAAGCTGGCGGGGATGGGCCTCGCGCTCAAAGACAGCCCGCCCGGATTCGACCCGACGGCTGCCGCGGACGCCTTCGGCGCCGACGACGACGCGGACGCCGGCTTCGTCGAGACCGAGCAGTACTGAGCCGCACTGAGCAGCCCGGGACCGGACGGTCCCGGCCGGCCGCGCACTTCCCCGCGCCCCCTGGGGCGCGGGGTCTCCGACGGGCGACCGCCCGCTCGGATACTGACCCCGGTACCTGATACGGCCGGGGCAGACACACAGGAGAAGAACCATGCCGAAGCCCACCAAGGGTGCCCGTATGGGCGGCAGCGCCGCGCACGAGAAGCTGATGCTCGCGAACCTCGCGAAGTCGCTCTTCGAGCACGGCCGCATCACCACCACCGAGGCGAAGGCGCGCAAGCTGCGCCCGTACGCCGAGCGTCTGATCACCAAGGCGAAGAAGGGCGACCTTCACAACCGCCGTCAGGTGCTCCAGGTCATCACGGACAAGGGCATCGTCCACACGCTCTTCACCGAGATCGGCCCGCGGTACGAGAACCGCCCGGGTGGCTACACCCGCATCACCAAGATCGGTAACCGCCGTGGCGACAACGCGCCCATGGCCGTCATCGAGCTGGTCGAGGCGCTGACGGTGCAGCAGAAGGCGGTCGGCGAGGCCGAGGCCGCGACCAAGCGCGCGGTCAAGGAGGACGCCCTCAAGAAGGACGAGGCCGCCGAGGCCCCGGCCGAGGACACCAAGGCCGACCTGTCCAAGGACGAGGCCGCCGAGGCCCCGGCCGAGGACGCCAAGGACGCCTGAGGCACTGCTTCGCGTCGAGCGGGTCCGCCCTTTGCGGGGCGGGCCCGCTTCCGCGTTCCTGAGAGGATCCGTACGTGAGTGACGAAGTACAGCCCGGATTCGTACGCGTCCGCCTCGACCTGTCCTACGACGGCACCGGCTTCCACGGCTGGGCCAAGCAGGCCGGGGGCAGGCGGACCGTGCAGGGGGAGATCGAGGACGCGCTGCGGACCGTGACGCGGTCCGGGACGACGACGTACGAGCTGACCGTGGCCGGCCGTACCGACGCCGGGGTGCACGCGCGGGGCCAGGTGGCCCACGTGGACCTGCCCGCCGGGGTGTGGGCGGAGCACGGGGGGAAGCTGCTGAAGCGGCTCGCCGGACGGCTGCCGAGGGACGTGCGGGTGTGGGCCCTGCGGGAGGCCCCGGCCGGTTTCGACGCCCGTTTCTCGGCGATCTGGCGGCGTTACGCCTACCGCGTCACCGACAACCCCGGCGGGGTCGACCCGCTGCTGCGCGGCCACGTGCTGTGGCACGACTGGCCGCTCGACGTCGACGCGATGAACGAGGCCGCGCGGGGACTGCTGGGGGAGCACGACTTCGCCGCGTACTGCAAGCGCCGGGAGGGCGCGACGACGATCCGCACGCTCCAGGAGCTGAGCCTGGCGCGCGGCGAGGACGGGATCGTCACGGCGACCGTGCGGGCCGACGCCTTCTGCCACAACATGGTGCGCTCGCTGATCGGCGCGCTGCTGTTCGTCGGCGACGGCCACCGGCCGCCCGACTGGCCGGCGAAGGTGCTGGCGGCGGGGGTGCGGGACTCGGCCGTGCACGTGGTGCGCCCGCACGGGCTGACGCTGGAGGAGGTCGGCTACCCGGCGGACGGGCTGCTGGCGGCCCGCAGCAGGGAGGCCCGCAACAAGCGGACGCTGCCGGCGGCCCGCTGCTGCTGAACCGCGGGGCCGACCGGGCGGCCGGCCCCGCCGCGCCGTCCGTTCGCCGCGCGTTACCCGATCGCCGCCGCCGAGGCCTGGGCCTCGCCCCTGCGGCGGATCTGACGGAACGTGAACTCCTGGAGGTCGTCGCCCGTGGCGAAGACGGCCGTGTCCTTCGTCGTCACGTCCTTGCCGTCGGTGAAGCCGGCCAGGGTGAAGTAGGCGTAGCGGCCGTAGGCGTTGGTGGTCGAGCGGCAGACCGCGCCGTCGCAGAACTCCTCGACGCCGCCGCCCGACAGGGACTTGACGATGCTCTTCTTGTCGGCCTGCTGCTTGGCCCTGGCCGCCTGGGCCTCGGTGTCGAAGACGGCCACGCCGACCGTCACCGCCATGCCGTCCTTGGTGTAGGTGACGCGGATCAGGCGGGTGCAGCCGTTGTCGTCCAGGACCTTGGGGAGCGTGGCCTTCGCCGCCGAGGCGCAGTCGCGGGTGTCGGCCGTGGGGCCCTTGCGGTACACCGTCTGGCCCATGGTGAGCTGCGTGCCGGGGAAGAGGACGTCCGGGCTCAGCGGCGCCTTGTCCTTCTGCGCGCTGGCGATGAACTCCTTGGGGTCCAGCGGGGGCGGCGCGCTCGTCGGGGCGAACGACGGCACCGTGGCCGTGGCGCTCGGGAGGTCGGCGGTCCCGGGCGGCTGGGAGGACGGGCCGCCCGCGGCCCGGCTGTCGCCGTTCGCCGAGACGACGGCCACCGCGACGGCCGTGCCTATCGCGACGGTGGCGAGTGCGCCGCCGCCTATGAGCAGCAGCCGGCGCCGCTTGTGGCGGGCCTCGGAGGCCTCGGCGAGCGCGGCCCAGTCGGGGGACTGGGCGGCGCCGCCGCTCCAGGACTGCTGGGAATTCGGTTTCCAGGGATCCCACTGCTGCTGAGGTCCCCCCTGCCCAAAACTCATGGGGCGCATCTTAGACGGGCCGCAGGGCGCGCTGGTCCGCCTCAACGCGCCCCGGAGGCCCTAGCGTTGCGGTCATGGCGACGGACAAAAGCGACATCTCCGGGTGGTTGGTGCGACCCGCGGGCAGGCACGCGTGGGCGGCGCTCGTGGCGCTGCTGGGGGCGCTGACGGCGCACGCGGTACGGGTGACCTCGGACGGAGGCATGGACAACGCGATCGTCGTGGACGCCGCGCGGACCTGGCTGGCCGGTGGTTCGCCGTATGACGATCCGCACTTCCTCTACTTTCCGAGCGCCGTCCTGGCCGCCGCCCCGCAGGCGCTGCTGCCGCGGCCCGTGCTCGACGTGCTGGTGCCGGTGGCGGTGACCACCGCCCTCGCGCTCGGCTGGGTCTGCGCCCTGCGGCTGCACCGGGTGCCGCTGCACAGCCGGCTCGCCGCCCTCGGCCTGCTGGGCCTCGCGGCCGGCTTCGCGCCGTTCGGGCAGCTGGTGCGGCTGGGCAACTGGACGGCGACGGCCGTGCTCGCCCTGCCGCTGTGCCTGCTGCTCGCGAGCCGCGGCCGGTGGGTCGCGGCGGGCGCGGTCGTCGGGGTGGCCGTGGCGCTGAAGCCGCTGCTCGCGCCGATGGCCCTGCTCTTCCTCTTCGCGCGCCGGTGGCGGGCGCTGGCCGTGCTGCTGCTGGTGCCGTCGGCGGCCTCGGTCGCGGCGGGGCTGCTGCTGCCCGACCCGACGGGCTTCTTCACCCGTACCCTGCCCTTCCTGCTGCACGGCGACGACGCCTTCGTGCGGCTCTACGAGGCGTCGCCGGCGGCGGTGCTGCCCCGGCTGGGCGTGCCCGGGGCGGCGGCCGGGGCGCTGGCGCTGCTCATGGCCGCGGCGGGGGTGGTGTGCGCGTACCGGCGCTGGCGCGGCCCCGGGCCGGTGCCGCTGCGGCTGGCGGAGACGTCCGCGGGGCTGATGCTCTCGGCGTTCCTCGTCTCGCGGCCCTCCTACCAGCACTACCTCCTGGTCGTCCTGCCGCTGCTGCTCGCCGGCCTGCCGTACGCCGGCGCGGTGGCCCGGCGGCCCTGGTTCTGGCTCGCCCTGGTGCCGCAGCTGCCGGGGGTGACGTGGCCGTGGCTGGAGTCGGGCAAGCGGCGGGCGTTCCGGGACGCGTTCACGCTGTGCGTGCTGGCGGTGACGGTCGGACGTCACTGCGTACGGGGGACGCGGGAGGCGGAGGGGTCGCCCGGGGCGCCCGTGAAGCGGGATGCGGCCGTAGAATCGGTGTAGCCCACCGCCGGACACCGGCGACGGTCTCGTTTTGACCCGTCCGGCCGAGCGTGGGTATCCTGCCTGTTCGTTATGTGTATTGGCTTGCTCATTCTCACGTGAGGGGCCCTTACACCGGTCCACCGGGCCGATGACCAGCGACCAGCACGCGGTTTGCGTCACCGTGGTGCGGTCAGGGCTGTCGTGATCGTCTTCGGTGACCTTGTCAGGACCATTCACTGAAGAAGCGAAGGCTACGAACCGTGCGTACGTACAGCCCCAAGCCCGGCGATGTGACGCGCCAGTGGCACGTCATCGACGCTCAGGACGTCGTCCTGGGTCGTCTGGCCTCCACTGCCGCCTCCATCCTGCGCGGCAAGCACAAGCCCATCTACGCCCCGCATGTCGACACCGGTGACTTCGTCATCATCATCAACGCCGACAAGGTGCACCTCTCCGGCAACAAGCGGACCCAGAAGCTGGCGTACCGCCACTCGGGCTACCCGGGCGGTCTGCGCTCCGTCCGGTACGACGAGCTGCTCGAGAAGAACCCCGAGAAGGCCATCGAGAAGGCCGTCAAGGGCATGCTCCCCAAGAACACCCTGGGCCGTCAGATGCTCTCGAAGCTGAAGGTCTACGCGGGCGACCAGCACCCGCACGCCGCTCAGCAGCCGGTGCCGTTCGAGATCACCCAGGTCGCGCAGTAAGTCCGGCCACCCCCTAAGACCGAAGAGAATCTGAGGAGAATCGTGGCCGAGACCACTGCCGAGCAGCCGCTCGAAGAGCTTGACATCGACAGCTACACCACCGAGTCCGAGGTCCCCGTCGAGGGCGAGTACACCTCGGAGTCCCTG
The DNA here is from genome assembly GCF_055574875.1 of Streptomyces sp. NPDC034670. Taxonomy (NCBI): domain Bacteria; kingdom Bacillati; phylum Actinomycetota; class Actinomycetes; order Kitasatosporales; family Streptomycetaceae; genus Streptomyces; species Streptomyces sp. NPDC034670. The sequence continues at coordinate 64,902 of NZ_JBVITR010000040.1, forward strand.
GCCTCCCGCTTCGGCGAGCCGCAGCCGGCCGCCGGCCTGGGCCGCCGCAAGAACGCCATCGCCCGCGTCCGGATCGTCCCGGGCACCGGCAAGTGGAAGATCAACGGTCGCACCCTCGAGGACTACTTCCCGAACAAGGTGCACCAGCAGGAAGTCAACGAGCCCTTCAAGGTGCTCGAGCTCGAGGGCCGCTACGACGTCATCGCCCGCATCGCGGGTGGCGGTGTCTCCGGTCAGGCCGGTGCGCTCCGCCTCGGTGTCGCCCGTGCGCTGAACGAGGCGGACGTCGACAACAACCGCGGCCCGCTGAAGAAGGCCGGCTTCCTGCGCCGCGACGACCGCGCGGTCGAGCGGAAGAAGGCCGGTCTGAAGAAGGCCCGCAAGGCTCCGCAGTACAGCAAGCGCTAAACGCAGGGAGCGCGCGCGTACTCCGAACGCCCCGGCGGCACGCCACTGTGCCGTCGGGGCGTTCTTTTCTTCCGGGCCCTGGGCGTATAACGGCACAAGGCGCTCGAAGGCTAATCTGATCGGATGGTCGGGCATTCCCGCCCGGAGATGCGGAGCCGCTTTCGCATCGCGACCGTCGAACACAGCACATGTTTCGTCAGCGGTACCACCGTCGACCGCGCGGACGGGTCCCCTGCCTCGGCACGGCCTCGCCTCGGCTCTCGACACTGACGTTTCCTCAGGAGGACAAGTGGGACGACTCTTCGGCACGGACGGCGTGCGCGGTGTCGCCAACGCGGACCTGACGGCGGAGATGGCGCTCGGCCTGTCCGTCGCCGCCGCGCACGTACTGGCCGAGGCGGGCAGTTTCGAAGGGCACCGGCCCACCGCCGTGGTCGGGCGTGATCCGCGTGCGTCCGGGGAGTTCCTGGAGGCGGCCGTGGTCGCGGGCCTGGCGAGCGCGGGCGTGGACGTCCTGCGGGTCGGCGTCCTGCCGACGCCCGCGGTGGCGTACCTCACCGGCGCGCTCGGCGCCGACCTCGGCGTGATGCTCTCCGCCAGCCACAACGCCATGCCGGACAACGGCATCAAGTTCTTCGCCCGCGGCGGCCACAAGCTCGCCGACGAGCTGGAGGACCGCATCGAGTCCGTGTACGAGGAGCACCGCACCGGCGCCCCCTGGGACCGCCCGACCGGGGCCGGCGTCGGCCGGGTGCGGGACCACCGGGAGGGGCTCGACCAGTACGTCGCCCACCTCGTCGGCGTCCTCCCGAACCGCCTGGACGGCCTGCGGATCGTCCTCGACGAGGCGCACGGCGCCGCCGCCGAGGTGTCGCCGGAGGCGTTCGCGCGCGCCGGGGCCGAGGTCGTCACCATCGGCGCCGCACCCGACGGGCTCAACATCAACGACGGCTGCGGCTCGACCCACCTGGACCACCTGAAGGCCGCGGTCGTCGAGCACGGGGCCGACCTCGGCATCGCGCACGACGGCGACGCCGACCGGTGCCTGGCCGTGGACCACACCGGCGAGGAGGTCGACGGGGACCAGATCCTCGCCGTGCTCGCGCTGGCGATGCGGGAACGTTCCGCTCTGCGCTCCGACACCGTCGTCGCGACCGTGATGTCCAACCTGGGCTTCAAGCTCGCCATGGAGCGCGAGGGCATCCGGCTGGTGCAGACCGCGGTGGGCGACCGGTACGTGCTGGAGGAGATGAAGGACAAGGGCTACGCCCTCGGCGGCGAGCAGTCCGGCCACGTCATCGTCCTCGACCACGCCACGACGGGCGACGGCACGCTGACCGGCCTGCTGCTCGCGGCGCGGGTCGCCGAGACCGGGCGGCCGCTGCGGGAGCTGGCGTCGGTGATGGAGCGCCTCCCGCAGGTCCTCGTCAACGTCCCGGACGTCGACAAGTCCCGGGTGAGGACCTCCGCCGAGCTCGCGACGGCCGTCACCGAGGCCGAGCGGGAGCTGGGGGAGACCGGACGCGTGCTGCTGCGCCCCTCGGGCACGGAACCGCTGGTGCGGGTGATGGTGGAGGCCGCGGACATCGACCAGGCCCGCACGGTGGCGGGCCGGCTGGCGGACGCGGTGAAGTCGGCGCTGGGATAGGCGCCGGGGAGCCTCTCGCGGACCCGGGGGGGGGGGGGGGGGGGGGGGGGGGGGGGGGGGGGGGGGGGGGGGGGGGGGGGGGGGGGGGGGGGGGGGGGGGGGGGGGGGGGGGGGG
>NZ_JBVITR010000041.1:0-20722 GCF_055574875.1 Streptomyces sp. NPDC034670
GGAGCCGCAGGGTCGTCGATGAACACGTACAGGGCCGCCAGAAGGGCGTCCAGGTCTGTCTTCACACACTGACCAACGGGCGCCCTTCGCCATAGTCGCGGCCGGCACAAACACCGGACTCACTCATCCAGGGCCTTTCGGCCCTGGCCCGTGGAGAGGTCCGCCGGGCGGGGCGGGACCGCGGCCATGCGCGCGCAGGCGTCGATCACGGACCGCTCCACCTCGTCCGGGTGCCGCCCGTCCGCCGCGGCCTTGACGATCGTCCGCGCGGCGGTCTGCACGGTGAGGGCGCGGGCCGGGACGTCCAGCGCGGCCCAGGGGTCGCCGTCTCCGGGGACGGCCGGACCGCCCGCGGCGCGATAGGCGTCGAGGAACCGCCCCCACTCCTCCCCCGGGAGCAGCCCGCACGCGTACCAGGCCGCCGGACGCGCCAGGTCCCACGCGGGGACGCCGGTGCCCAGGTCGTCGACGTCTATCAGCCGCCAGGAACCGCCGGGGACCCGCACGAGCTGGCCGAGGTGGAAGTCGCCGTGGCAGAGGGTGGTGCGGTCCGGCGCGGGGGCCTCGGCCCGGGCCCACGGGGGCAGGGCGGCCCAGGCGCGCAGGACGGGGACGGCGGCCGGGAGGGGACCGAGGGCCCGCAGCCGGGTGACGGCGCGGGCCGCCTCGGCCGGACCCCGCATGACGGGCAGCGGCGCGGGAGCGGGGGTGCGGTGCAGCCGGGCGAGCAGGGCGGCGGCGGCCTCCCACGGGGCGGCGTCGGGATCGTCCGGGTCGACGGGGACCCCGTACGGCCAGAAGGTCACGAGCCGGCCGTGCAGGCCGGCCGGGCTCGGGTCGAGCGGGGGCAGGAAGACGTCCGGGAGGCGCGCGGCCGCGGCGAGGCGCCGGCTCAGCGCGGCGGGGTCGGCGTCCGGGGCGTGGGCCTTCGCGACGGTGTCCGCGTGGCGTACGACGGTGCCGTCGGGGCGGTCGGCCAGGGTGCCGGCCGTGCCGCAGGGGCAGGCCGGAGTCCGGGAGTGGGCCCTGCTCCGGGCGCGGGCGGTCAGGTCGGGGACGAGGGCGTCGGCGGTCACGGGGCTCCCTGGGGTGCGGCTTCGGAGGGAGGGTACGCGCCGGGGGGACGGCGCCTTCGCCGGACCGTCGGGACATGGGTGATGCCGGCGCAGCTCCCCAGCTGCGCCGGCATCCGTGCCGTCCGTCGCACCCCCGTCCCCACGGGGTTTCATGGGTGGATGTCCCCGCCCGGACCGCTCTTCCGGGCCTGGGGGTCGCCGCTCAGCGCCCCAGCATCTCGCCCACGGACGACGCCTGTGTGGTCACCGTCTCCCACCCGTCGAAGACGAGGAAGAACAGGACCGCCAGGGGAAGGGCCATCAGCGTCGCCACCAGCGGGTGGCGACGGCCCTCGCGGCGCGGCCGGAACCCGGCGGTGCCCGCCCTGCGTTCCCGCGTGCGGACCAGTGTCCGCGGTGCCGTGTGGGCCATGGCCCTCTCCTGACCGTTTCGGTTGTCGTGTTGCCGTGTGCCGTTCTTGGCGGCGGCGGGCGTCCGGGCCTCGGGGGGACGAGTGCCGCACCCGCCGCTCGACCTCAAATCTAGGGGCCCGGCGCTCCCCCGACGTCATGCCCTCGTACCGATTGCCGGGCCTCCCGGAGGATGAGCCGCCTCCCGCGGCGTACTCCCCTGGGTGGAGACGGGGCCCGGCGCCTCAGGGAGATCCCGGAGGGGCCGGCCGCTCCGTCCCGCTCCCCGCGCGCCGTCCTCCCGCGGCGCCGGGCCGCTCCGCCGGTGCCGGGTCCGCCGTGAGGCGGGCCCCCGACCGCCCCTCCCCACGGCCCGGACGGCGCGGGGAGGCCCCCGACGGGTGACTTCCCTCACGTCCACCCCCCTCCGGCGGGTCGCCGCCGCCGACCGCTGTCCGGCCCCGCCCGGCCCCGCCCCGTCCGGGCACGCCGCGTCCCCCGCGTCCGCGACCGGTCCCCCGCGGTCGCCCCGCACGCGATCAACCTCCCTCCGGGGCCCGGTGGTTGATCGTGTCAGTCCGGTGAACCCGGGCTGCTCGCGCGCTTCCTGAGCACGCTTCACCTCTCCCGTCCGGGACTGACAATCGATCGGCCCGAGAGGGCGCGGCCTCTGCGCACGGGCGGCCGGGGAAACGTAAGCTGTGGCACGTCACAGGACCGGGCAGCGGGGATGGACATGGCGATGATGCGCCTGAGGCGCGAGGACCCGCGCGTCGTCGGCTCTTTCAGGCTTCACCGACGGCTCGGCGCGGGCGGGATGGGCGTGGTCTACCTGGGCTCCGACAAGAAGGGGCAGCGGGTCGCGTTGAAGGTCATCCGGCCCGATCTGGCGGAGGACCAGGAGTTCCGTTCGCGGTTCGCGCGCGAGGTCTCGGCGGCGCGGCGCATCCGCGGGGGCTGCACGGCACGGCTGGTGGCCGCCGACCTCGACGCGGACCGGCCGTGGTTCGCCACGCAGTACGTGCCCGGCCCGTCCCTGCACGACAAGGTCGCCGAGGAGGGGCCGCTCGGCGCGGCCGAGGTCGCCGCCATCGGCGCGGCCCTGTCCGAGGGGCTGGTCGCCGTGCACGAGGCCGGCGTGGTGCACCGGGACCTGAAGCCGTCCAACATCCTGCTGTCCCCGAAGGGGCCGCGGATCATCGACTTCGGCATCGCCTGGGCGACCGGCGCCTCGACGCTCACGCACGTCGGCACCGCGGTCGGCTCGCCCGGGTTCCTCGCCCCGGAGCAGGTGCGCGGCGCCGCCGTCACCCCGGCCACGGACGTGTTCTCGCTGGGCGCCACGCTCGCGTACGCGTCGATGGGCGACTCCCCCTTCGGGCACGGCAGTTCCGAGGTGATGCTGTACCGCGTCGTGCACGAGGAGGCCCAACTGCACGGTGTCCCGGACGCCTTGGCCCCGCTCGTCCGCGCCTGTCTGGCGAAGGACCCCGAGGAGCGGCCCAGCACGCTCCAACTCTCGCTGCGGCTCAAGGAGATCGCGGCCCGGGAGGCCCAGGGCCTCGCCGACGTCCGGCCCCCCGCGCCGCGCGAGGCGGAGACGGACCGGCCCGCCGGACGCCTCGCCGACACCTACCCCGGCGCCGCCCCGGAGCGCGTCCAGGGGCGCCGGCCGGGCCGGCGCGGCGCACAGCCCGGCCGGGGGACTCCCGCACCGCGCGGCGCGGCCGCCGGCCGGGGTTCCCCCGCGGCGGGGAACGGGCCCGCGCCGCGGCGCGGCACCCGCGGCGTACCGCCGTCGCGGGACGGCGGTACGTCCCGCGGCGGCGCCTCGCGCGGTGGCACGCCGTCCCGGCCCGGTTCCCGGCCCGCTCCCGCGTCCCGGAACTCCGGCCGGTCCGGCGCCGGTCCCCGCCGGGGCCCCCGGACGGGGGGCACCGGCCTGCGCCCGGCCAATCCGCGGCTGCTCAGGCAGCGGTTGTTCGTGTTCGTCGTGGTGACGCTGCTGGTCGCGCTCGGCATCGCCCTGGTGCAGGGCTGCCAGGGGCCCTCCCGCGGACTCGGCGGCGACGGGGACGGCGTGCGGCAGCAGCGGGAACAGGCGCACACCGCCCACGAACCGCCGGGCCGGCGCGGTCCCGTGCACGCGCGGTACGTCCCGGTGCCGGAGCCAAACTCCTGAGGGACCCCGGTCCCCGGGTGCCCGGCCCTACGCCCGGGGGCGCCCGGTGGCCACCGCGTAGAAGGCGACCGCCGCCGCGGCGCCCACGTTGAGGGAGTCCACGCCGTGGGACATCGGGATGCGGACCCACTCGTCGGCGGCGGCCAGGGCCCGGGGGGACAGCCCGCTCCCCTCCGCGCCCAGCATCAGGGCCACGCGGTCCATCCGGTGGGGCGCCGCCTCGTCGAGGGGGCGGGCCCTCTCGTCGGGGGTGAGGGCGAGCAGGGTGAAACCCGCCTCGCGGACCGGCTCCAGCCCCTTGGGCCAGTTCTCCAGGCGGGCGTACGGCACGGAGAAGACCGCGCCCATGGAGACCTTGACGCTGCGGCGGTAGAGCGGGTCGGCGCAGTCCGGGGAGAGCAGGACCGCGTCCATCCCGAGGGCGGCCGCCGAGCGGAAGATCGCGCCGATGTTGGTGTGGTCGTTGACCGACTCCATGATCGCGACCCGGCGGGCGGTGCGGAGCAGGTCGGCCGTCGCGGGCAGCGGCTTGCGCTGCACGGAGGCGAGCGCGCCGCGGTGCACGTGGTAGCCGGTGACCCGCTCGGCGAGTTCCGGGGTGACCGTGTAGACCGGGGCGGGGAGCTCGTCGATGACGTCGCGCAGGGCGTCGACCCACTTGGCCGAGAGCAGCATGGACCGCATCGCGTACCCGGCGTCCCTGGCCCGTCTGATGACCTTCTCGCCCTCGGCGATGAACAGGCCCTCGGCGGGTTCGCGCCTGCGGCGCAGCTCCACGTCGGTCAGGTCCGTGTAGTCGCGCAGACGCGGGTCGTCGGGGTCCGAGACGGTGATGAGATCGGCCACGGGGTGCTCCTGCCTCGTCCTCGGTGCGGTGCCGGCGGCGGGATCGGTCGTGCGGGCCGGGGTCACGGGGAAGCCGGGAGGCCGACGCCGACGACCTCGCCGATGACGATGACGGCCGGCGGCCTGACCTCCTGCGCGACGACCGTTTCGGCGACCGTGGCCAGGGTGGCGTCGACCCGGCGCTGGGCGGCCGTGGTGCCCTCCTGGACCAGGGCGACGGGGGTGTCCGGGGACTTGCCGTGCGCCACCAGGGTCTCGGCGATCCGGCCGATCTTGTCGACGCCCATGAGGACGACCAGCGTGCCGGTCAGCTTCGCCAGGGACGGCCAGTCGACCAGGGAACGCTCGTCGTCGGGGGCGACGTGGCCGCTGACCACGGTGAACTCGTGGGCCACGCCCCGGTGGGTGACCGGGATGCCGGCCGCACCCGGGACCGAGATGGAGCTGGAGATGCCGGGGACGACGGTGACCGGGACGCCCGCCTCGGTGAGCGCCTGGAGCTCCTCCATGCCGCGGCCGAAGACGTACGGGTCGCCGCCCTTGAGCCGGACCACCGACTTGCCCTGCTTGGCGTGCTCGATCAGGGCGTGGTTGATGGCCTCCTGGGCCATGAAGCGGCCGTAGGGGATCTTCGCCGCGTCGATCACCTCGACGTGCGGCGGCAGTTCCGCCAGCAGGCCGCGCGGGCCGAGCCGGTCGGCGATGACGACGTCGGCCTCGGCGAGCAGCCGGCGGCCGCGCACGGTGATCAGGTCCGGGTCGCCGGGGCCGCCGCCGACCAGGGCGACGCCGGGGGTGCGGGTGCGGTGGTGCGGGGCGACGAGGGTGCCGTCGCGCAGGCCCTCGACCACGGCGTCGCGGACGGCGGCGGTGTGGCGGGGGTCGCGGCCCTTGGCGTCGGTGGTGAGGACGGCCACCGTGACGCCCTCGCTGTGTCCGGTCGCCGGGGTCCAGGCGGTGGCCCGGTCGGCGTCGTCGGAGCGGACGCACCAGACGCGGCCCCGCTCGGCCTCGGCGGAGGCACGCTCGTTGGCGTCCGCGTCGCTGGTGGCGATCAGGGCGTACCAGGCGTCCGCGAGGTCGCCCTCGGCGTACCCGCGCCGCTCCCAGGTGATCTCGCCCGCGTCGGCCATCGCCTCGACGGAAGGCGTCGCCTCGGGGGACACCAGGAGGACGTCGGCGCCGGCCGCGATGAGGGCGGGGAGGCGGCGCTGGGCGACCTGGCCGCCGCCGAGCACGACCACTCGACGGCCGGTGAGGCGGAGGCCCACGGGGTAGGCGGGGTGTTCGGCCATGCGGATGCGGCTCCTCGTACGGGCGGCGTGCGGCGGGCGCTACGGCACTGGAGCGGCCCTGACGTGCGGATTCTAGAGGTGGGGGTCCGGCGTGCGGCGGGGTGGGCCCGGCGGTGGTCGTCCACCCCGCCCGTGCCCGCCCCGCCCGGTGCCCTTCCCGGCTACTTCTCGGTGACCCCCGCCGAGTCGAACGTCGCCACCTCGTGCATCGCCCGCGCCGTGCTCTGCACCAGCGGCAGGGCGAGCAGCGCGCCGGTGCCCTCGCCGAGGCGCAGGTCGAGGTCGACCAGGGGGCGCAGGCCCAGCTTGTTGAGGGCGGCCACGTGGCCGGGCTCGGCGCTGCGGTGTCCCGCGATGCAGGCGGCCAGGACCTCGGGGGCGATGGCCCGGGCCACCAGGGCGGCGGCACCGGCGCTGACGCCGTCCAGGATCACCGGTGTCCGCAGGGAGGCGCCGCCGAGCAGCAGGCCGACCATGGCCGCGTGCTCGAAGCCGCCGACGGCGGCGAGGACGCCGATCGGGTCGGCCGGGTCCGGCTGGTGCAGTTCGAGGGCGCGGCGCACGACCTCGGTCTTGCGGGCGAGCGTCTCGTCGTTGATGCCGGTGCCGCGGCCGGTGACCTCCGCCGGGTCCGCGCCGGTGTAGACGGAGATGAGGGCGGCGGACGCGGTGGTGTTCGCGATGCCCATCTCGCCGGTGAGCAGGGCCTTGTTGCCGGCCGCGACCAGGTCGCGGGCGGTCTCGATGCCCACCTCGATGGCCTTCTTGGCCTCCTCGCGGGTCATCGCGGGGCCGGTGGTCATGTCGGACGTGCCGGCCCGGACCTTGCGCGGCAGCAGTCCGGGGGTGGCCGGCAGGTCGGCGCGGACGCCCACGTCGACGACGCAGACCTCGGCGCCCACCTGGGCGGCGAAGGCGTTGCAGACCGCTCCCCCGCCGAGGAAGTTGGTCACCATCTGGGCGGTGACCTCCTGCGGCCAGGGGGTGACGCCCTGGGCGTGCACTCCGTGGTCGCCGGCGAAGATCGCGACGGACGCGGGCTCCGGGACGGGCGGCGGGCACTGGCGGGACAGGCCGGACAGCTGGGCGGAGATGATCTCCAGCATGCCGAGCGCCCCGGCCGGCTTGGTCATGCGCTTCTGCCGCTCCCAGGCCTCGCCGAGCGCCTTGGCGTCCAGCGGGCGGATCTGTGCGACGGTCTCGGCGAGCAGGTCGTGGGGTTCCTCTCCGGGCAGGGCGCGACGGCCGTACGTCTCCTCGTGCACGACCCAGGACAGCGGGCGGCGCCTGGACCAGCCGGCCTGCATCAGCTCGGGCTCGTCCGGGAACTCGTCGACGTAGCCCACGCACAGGTAGGCGACGACCTCCAGGTGCTCGGGCAGGCCGAGGGCGCGGACCATCTCGCGCTCGTCGAAGAAGCTGACCCAGCCGACGCCGAGGCCCTCGGCGCGGGCGGCGAGCCAGAGGTTCTCCACCGCGAGCGCGGAGGAGTACGGGGCCATCTGCGGCTGGGTGTGCCGGCCGAGGGTGTGGCGGCCGCCGCGGGTGGGGTCGGCGGTGACCACGATGTTCACCGGGGTGTCGAGGATGGCCTCGATCTTCAGTTCCTTGAACTGCTTCGCCCGGCCCTTGGGGAGGGTCTTGGCGTAGGCGTCGCGCTGGCGCATGGCCAGTTCGTGCATGGTGCGCCGGGTCTCGGCGGAGCGGATGACGACGAAGTCCCAGGGCTGCGAGTGGCCGACGGAGGGCGCGGTGTGGGCGGCCTCCAGGACGCGGAGCAGCACCTCGTGCGGGATGGGGTCGCCGCGGAAGCCGTTGCGGATGTCCCGGCGTTCGCGCATGACCTTCAGCACGGCCTCGCGCTCGGCGTCGGCGTAGCCGGGGGCGGCCGGGCCCGTGGGACGGGCCGCTTCCGCCGCGGTCGCGCTCTCCTCCTCCTGCGTCCGCCGCTCCCGCGCTCCGGCGTCCCGGGTCTCCAGGTCGTCGGCGTTCTGCGCGCGGTCGGGGTCCGGCTCCGCGCCGGACGCGGCCGGCGCGGAGCCGGCCTCGGCCTCGCGGGGGGCGGGCACCGCGGCGGCCGCTTCCGGCGCGGGCGCTTCCTCCGCGGGGACGGCCACGCCCTGGGGCGGGGTCGGCGCCGGCCGCGGGGCGGTGGGCACGGTCCCCTGCACGGGGACGAACCGCCCCAGGGGCTGGTCCGGCCCGGGCTCCGGGTGGGCGGTGCCGGGCGGGGAGGGCGCGGCGTGCGCCCGGGGGGCGTCGGGCGCGACCGGGGCGGCCGGGTCCGTGCCGGGGGCCCCGGAGTCCGCGGGGACCGGCTGCGCGGGGACCGGCGCCCCCGCGTCCTGCGGTCCGGGCCGCTCGCCCGGGGCGGGCGGGGCGGCGGGGGGCTGCTCGGGGCCCTGGGAGGCGAGCGGGTCCGGCTCCGCTTCCGCCGGCTGGTGGGCCGGCTCGGCGGCGGCCTGCCGCAGGGGCTGCTCGGTCGCCGGTGCGGGGCCGTGCCCGGACGGAGCCGCGGCCGGGAAGTCGGCGGCGGGCTGCGCGGCGATCTCAGCGGTACCGGGGGCCTCGGGGGCGGCGGTGGCCTCCGTGTCCCCCGGGGCCGGTGCGGTCGGCGCGGTCTCGGCGGCGGGGGCCCCGGGCTCGGCCGCGGGCACGGGGGCCGCGGGCTCGGCCGCGGGCACGGGGGCCGCGGGCTCGGGGGTCGCGGGCACGGGGGCCGCGGGCTCGGGGGTCGCGGGCACGGGGGCCGCGGCGGCCTCGGACGCGGGGGACCCGGTACCGGGAACGGGGGCCGACGGGTCCGCGGCGGGGGTCACGGCGGACCCGGTGCCGGGGACGGCGTCGACCGCCCCGGCGGGGGCGGGGGGCGCGTCCGGGCCGACGGCGGCCGGGGCCTGGGGCGCGGGAGCCTCGGCGACCGTCCCGGCGCCGGGTTCGGCGGGGGCCTGTGCCGCGGCCTCGTCACCCGTCGTCCCGGGAGCGGGCACCGCGGTTTCCAGGGGGGCCTGCTCCCGGGCGGACGGGGCCGCGGGGGCCTCGCCCGTCGCCACGGGGCCGGGCACGGCGGGCCCGGCGGCCCCCGGCGCGGTGGCGGAAGCCCCGGGGGGCGCGGCGCCGGGCGCGGTGGGGTGGGCCGCGGGCCCGGCACCCGGGGCCTCGGCGACCGGAGCCTGCGCGGGTCCCTGGTCCTGGTGCGGCGCGGCGGCCTCCGGGACGGGCACGGCCCCGGTTTCGGGGGCCTGCCCGGTCTCGGCGACGGCGGCGGGCGCCGCGGGGCCCTGCTCGTGTTCCGTGCCCGGGGCCGGAGCGGACGCCTGCCCGCCCTGCGCGGCGGCGGCCTGACCGGCGTCCTCGGCGACGGCGGCGACCGTGTCGTGCCCGGCGTCCGCGGCGGGGGCGCCCTCAGGGGCCTGCTCCGGCCGCGCGGAGGGGACCTGCGTCCGGCCGGCGGCCTCGGTGGTGACGCGGGCGACGACCGCCTGGGCCGCCCCCGCCTCCCCCGCCGGCTCCGCCGGAGGGGCAACCGTTTCCGCGGGGCCCGCTCCCGTGCCCGCCGCGGCCCCCGCGCCCCAGGGCGCCGCCGTCTGCGGGGCGGCCGCCTCCCGGGTGCGCGGGACGTCGAGGTACTCGGGACCGGGGGCCGGCGGCCCGGGGTGGCGGGCCGGCACCTGGGCGGGGCCGCGGTCGGCGAGGGAGCGGACCGGACCGGCGGAGACGTTGGGGACGGGCGGCCCCAGGTGCAGCGGGCGGCGCGGCGCGGACGGCGCCGCCTGCTCGTGCGGCGCGGCCCCCCCGGGCGCCGGCGCCGGTGCCCGCCCGGGCTCGGGCAGGCGGACGCCGCCGAGGTCGACCGAGCCGCTGTCGCGGCCGGACATCTCGTGCGGGCCCGGCTCGTGCACGGTCTCGACGACCGGCTCCGGGACGGGCGGGGCGACCTCGTTGCCCCAGGCGCCCTGGGCTCCGGGCAGCAGCAGGTCTTCGTCCTCGGCGGAGGCGCCGGAGAGATAGGCGTACGGATCGGGCGCGGGGGCGCCCGGCTGTTCCACCGTGCCTGCGTTCTCCGGCAGTCCCTCGCCCGGGACCTGGCCGGTGTCGGTCATGCGTACCCCTCGCCCATCGGTTAGTGCTCCCTACGACCAGCTCACCCGGAACGGCGCACCGACCGCCCCACACTGGAGAACGAGCGTGCGTCCCCAGCGGCACGAACGGCCCGCGCGAAAAGGCGACAAAGCCATTCACTGGCATTGTCGCGGCCGTACGGCCGTCGCGTCAGCTTGATCGGCGACGGTTCCGCTGTGGACTGCGCCACGTTGCGCGCCCTCCGGTTCCGCCGTACCGCGACCCACCCCAAAGCGGACGCGTTTTCCGGACATTGACCGACGAAGCGCCGGGGGCCCGAGTGCGGTACAACGATCGGCCAGCCTACCGCGCGCGGTAGGACAACCCGATCACGGGGACGGAAACCGGATCAGCCGTCACGCGCGGGCAGCACCCCGCTGAGCAGGAACGCGACGCTCCGCTCCTTCTCGGTCCAGGCCCGGGTGTCGAGTTCGACGGACTGCAGCAGGGCGCACTCGACCTGGTAGCCGTGCTCCGTGAGGTCCCGGCCGATGAGTTCGGCCGCGTCGCGGGTGCCGGCGTGCGTGACGATGCGCTGCGGGCGGCGGTCGGCGACCGCGCAGACCACGGCCGCTCCCCCGCCGCCGACCCGGACGACGTCCGGTTCGGGGAGGTTCTCCAGGACGTGCGGGGCGGTGCCGTGGACGGTCTGGAGCAGGACGCCGTGGCGGCGGGCGGCGGACTCGGTGCGCGCGCAGGCCCCCGGATCGCTGTCGACGGCGATGACGGCGGCTCCGGCGCGGGCGGCCTCGGTGGCGAAGGCGCCGGAGCCGCAGCCGATGTCCCAGACGAGGTCGCCCGGGCGCGGTCCGAGCCGGGCGAGCTGGGAGGTGCGCAGGGGCTCCCGCTCGCCCTCGCCGAGTTCGCCGTCGTACGCCCCGGCGGGCAGCGACCAGCCGCGCGGCCCGACGGAGGGGTCGCGCCCGGCGATCCAGCCGGTGGACTCGCCGGCCCCGGCCGGGCCGCCGACGGCGATGACGACGTTGGGGTCGCGCCAGGTGTGGTCGGCGGCCTTGTCGGAGGTGACGACGGTGACCCGCTCGCGCCCGGTGCCGAGCTCCTCGCAGATGACGAAGGTGCGGTGGACCCCCTCCAGCAGCAGGCCGAGTTCGGCGGGGCCGGCACCGGGTGAGGTGAGCACCGCCACTTTGGTGTGCGCCCGGCACACGTTCACCGCGCGCCGCAGGGTGCGCGGGTGCGCGACGACCACGTGGGCGTCGTCCCAGGGCATGCCGGCGCGGGCGAAGGCGGCGGCGACGGAGGAGACCGCGGGGACGACCTCGACCTCCAGGCCGAACTCGGGCGCGCGCAGGGTCCGTACCACGCCGAAGAATCCGGGGTCGCCGTCGGCGAGGACGACCGCGGTGCCGCGGTGGGCGGCGATGCGGCGGGCGGCGAGAGCGACGGACCCGAGCCGGATGCGCTCGGCGCCGGCGGGCACCTCGGGGAGCGTCAGGTGGTGGGCCGCGCCGGCCACGAGCGTGGCGGCGCCCAGCGCGGCGCGCGCCGCGGCGGTCAGCGGCGAACCGTCCCAGCCGATCACCGTGACCCGGTCGGCCATCGTCGTCAGTCTCCTGGGGTCTTCGCAGGTCGTCGTCGGCTGCTCCGCCCGAGGGCGGGTTCGGTGAGCGTACCCGGTGCGGGCGGCGGACCGCTCGGACGGTACCCCCGGCCGTGGGTCGCGGGCGTCCGGAGGGGTCAGTTCCAGTCGGCGTAGGCGGTGAACCCGTCCGGGTCGGCCCGCTGCCCGTCCGCGCCCTCGATGTCCTCGGGCAGCAGGCTCCACACGATGTAGTCGGTGCGCACGTCGGTCCAGCCGCCGTCCTCGGTGCGGACGCGGGCTATGCAGGCGCCCCGCAGCACGCCCTCGTTGATGCAGCCGATCTTCTGGGCGACCTGCTGCGAGGCGGTGTTGTCGGCGGCGGTGCGCAGTTCGACGCGTTCGAGCTTCTGGTCGCCGAAGAGCCACCGGGCGGTGGCGAGCGCGGCCTCGGAGGCGTAGCCCTCGCCGCGCGCCCAGGGGGCGATGATGTACGTCAGTTCGGTGGACCTCACGTGCCAGTCGGTCCTGGCGAGCCGGACGACGCCGACCAGGCGCTGGGTGAGGAACTCGGTGACGGCGAGGTCGAGTCCGCGCCCGGACGTGCGTTCGGCGGGGGCGTGCTCGGTGATCCAGGCGTGGGCGGCTTCCTCGGTGAAGGGCTGGGGGACGTCGGTCCAGGCGGCGACCTGCTCGTCGTTCATCATCGCGGTCAGGGCGGGCACGTCGTCCGTCTCGAGGGGACGCAGCACCAACCGCTCCGTGCTGATGGAGATGCCGGGGAAGGTGCTCGTCATGCGCCGCTCCGTAACCTGAGAGACCGTCGGGTGCTGCTGAACTGCCCAGCATGCAGCATGAAAGCAGCGGACCGCACCACGGGGTCCGCTCCGTGCGCCGGAGCGGACCCCGTGGGTGGTGTGCGGGCTGCGCCGGTCAGAAGGAGGCGACGACGGAACCGGCGTACTTGTCCTCGATGAACTTCTTCACCTCGGGGGAGGTGAGGAGCTCGGCGAGCTTCTTCACGCGCGGGTCGTCCTCCCGGCCCTCCTTGACGGCGAGCAGGTTGACGTTCGGGTTGTTCTCGGCGGACTCCAGGACGAGGGCTTCCTCGGCGGGCTTGAGGTCGGCCTCGATCGCGTAGTTGCCGTTGACGACCGCGGCGTCGACGTCGTCCAGGGAGCGCGGCGTCTGGGCCGCCTCGAGCTCCTTGAACTTGAGCTTCTTGGGGTTCTCGGTGATGTCCGAGGGGGTCGCCGCGGTGCCGACGCCGTCCTTGAGGGTGAGGAGGCCGTTGGCGGCGAGCAGCTGCAGGGCGCGGCCCTCGTTGACGGTGTCGTTCGGGATGGCGATCGTCGCGCCGCTCTTCAGCTCGTCGGCCTTCTCGACCTTGTGGGAGTACAGGCCGAGCGGCTCCAGGTGCACGTCGACGACGGACACGATGTGGGTGCCGTTCTTCTTGTTGAAGTCGTCGAGGTACGGCTGGGTCTGGAAGAAGTTGGCGCCGACCGAGCCGTCCTCGGTCGCCGTGTTCGGGGTGACGTAGTCGGTGAACTCCTTCACCTCGAGGTCGAGGCCGGCCTTCCCGGCCAGCTCGTCCTTGACGAAGGTGAGGATCTCGGCGTGCGGGACGGGGCTCGCGGCGACGATCAGCGGGCCGGAGGCGTCGGAGGCGGCGTCCTGCTCCGCACCGCAGGCGGTGAGGCCGAGGGTGAGGGCCCCGGCGGCGAGGACAGCGGTGGTGATCTTGGCGGTGTTACGCACGAAAAGTGCCTTTCCTTGGGTGGTACGGCCCCTTGGGTCAAGGGGGTGCCGGCGCGAAGCGCCGTCGTCGGGGGGTGGTGGCCGGGCGGCGGGCGGGCCCGCGGGGAGTCAGGCGGGGGTCACGCGACCTTGCCTACGTCGGCCGCGGCGGGCTCCCTGGCCTTCAGGAAGCGGAGCCTGGGCGAGGGGCCCGAGCGGCCGACGCGGCCGTGCAGGACGCGGGCGGCGTGGTCGCCGGCGAACTGGATGAGGGAGATGACCACGGCGAGGACCGCGACGGTGACCCACATCAGGCCGGTCTCGAAGCGCTGGTAGCCGTAGCGGACGGCGAGGTCGCCGAGTCCGCCGCCGCCGACGGTGCCGGCCATGGCCGAGTAGCCGATGAGGGCGATGACCGTGGTGGTGGTGCTGGCGATCAGCGAGGGCAGCGCCTCGGGCACGAGGACCTTGCGGACGATCGTCCAGGTGCTGCCGCCCATCGCCTGCACGGCCTCGACGAGCCCGTGGTCCACTTCGCGCACGGCCGTCTCGACAAGGCGGGCGAAGAACGGGATGCCGCCGATGGCGAGCGGCACGATCGCGGCCTCGCTGCCGATGGTCGTCCCGGTGACCCAGCGGGTGAAGCCCATCAGGGCGACCATGAGGATGATGAACGGCATCGAGCGGCCGATGTTCACGACCTGGCCGATCACCTTGTTCACCACGGTGTTCCGCAGCAGGCCGCCCTTGTCGGTCAGGACGAGCAGGATGCCGAGCGGGAGGCCGCCGACGACGGCGATCAGGGTGGACCAGCCGACCATGACCAGCGTCTCGGTACACGCCTGTTCCAGCAGCGGCTGCATCTCGGACCAGGTCACTTGGCCCCCTCCTTCACCAGTGCGGGCGTCTGCCGGCCCACGACGTCGATCTGCAGGCCCCGTTCGCGCAGGAAGCCGATCGGCACCACGTTGTCCTCGTAGCGGCCGGGCAGTTCGATGCGCATCCGGCCGACCTGGAGGCCGCCGACGGTGTCGATGGCGGCGCCGAGGATCGATATGTCGATGTTGTAGGTGCGCGACAGCTGGGAGATGACCGGCTGGGTGGCGCTGTCCCCCTGGAAGGTGACGTCGACGACGGTGCGGTCGTCCCCGGAGGCCTCGCCGCCGACGGGGAACAGCGCGGCGGCGAGTTCGGAGCCGGGGGTGGCGAGGAGGTCGCCGACCGTCCCGGACTCGACGACGCGGCCCTTCTCCATGAGGGCGGCCGAGTCGCAGATCGACTTCACGACGTCCATCTCGTGGGTGATGAGCAGGACGGTGAGGCCGAGCTGCCGGTTGAGGTCGCGCAGCAGCGCCAGGATCGAGCGGGTGGTCTCCGGGTCCAGGGCGCTGGTGGCCTCGTCGGAGAGCAGCACCTTGGGGTCGCCGGCCAGGGCGCGGGCGATGCCGACGCGCTGCTTCTGGCCGCCGGAGAGCTGGGCCGGGTAGGCCTTGGCCTTGTCGGCGAGGCCGACCAGGTCGAGCAGTTCCAGCGCCCTGCGGGAACGTTCCTTCCCGGACCTGCCGAGGATCTCGAGCGGCAGCTCGACGTTGTCCTGCACCGTGCGGGTCGACAGCAGGTTGAAGTGCTGGAAGACCATGCCGATGCGGCTGCGGGCCCGCCGCAGCTCCCGGCCGGCGCGCGGGCCGCGGCCGGCCAGTGCGGTGAGGTCCTGGCCGGCCACGGTCACGGTGCCGGAAGTGGGGCGCTCCAGCAGGTTGACGCAGCGGATCAGCGAGGACTTGCCGGCACCGGACTGGCCGATGACGCCGTAGACCTCGCCCTCGCGGACGTGCAGGTCGACGCCGTCCAGGGCGGTGACCTCGCGTCCGCCGGAGCGGTAGACCTTGGTGAGGCCCGTGGTGGTGATCACGTGGGATTCCGTCACTGTCGAGTGCGCGGCGCGCCGTCGGGCGCCGGGCACGGGGTGTTCGGGTCGAAAGCAGCCGTGGCACGGCAGCGTTCCCCGCGGGCGCGGCAGGAGGGGCCGCACTGCGGAAGGACGTGCACGTGGGGGGCGTGGCTCGGTCGCGCGTGCGGACACGGGCCGACCGAGCGGCTCTCGCTTCGGGGCGCGAGGCTCAGGCGGTACGGGGGCCCTCTAGAAGGCGCGCATTCGGCGCGGACACATACGGCGAGCACCGGGCGTCGTGATCGCCTCGGTCGCAGGGCTGCGGTCGCTCGTCGTGGTCATGCGGCCAGTAAAGCAGATGTCCGGCCCCGACCGAACACGCCTGTCCGCATGGTGGACAGGCGTGGACACCCGTGTGCGCACGTCAGGGGCGTGCGGAGATCTCCACTCCGGCGTCGGTGACCTGTGCGGACAGCGCGGAGAGGTCCTCGACGACGAGGTCGGCGGTGAGTTCGTGGGCCCGGTGGGTTGTGGCCAAGGCCACGGTGGTCATGCCGGCGGCGCGGCCGGCCTGGAGCCCGGCGGGGGCGTCCTCGAAGACGACGCAGTGCGCCGGGTCGACGCCGAGGGTGCGGGCGGCGAGCAGGTAGGGCTCGGGGTCGGGCTTGCCCCGGGTGATGTCGTCGGCCGCGACGAGGGTCTTCGGCAGGATGCCGACGGCGCCCAGACGGGCCTCGGCCAGCCGCCGGGTGGCGGAGGTGACCACGGCCCAGCGTTCGGCGGGCAGCGCGTCGAGGAAGTCCCTGGTCCCCGGCAGCAGGTGGACGCCGCCGTCCGGCACGTCCTCGACCTCCAGGTCCTCGATCCGCGCGACGGCCTCGGGGACGACGTGGGCGGGCAGCAGGTCGGCGGCTATCTCGGCGGCCGGCCGGCCGTGCAGCTCGACCCGGTCGAACTCCTCGGCCGTGATCCCGTACTCGACGGCCCACCGGGTCCAGCAGCGGCGCACGGACTCGAGGGAGGACACCAGGGTTCCGTCGTTGTCGAACAGGAGGGCTTGTGCGTGGATCGTCATGCTCTCGACCCTACGGCCCCGCCCCGGCGTTCCGACGGGACGGGCGGGCCGCCGGGGCGGGGCCGGAGGGCGCAGGGGTTTTTCGGCGTAATAAGGTCGCTGCCATGCTTGATGTCCTGACGCTGGTGACCGGCGTCGCCGCGCTGCTGCTCGCCGCATGGTGCGGCTGGGCCGCCTACCGTGATCAGCCGACGAAGGACTGGCACTTCATCGGGATGGCCGTGGTCACGCTGCTGGTGCTGGTCCAGCTCGTCGTCGGGATCGTGCGGCTGGCCCGCGGCGAGAAGCCGGAGCAGGGGACGACGATCTTCGTGGCGTACCTGCTCGGCTCCTTCGCGTGCGTCCCGGCGGCCGGCTTCATGTCGCTGGCCGAGCGCACCCGCTGGGGGTCGGTGACCGTTGCCGCGAGCGGTGTCGTGCTGGCGGTGCTCGAGGTGCGCCTCCATGACATCTGGGGAGGCTGAGGTGGCCGGGACGAAGGGGAAGCCGGACCGGACCCGGCTGATCGGCGGGCCCGGTCTGCTGCTGGTGTGGCTGTACGGGGTGATGGTCGTCGGCGCCGTGTCGCGCTCCGTGTACCAGATCGCCACCGAGTTCGACCGCGCGCCGCTCGCCTACACGCTGTCGGCGGCGGCCGGCGTGGTCTACGGCTTCATCACGTACACCCTGGTCCGCGGTGGCGAGACGGCCCGCAGGGCGGCGCTGGTGTGCTGCGCCGCCGAGCTGGTGGGCGTGCTGACGGTCGGCACCTGGACCCTGGTGGAGCCGTCCGCCTTCCCCGACGCGACCGTGTGGTCGGACTACGGGATGGGGTACCTCTTCATCCCCGTGCTGCTGCCCCTGACGGCCCTGTACTGGCTGCGCAGGGCGCGCACGGCGCGGCCGGCGTCCTGACCGGCCGTCAGGCCGTGGTCGCGTACTCCTCCGTCTTCTTCTCCAGGACGATCATCGGCACGCCGTCCGCGCCCCGGGACGTCCCCACCCGCTGGTAGCCGACCTTGCTGTAGAGCCGCAGGTTGCTCTCGCTGCGGTGCCCGGCGTGCAGCCGGAACGTCCGGGCGCCGCGCTCGCCCGCGAGGGCCGACTCCGCCGCCCGGAGCAGACGCGCGCCGATGCCGTGTCCCTGGAGGCGGGGGTGGACGCAGAGCTTGCCGATGGCGGCGGCACCGTCCTCGGTGATCCTGCCGTGCACCGATCCGACGACCTCGTCGCCGAGGCGGGCGACGAAGACGCAGTCGGCGGCGACCTCCTCGCGGACCGAGTCGAGGGTCTGGACGAGCGGGTCGATGCGGTAGTTGCCGTAGAGCGCCGCCTCGCTCTGGAAGCACAGGTACTGCAACCTGAAGATCTGCTCCGCGTCCTGCTCGGCCGCCGCAGAGATGGTCACGCTCATGCCCATGTGCGCATGCCTCCCGCTCACCTGATCACCTGTCGTCCCCCACTCCTATCCCCGTCCTCGACGGGCCGCAACCTCCGGCGCGAGCAAACGACGCAGACATCCCAGGCATCTGGAACGTTCCGGGCCGAGACTGCCCTGTGAGATACCCAACTCCCCTGCGATTTCCCGGTATGTCGGATCGTCCGGGGACAACAGCGCCTCCAGCAGCCGGGGACAGCGGCCGGGCAGCCGCCGCACGGCGTCCCGCAGGGCACGGCGGCGGGCGGCGGCGAGCGCCAGGTGTTCGGGACCGCGGTCGCCGTCGTCGGCGGGTTCGCGGCCGAGCGGCGTTTCGCGGCGGGCGGTGCGGCGGGCGCGGCGGGCCTCCGCGCGGACGGCCCGGCGGAGCCAGCCCTGGGGATCGTGCGGCGGGCCCTGGGCGTCGAGGCGTTCCAGGAGGCGGAGCCAGACCGCCTGCTCCAGGTCACCGGGTTCGGCCCCGGAGCCGGGCGCCTCGGCGAGGGCCTCCGCGGTGAGCAGCGGGCGGAGGGAGGCGACCAGGCCGGAGGCGACCGGGTCGTGTGTCGTGACCGGCTCGTGCGTCATACGCACAACGACCCGGCCGCCCCGCGCGCAGTTGCGCGGAGCGGCCGGAGATCACCCCGACCGGGGTGTTCCCCTCACTTGTTGACGAACTCCTCGCGGGCCAGCAGGCCGGTGTCGGGATGGTCGGTGAAGACTCCGTCGATGCCGGTGGCGAAGTACGCCCGGTAGGCGCCGAAGACGTCGCCGTAGGCGTCGGGGTCGGTGCCCCTGCGGAAGTCGGCGGGCAGGAAGGGGTTCTCGTTGCGCAGCGTGTAGGGGTGCAGGATCAGGCCCGCCCGGTGGGCGTCGCGGACCAGGGTGGTGGGCTCGGTGAGCCGGCCGCCGGCGTCGCGCGGGATGACGAGGTCGAGGGTGGGCCCGATGCCCTGGGCGTAGGAGGCGATCTCCTTCAGCCCCTCGGGGGCGACGAGGTCGGCGACGGTCCGCGGGTCGCCCGCCTCGACGAAGTCCCAGGGGCGGGTGTCCGCGCCGGACAGGAGCACCACGAGCGGGTTGCCGACGAGCCGGCTCAGGCGCCGCACGGCGGTCGGCTCGAAGGACTGCAGGACGACCGGGGAGTTCCGGCGGTTCTTGCCGTACTTCCGCAGCAGCCCGGCGACCCGCTCCTCCAGGCCGAGGCCGAGCCCCCGGAAGTAGGTGGGGTGCTTGAGCTCGGGGTAGATCCAGACCTGCTCGCCGCGCTCGCGGGTCTGCTCGTCCTGCCAGCGCAGCACCTCCTCGAAGGTGGGGATCCCCCAGCGGCCGTCGTAGAGGGTGTTGTGCGGGCGGTTGGCCGGGATGCGCTCGACGGCGCGCAGCCGCTTCAGTTCGGCGAGGGTGAAGTCCTCGGTGAACCAGCCGGTGACCGGGACGCCGTCCAGGGTCTTGGTGGTCCTGCGGCCGGCGAACTCGGGGTGGTCGGCGACGTCCGTGGTGGCGCCGATCTCCGGCTCGTGCCGGCAGACGAGGTGGCCGTCCCGGGTGGGCACGAGGTCGCCGGCCTCGACGATGTCCGCACCCATGTCGAGGGCGAGCTGGTAGGCGCCGAGGGTGTGCTCGGGCCGGTAACCGCTGGCCCCGCGGTGGCCGATGACGGTGGGGACGGGCAGTCCCTTCAGCCCCCGGCCGCCGCCGTGCCGGGCGCCGGCGGCTCTCGCCGTGCCGCCCGCTCCCAGGACCGTCGCGGACGCGCCGAGCACCGCCGCGCCGAGCAGGGCCCGCCGTCCGGTCCCGTCCGCCCGCTCGTTCGACTCCCGCGTTCCCATCAGCGCCCTCCTGCGGTCGGTTCGTTCAGTGCGGGCCGATCGTAGGTGCGCGTACGTGACGGGAGGGAGACCCCGGGCCGAACACCCGGGTGATGTCGCATGGCGCGCGCCCGCCGGGTCCGGGTCGCGCGTCCGCCGTACACGGGGCGTGTTCCACCGTGTCCTGACGGTTCGTCCGGTTCGGCCGGGCGGTTCGGGGCACCCGCCCGGTGTGCGGGTGGGGGTGAGCTCCGTCACCGGGTGACGGCGGTGCTCCGGGCGGTCGGGGGACCGGATCCGGCAGGTGAACCCGCGGTCAAGAGGACGTAAGACCTCGGCCGGTCCCGTGAGCCCGACGTGCGCGCCTCCCCGGACCGCGAGTAATGTCCTCACCTGCACCGACTCATACGGCATGCACCGACGTCCGCTTCCCACCGGAGGGCCCGTTGTCCCGCTTCGCGCTCATCAAGGCAGTGCTCGGTCCGATCATGCGCCTGATGTTCCGCCCACGGGTGGAGGGCGCGGAGCACATCCCCGGCGACGGTCCGGTCATCCTGGCCGGCAACCACCTGACGTTCATCGACTCGATGATCCTGCCGCTGGTCTGCGACCGGCAGGTCTTCTTCATCGGCAAGGACGAGTACGTCACCGGCAAGGGCCTCAAGGGCCGGATGATGGCCTGGTTCTTCACCGGTGTCGGCATGATCCCGGTCGACCGGGACGGCGGCCGGGGCGGGGTCGCGGCGCTGATGACCGGGCGCCGGGTCCTGGAGGAGGGCAAGGTCTTCGGCATCTACCCGGAGGGCACCCGCTCCCCCGACGGCCGTCTCTACCGGGGCCGCACCGGCATCGCCCGGCTCACCCTGATGACCGGCGCGCCCGTCGTGCCGTTCGCCATGATCGGCACCGACAAGCTCCAGCCGGGCGGCGCGGGCCTGCCCCGGCCGGGCCGGGTGACGGTCCGCTTCGGCGAGGCGATGGAGTTCTCCCGGTACGACGGCATGGACCGCGACCGCTACGTCCTGCGCGCGGTCACCGACTCGGTGATGGCCGAGGTGATGCGGCTGTCCGGGCAGGAGTACGTGGACATGTACGCGAGCAAGGCGAAGGCCGCGTAGGCGCCTGCCGACCGCGTCGGCATCTCCCCCCTCGACGGCGGGCCGCTTTCCGGGCGGCCCGCCGTCGGCGTGTCCGCCGGGTGCCGGTGGTGCCCGGGACGCCGGGGGGGGCAGGGCCGGGCGGAGCCGCTCACGGCGCGTCACGGCCGGTGGCGGGGGGGGGGGGGGGGGGGGGGGGGGGGGGGGGGGGGGGGGGGGGGGGGGGGGGGGGGGGGGGGGGAGGGGGGGGGTGGGGGGGGC